>NZ_JCASIH010000002.1:0-421305 GCF_059685935.1 Telluria sp. ZT3P39
ACGAAGTTATTTGATGGAGAGTACGCGACCTCGATTACCTCCACACGCGTTCGAGACCGCCCTTATTGAACTGATTACCTTGGTGCAGGAGGTGAGAATTTGAGGGGAAGGGTCAGGGTCAGGTCTGACATTCGGACACGAGCCCGGCACTACTCCAGTTGAGTCCGTGTCTCAATGTCAGGACCTGACCCCGATTTTTGCGTTTTCGGCAGAAAGATTTTGGAAACAAACAGGCCACGAGCAGCTTGCGCCGCCCGTGGCCCGTTTTACGACCGAAGTAACCTGCCGCTATCAGCGGTTCCCGCCGTCGTCCTTCTGCAGGTACCCGGTACGCACCCCGGCATTGCGCAGCGCCTCTTCGGAGTGTGCTTCCATGGCCTGGGCGCCCTGGTGGTCGCGGGCGGCGTCGACCTTGTCCGGCGCCACTTCGATGCGGGTGATGCCCGAATCGACCGAAATCGGGTCGCTGGCGGGGAAGGTCATCTCGACGGCGTCGTCGAGCAGGCATTCTTCCGCCTGTTCCCTGCTGGAAGCGCCTTCGCAGGTCGCAAGCGCATGGATGGCCACTGCGTAGTTCACGACCGGCATCTTCGCCAGATCCCCGACCGTTCTCACGCCGACGGCGGCAAATGCACAGGCCTGCTGTTCGGTAATGCCGCTCAGGGCGCTCAGGGGCGCATTGACGAGTTCGCTAAACGACTTGCCGTGGAATTGTTGATTTACGATGTTATCGATATTCATGATTGTCCTTTCAAGTTGGGGCCCCGGTCCTGCATGTGAATACGGCTGAACTGGTCGCATCCACTATGGCACAGAGGGGGTGTGGCGTATGTGCGGCAGCGTACCGGTAATAGCGCACACAATTGAGTTTTTTGCTCTGGTGCACTTTATTCGTCGTGCTATCATTCGCTGTTATTACGCAGGATTTCTTTAACGTAACATTCGGCTCCGGTATTCTTGTTCCGAAGGCATTCCCTTTTGGCGAAAGTACCGCAAACATCGTGGCACATACTGATAAACCGAAAATTCTTGTCGTAAACGACGATGCGGCAAGCCTGCTAGCGCTGACGAGCTTGCTTGATCAATGGGCGGACGAGAGCAACTACACGGTCCATTCCGCCCGCTCCGGCCAGGAAGCCCTGCGCCAGGTGCTGCTGCATGATTTCGCCGTCATCCTGCTCGACGTGAACATGCCCGGCATGGATGGTTTCGAAACCGCCGAAGCGATCCACCAGCGCGCCCGCTCGGCCGACATCCCCATCATTTTCGTCACCGCCTTCCTGGCCGACGAGATCGACCGCCTGAAAGCCTACCAGCGCGGCGCCGCCGACTTCATGTTCACGCCGGTGATCCCGCAGGTGCTGCATGCGAAGGTGTCGGTGTTCGTGGCCCTGGCCATGAAGAACGAGCAGCTCAAGCGCCAGGCCGAGAAGCTGTCGCAACGCACCACCGAGCTGACCGCGACCAACCGCCGCCTCGTGCGCGAGATGGAAGAACGCCGTGATGCCGAGCGCAAGAGCCACGCCAAGGACGAATTCCTCGCCATGCTGGGCCACGAACTGCGCAACCCGCTGTCGGCCATCAGCAGCGCTTCCTCGCTGATCGGCCTGGCGGGCGCCAACAGCGAGACCGTCGGCCGCGCCAAGCAGATCATCCAGCGCCAGAGCCAGCACCTGTCGCGCATCGTGGACGACCTGCTCGATCTGTCGCGTGCGATGTCGGGCAAGATCCTGCTGGCGCGCAAACCGATCGACCTGGCCAACCTGGTATCGGGCTGCCTGGAGACCTTCCGCGCCACCGGCCGCACCGCCGGCTACCGATTCAGCGTCGACCTGTCCCCTGGATGGGTGGACGGCGACCCGACCCGCCTCGAGCAGATCACCTCGAACCTGCTCGATAACGCGATCAAGTACACCCCGGCCGGCGGCAACATCGACATCAACCTGGCCGAGACGGCAGACGAAGTCGTGCTGACCGTGCGGGACAGCGGCGTGGGCATCCCGGCCGAGCTGCTGCCGCATGTGTTCGACGTGTTCGTGCAGGGTGCGATCTCGATCGACCGCTCGCAGGGCGGCCTGGGCATCGGCCTGTCGCTGGTGCGCCGCCTGGTGGAACTGCATGGCGGCAGCGTCAGTGCGGAAAGCGAAGGCTGCGGCAACGGCTCGACCTTCCTGATCCGCCTGCCGCGCACCGAGCCGGCCGTGGCGCCGCAGGCGCCCCAGCATTCGTTGGGCGACAATACCGGCAAGCCGTCGGTGCTGCTGATCGAAGACAATGAAGACGGCCGCGAAATGATGGCGACCATGCTGGCCGCCCACGGCTTCCCGGTGGCCCAGGCGGCCGACGGACTGCAGGGCGTGGCGGCAGCGGTCAGCGGCTTGCCGGCGGCGGCCCTGGTGGACATCGGCCTGCCCGGCATCGACGGCTATGAAGTGGCGCGCCGCCTGCGGCGCGATCCAGCCACGGCCGGCATCCGCCTGATTGCGCTGACGGGCTACGGCCTGGCGGAAGACCAGCGCCGCGTGCTGGAAGCGGGCTTCGACCAGCATTTGGTGAAACCCGTGAGCATGGACCAGCTGCTGGAAGCACTGGCGCCGGCAAGCATGCCGGCGGCCGACGCGGCGTGAGCCGCTTTGCCCGGACCCTGGCGTCCGGGCGAGTAAAACCTACTGCAATTCGGCAGCGCGCGCCGCCATTTCCTGTCCCAGTCCCGCCAGATCGAGCTTCAGCTCGCGCATCTTCGGGAACATTTCTTTCTCTTCTTCCTCGACGTGGTGCTCGACCAGCTCGCCCAGCACCTTCACCTTGGCGTCGTACAGGTCTTCGCCCGGGTCCATTTCCTGGATCTGGGCGATCAGGTCCTTGGCCGAGGCGTGCTCGACCACGGCCTCGTCGACCATGTCTTCGGTTTCCTTGGTGGCTTCACGCACGGCCGGATACAGGATTTCTTCCTCGATCGTGGCGTGCATGATGAGCGCGTCGCAGATCTTGTCGGCGAGCTTTTTCTTGCTGACCTTGGCGCGGTCCGTCATGCTCTCGAACTCATCGAACATGGATTTCACTTCGCGGTGCTGCGCGGTGAGCAGCGTGATGGCATCCTGCGGTTTGGCTGCGGTCGTCATTTATGTTACCCCCGGTTATGTTGATAAAGTGGTACTTCCACGACCCCAGCATCGCCCGAAACCGCCGACCCGACTGTACGGCAGCGCACGCTGACCCCGGATGAGCGGAACCGGCGGCGCCATCCGGCTTGCGCGCCCCCTTCCGTCCAACTGTTGTATGATTTGGGAAACATTTAACCGAGCTTACGATGACCGAACCGGCACCTCCGCAGTCCGACACGGCAGCAAGCGCATCCAATGCGCCGCCTGCGGACCGCTCCGCTGAACTCGCCGAGATGCTGGCCTACGTGTCCGGCTGCTGGGACGAGGAACGCCGCCTGCTGGCACGCCAGCTGCACGACAGCCTGGGCTCGTCCATGACCGCGCTGACCATGCACCTGGCCCTGCTGAGCCAGCACATTCCTGCCGAGAACAAGTCGATGCGCGACCGCGGTGCGCAGATGAAGACCCTGCTCGCGAACATCATCGAGACCAACCGCAAGATGCAGCTCGAGCTGTGGAACGACAAGCTCGAATTCCTCGGCCTGAAGGCCGCGCTGGCCGAGCTGGTGCCCGAATTCGGGGCCGGGCACGGCCTGACCGCGCGCGCCAGCCTGCCCGAGGAAGACGGATCGACCAGCCGCACGCAAGGCGTGGTGCTGCTGCGCTGCGCCGAGGAAGGCCTGCGCAACGTGGCCGCGCATGCGCGCGCCACCGAAGTGGACGTGGTGCTCGACGACGACGGCGAGCAGCTGATGCTCACCGTGCGCGACAACGGCATCGGCCTGCCGGCGGGCGCCGGCGTCATGGAAACCAACAGCTGCCATGGCCTGCGCCTGCTGCGCGAGCGCGCCCGCTTCCTGGGCGGCACGCTGGAATTGATCGCGCCTGAAGGCGGCGGCACGCTGCTGCGCATGACCTTGCCGAAGGACGCGCCGGCCGTGTAAGCGGGCGCGCCCCGGCGCAGCTCAGTGCAGCTTCACCAGGGGCGTGGCCCGCCGCACCAGGAAGCGCGCCAGCGCCAGCACCCCGGTGCGCATGGTGCCGAGCACCGCGCGGTGGTGCATCAGGTGCAGGCTGGTGTACATCAGGCGCGCCATCGTGCCCTGCACGAACCAGCTCGCCCCACGCAGGGAACCCATCAGGCTGCCCACGCTCGTGCTGCGGCCCACCGACACCAGCGAACCGTAATCGCGGTACTCGTAAGAAGCGCTTTGCGGCGCCTCGCCCCTGTGCCTGCGCAGGAAGGTCGTCACCAGGTAATCGGCCTGCTGGTGCGCGGCCTGGGCGCGCGGCGGCACCACGGTGCCCTTGCCATCGGTGCAGGCGGCGCAATCGCCCAGCGCATACAGGTCCGGCATGCCCTTCACGCGCAGTTGCGCATCCACCTCGACCTGGCCGCCCTTGGCCAGCGGCAGGCCGAAGGTCTCGAGCAGCTCGGGCGCGCGGATGCCCGCGGCCCAGACGCACAGCTTGGCGGGATAGACATTGCCCTGCTGGTCGATCACGCGGTCCTTCTCGATGGCCGTGACGCGGCAGTTGGCGACCACGCGGATGCCGCGCTTGTCCAGCAAGCTGGCGGCGGCCGCCGAGACTTTTTCGGGCAGCGGCGCCAGCACCCGCGGCGCGCCCTCCAGGATGGTGATGCGCACGTCGCGCCGCACATCCAGCTGGTCGAAGCCGTAGGTGACGTAAGCGCCGGAGGCTTCGCGCAGTTCGGCCGCGAGCTCCACGCCGGTGGCGCCGCCGCCGATGATGACCACGTCCAGTCCCCCGCCCTGGCCACGCCCGCTGCCGTCCTGCTCTTCCTGGTCCTGTTCCGCGGCCAGCATCAGGCGCAGCATGCGCAGGCGGAAGCGCTCGGCGTCTTCGGTGGCGTTCAGGGAAATGGTGTGTTCGCGGGCGCCGGGCACGCCGAAATAATTCGAGGTGCTGCCGATGGCCAGCACCAGCGCGCCGTAGACGAGCCTGCGCTCGGGCAGGACTTCGTCGTTGTCGCTTGCTGCAACGATGGCGCCGACCGTGAGGGTCTTGCTAGCTGCGTCGAGCGCCGTCATCGGGCCGAACACGAAATTGAAGCCATTGTCGTGCGCCAGCATCTGGTAAGACAGGCCTTCCTGGTGGATGTCCAGGGTGCCGGCCGCCACCTCGTGCAGCGACGGCTTCCAGATATGGTAGAGCCGGCTGTCCACCAGCGTCACCTTCGACGGCCCGAGTTTCCGGCCCAGTTTGCAGGCCAGCTCCAGGCCGCCTGCCCCACCACCCACGATCACGATATCGCTACGCAAAGTAAGCTCCTTCATGTCGCCCGTCCGGCAACGCCAGCACATGGGCGATGTGGCAATCTTACTACGTTTGCGCAAGCTCAGCGTTGAGGCCGCGGCGCGTCCATCGGGGGCGAAGCGCGGCATGGCTATCATGCGCGGGGGCGGCCGGTGTAGCATGGCCCGGCAGGCCAACCACAATGAAAGGAGCCGACGTGAACCAGCGCTTTCGACCGATCACGCACCTGGGCCTGGGCGGCACCGGGCTGGGGGACATGTACCACACCACCAGCGACGAGGCGGCGCACGCCACCGTCGATGCGGCCTGGGACACGGGCATCCGCTATTTCGACACCGCGCCCCACTACGGCACCGGATTGTCCGAGCACCGCTTCGGCCAGGCCCTGCGCCGGCGCGCGCGCGCCGACTACACGCTCTCGACCAAGGTCGGGCGCCTGCTCGTGCCCGATCCGGCCGGCGACCCCGCCCCGCCCTTCGTCTCCTCGATGCCGTTCCGGCGCGTGATCGACTTCACGGACGGCGGCGCACGGCGCGCGGTCGAGGACAGCCTGCAGCGCCTGGCGCTGGGCAGCATCGACATCGTCTACGTGCACGACCTGTCGCCGGACGCCTTTGGAGCCGAGTTCGAGCACTATTTCAGGGTGGCGTCGGGGCCCGGAGGCGCTTTCGAAGGCCTGGTGCGGATGCGCGAGGAAGGCATGATCAAGGGCTGGGGCCTGGGCGTGAACACGGTCGAGCCCTGCCTGCGCGCGCTGCAGCAGTCCGACCCCGACATCTTCCTGCTGGCCGGGCGCTATACACTGATGGAAACGACGGCGCTGGACGCCCTCTTCCCGCTATGCGCCAGGCGCGGCGCCGGCGTGGTGCTGGGCGGCCCCTACAACTCCGGATTCCTGGCCGGCGGCGACCATTACGATTACCTGCCGGCCAGCCCGGAGCGCCATGCGCAACGCGAACGCCTGCGCCGCGTGGCGGCGCGCCATGGCGTGGACCTGGCCGCCGCCGCGCTGCAGTTCGGCGCCGCCCACCCGGTGGTGGTCGCCACCATCCCGGGCGCGAGCAGCGCCCACCACCTGCGCCGTAATGCGGGGCTGATGGAGGTGCAGATTCCGGCCGGGTTCTGGGAAGAGCTGGTGCTGGAGGGCCTGCTGCCGCGCGAGGCGCCGCTGCCGGGCCAGCCGGCCGGCTGAGATTTTAGTCGTGACCACGGCCGTGGCCCTTGCCATGGCCCTTGTCGTGGTGCTTGTCCTTGTGCTTGCCATGCCCGCGGTCGTCGTAACGGTCGTTGCGGTCGTCGCGGCGGTCGTAGCGGTCATCGCGGCGGTCGTCCCCGCGGCCATGGCGCTCATACCCGCCATGGCTCTCGCGGTAGCGCGGCGCATACACGTCCGAATACCACTGGTCCTGCACGAACATCACCGGCTGGCCGCAGGCGCCGTATTTGCGGCAATGCTTTCTCCAGTTCTTGCGATGGCCCGGCGGCACCCGCAGGTAGACCGGCTGCACGTTGGTGCGGTAGTGGCGCTCGATGACGACCGGCTGCGCCAGGTAGACCGGCGGCGGACCGTAGTCGCCGATGTCCAGGCGGCCGTAGAAGCCCGGCTGGCCGATGTTGATGCTGACATTGGTCTGGGCCAGCGCCGGGAAGGATGCGGCCGCCAGGGCTGCGCAAAGGATCAGGGATTTCATGGGTGCCTCTCGAGAGTTGATGTCCACACGTTACCATTGGGAACGTTCATTGGATGTACGGTAGCGAACAATCCCCTCTTGCGGGCGCCCTTTCACACTCGCTTACATATTCCTGAACAAGGCCATGAAGGGCTGGCTGACGGCGAGCGTCTCGGGCCGGTTCTTCAGCCGCACGATGCCGCGCCCGGTGTCGTCGCGCGTCACCCCGGCCACCGCGCGCAGGTTGACGATGGTCGAGCGGTGCACCTGCTTGAACATGGACGGGTCGAGCACTTCCAGCAAATCGCGGATGGGTTTGCGCAGCAGGGCTTCGCCGTCCGCCGTCATCACCACCGTGTACTTGCTGTCGGCCTGGAAGTAAGCCACGTCGTCGACCAGGATCAGGCGCGTCTCCTGCCCGCGGCTGGCGGTGAGCCAGACCAGCGGCGGGGCCTTGGGCTGGGGTGGCGCGACGGTCGCCAGCTGCTGCAGCAGCGCCTGCAGCTGGCCGAGTTGCCCCTGGTCCTGGCCGCCGCGCGCCAGGCGTTCCTTCACCCGCCCCACCGTCCCGGCCAGCCGCTCGCGCGCCACCGGCTTGAGCAGGTAGTCGACGGCGCCGCGGTCGAACGCGTCGATCGCGTACTGGTCGTAGGCGGTGACGAACACCACCTCGGTCTTGATCCCGGAATCGAGCACGCTAGCCGCCACTTCGAGTCCGCTCAGGCCAGGCATGCGGATATCGAGGAAGGCGACTTCGGGCTGCCAGGCGGCGATCGCCTCCAGGGCGCTGCCGCCATCTTCGCAGGCGGCGACGATTTCCAGCTCCGGCCACACCTGGGCGAGAAGCTGCACCAGCGACTCGCGCAGCAGGGCTTCGTCTTCGGCAATCACACATTTAGGCATGATGGACTCCTTCGCCAACCGTGCTGTTGACGGCATTGGGCACGGTGATGGTGGCCGCCACGCCGCTCGGGAAGTTGGCCACGATCGAGAACGAGGCCGCGTTGCCGTAGGCCAGGCGCAGGCGTTCGCGCACATTGCGCAGGCCGACTCCGGTGCCGCCGCCTTCCGCCGTGAAGCCGCGGCCATCGTCGGCCACCGTCACGGCCACCGCGTTGTCGACCTGGCGCGCCAGGATCCAGACCGTGCCGCCGCCGGGCTTGGGCTCCAGGCCGTGCTTGATCGCGTTCTCCACCAGGGTCTGCAGCATCATGGTCGGGAACAGCACGCCGCGCAGGGCGTCCGGGATATCGACCTGCAACTGCAGGCGCGGGCCCATGCGGATTTTCAGGATGTCGAGGTAGGCGCGCGCCCGCTCGAGTTCCTCGCCGATGGTCGAGGGGGCGTCTTCGGTACGCGGCAGCGAGTGGCGCAGGTACTGGATCAGGTTGCCCAGCATCTCGTCGGCGCGCGCCGGATCGGTGCGCGTGAGCACCTGGGCGCTGGCCAGGGTGTTGTACAGGAAGTGCGGTTCGACCTGGGCGTGCAGCAGGTTCAGCTTGGCGACCGTGAGTTCCTTCTCGGTGGCGGTCTGGCGTACCCTGGCTTTCTCGCCGCGGCGGCGTTCGGCCACGCGGCGGGTGATGGCGCGCACGATGGCTTCGGCGTTTTCCAGGTTGGTGCCGTGGTCGACCAGGAACCAGTCGGTCCAGGCCGCGCCTTCCGGCTCGCAGATCAGGGTCACGCTGCCGGCTTCGTCGCCGTTGGGCGTGACGGTGGCCAGGATCTGGTTGCGGCGCGAACCGAAATGGTCGAGCGCCCAGTTGGACAGCGCGCTGTCGCCGCGCTCGCTATTGCCGTAGGGGTCGATGCGGGCCACCTTGGCGCGCACCTGCAGGCTGTCGCGGGCGCTCTCCGAGATTACCGCGCCCGGCAGTTCGCGAATGGCCGCGTCGATCAGGTCGAAGGCTTCGCCGGCCTCGAACGGGATCTCGATCTGGCGCCGCTGGCGGTTCGACAGCGTGCTGGAGTTGACCGCGCCGGACACCAGGCGCACCCGGCGGATGTGCGAAAACACACCGGACAGCACCCACAGGCCCAGCACGAAACCGAGCAGCACCAGGTAGCCGCCGATGTCGCGCTCGCCGAATTCGGTGTGCTTGAAGATCGACTCGACCAGGAAGATGCAGAGGGTAATGTAGACGATGAGCCAGGCGGCCAGCAGCCGGCCGAAGTGGAAGGTACTTGAAATCATGATGTTCTCTCATTAGTCAGGGCAAGGCCAGATTAGCCGTGGTCTGCATTGCCGGGTGACATTATGCGACGGAGCCGGGATAAGGGCGACGAAACCGGGGACGGCGGGCATCAATAAACCGTTGCGCATTGGTCTCACCTGGCTTGCGGCGCTCGCGCCATGGCCTGCCCTGCGGCTACAATGCCTGCGCTAATCGACACTGAAAGGTTTTCGCATGTCCCTGAAACATCTCGTCTTCGCTGCCGCCGCCATCGTGAGCGGCGCCTCCGCCCAGGCCGGCGTCGCCCTCACCGCCGACCTCGGCACCACCGGCGCCGGTTTCCACGTCGTGGTCCCGATGGAGACCTACCTGAATGGCCGCTTCGGTGCCAACTATTTCAAGCATGATTTCGACAAGCGCTCGGGGCTGGTCGACTACCACCTGGACGGCAAGCTGCAGACCTTCGACGTGCTGTTCGACTGGTACCTGCGCCCGCAAGGCGATTTTCGCCTGACCGGCGGCCTCGTCTACAACGGCACCCGCTTCGACGTCCGCGGCAAGCCGGGCGTAGCCGGCAGCTTCAGCTTCAACGGCACCACCTATACCAGCAACGACATCGGCACCCTGGAAGGCGACGTGAGCTTCCGCCGCGCCGCGCCGTATCTCGGCATCGGCTGGGGCAATGCCTTGAACCCGAACAAGCGCTGGAACGTCAGCGCCGACCTCGGCGCCTTCTACCAGGGCAAGGGAACCGTGAACCTGATCCCGCGCGGCTGCGTCACCTCGAACGCCCTGTGCGGCCAGCTGGCGCGCGACGTGGCGGTCGAGGAACTGCGGCTGAGCGAGGATGCGGCCGATTTCAAGGTGTATCCGGTGCTGCGCGCAAGCGTATCGTACAGTTTCTAAAAAAACCACAGGCGTATGCATTTCCGGCGCGGACCGGCGTATGATGGAAGCTTCCCTGGAGGATCCGCCATGCCACCGCGCCTTCTGCTCGCCGCCGCCTTCGCCATCACCTGCGTGTTTCTTGCAGGCTGCAAGGACCAGCGCGAGCCTGCCAAGCCCATCGTCGACCTGTCGCGCACCGCCGTCGTCGATTAAGCCGGCGGATTGCGTCACCTGCTCCCCTGTGCCGACACCGGCAGGCGCCACAGCGGCTGTCCCGATGTGAGACACTAGCGGCTGTTCATTTATTTCCGCAACCACCCCATGCCGTTTGCTTCCCTCGGGCTGATCGACCACCTCAATCAGACCCTCGCTACACTCGACTACACCACCCCGACCACCGTGCAGCAGCAGGCGATTCCCGCCGTGCTGGCCGGCAAGGACGTCATGGCCGCGGCCCAGACCGGCACCGGCAAGACCGCCAGCTTCGCATTGCCGCTGCTGCAGCGCCTGAGCAAAAAAAGCACGCCGGTCAGCAGCAATGCCGCGCGCGTGCTGGTGCTGGTGCCGACCCGCGAGCTGGCCGAGCAGGTGCACGAGAGTTTCAAGACCTATGGCGCCGGCTTGCAGCTACGCACGATGGTCGCCTATGGCGGGGTCAGCATCAATCCGCAGATGATGAGCCTGCGCAAGGGTGTGGACGTGCTGGTGGCAACGCCAGGCCGCCTGCTCGACCTGCACCGCCAGAACGCCGTCACCTTCAACGAAGTACAGACCCTGGTGCTGGACGAGGCCGACCGCATGCTCGACCTCGGCTTCTCGCGCGAGCTCGACCAGGTGTTCGCCGCCCTGCCGAAAAAGCGCCAGACCCTGCTGTTCTCGGCCACCTTCTCCGACCAGATCCGCGCCATGGCCAACCGCCTGCTGCGCGAGCCGGTGCGGATCGAGGCCGCGCCGCGCAACTCGACCGTCACGGCGATCAGGCAGTGGCTGGTGACGGTCGATAAAAAGCGCAAGTCCGAGCTGTTCCTGCACCTCTTGAGGCAACACGACTGGCCGCAGGTGCTGGCCTTTTGCAAGACGCGCAGAAGCGTGGACGAGCTGGTGGCGCTGCTCGACGCCAAGCGCATTTCGGCCGACTCGATCCATGGCGACAAGCCGCAACCTGCGCGCCTGCGCGCGCTCGATCGCTTCAAGGCCGGCGAGGTGCGGGTGCTGGTGGCCACCGACGTCGCCGCGCGCGGGCTGGATATCGAGGACTTGCCGGTCGTCGTGAACGTGGACCTGCCGATCGTGGCCGAGGACTACGTGCACCGCACCGGCCGTACCGGGCGTGCCGGCGCCTCGGGCGAAGCGGTGTCGCTGGTCTGCGCGGACGAGGTCGAGCAGCTGGCGGCGATCGAGGCGCTGACGCGCCAGACATTGGCGCGGATCGAGGAGAACGGGTTCGTGCCGGATCACCGGGTGCCGGTGACCGAGGCGGGCGGGCAGATCGTGAAGAAACCGAAGAAGCCGAAGAAGCCGAAGGGGAATGCGCCGGTGGTGACGGAGGATGTGCGGTTCAGGCGATGAAAGATTATTTCAACTTCGCACTTCTGATGAAATATTCTTTCGTAGGGCGGGCGGCGAAGCCGCCCACCCTACAAGATCAACTTCATCTCGCGCATGCCCTCCAGGCCCGTCGACGTCACCGTAAAACCCAGCTTCTTGACCATCGCCGTAATCCGCGAATTCTGCGGCAGTGCCTCCCCCACGATCTCGCGCGTGCCGCGGCTTCGGCAGTAGGCAATCAGCTTCTCCATCATCATCTTCCCCAGCCCCATCCCCTTCAGGTCCGAGCGCACGGTCACCGCGAATTCCGCCGTGATATTGTCGGGATCGGCCACCACCCGGCCCACCGCCAGCGTCTCGGCCACGCCGTCCGCATTCGGACGCGTCGCGATGAAGGCCATCTCGCGGTCGTAGTCGATCTGCGTGAAGCGCGCCAGCTGCGAAGGCTGCAGCTCGCGAATCCGCACGAACATCCGGTAGCGCACATCGTCCGGCGTGAGCGCGTCAAAGAAGGCCAGGTGCGCCGGCCCGTCCTCCGGACGGATCGGCCGCAGCAGCAAGGGCCCGCCATTCCACTCGACCGTCTCTTCCAGCTCGCGCGGATAGGGGCGGATGGCGAGGCGGTCGAGCGTGCTGCCGGAACGGTCGGCCAGCGCCAGGCGCATGCGCGCGTCCAGCACCACGGCGCCCTTCGCATCGGCCAGCAGCGGATTCAAATCGAGTTCCACGATCTCGGGAATGTCCGAGACCATGCGCGAAACCTGCACCAGGCTTGCCAGCACCGCGTCCATGTTCACCGCCGGGCGGTTGCGGTAGCCGGCCAGCAGCCGCGCCACGCGGGTGCGGTCGACCAGGTCGCGCGCCAGCACCAGGTTCAGCGGCGGCAGGCCGACCGAATGGTCGTCGGCCACTTCCACCGTCACCCCGCCCTGCCCGAACACGATCACCGGCCCGAAGACGGCATCCAGCGCCGCCCCGACGATCAGCTCGTGCGCGCTGCTGCGCCTCACCATCGCCTGCACCGCGAAGCCCTCGAAGCGGGCATCGGGGAACAGTTCGCCCAGCCGGCGCCGCATGCGCGCGGCCGCGGCCCGCACGGCTTCCTCGGTGTCGAGGTCGAGCGCCACGCCGCCGAAATCCGACTTGTGCATCACGTCGGGCGTGAGGATCTTGACCGCCACCGGGTAGCCGATGTTCTGCGCCGCCTGCACCGCCTTCTCGATGTCGGGCGCGGCGCGGGTCTCGACCACCGCCATGCCATAGGTGCGCAGGATCGCCTTGGTCTCGGGATCGGACAGCAGCTTGCGGCCGCTGGCGAGGGCTTCGCGCACCAGCGCGCGCGCCGCCGCGCGGTCCGGCGCCACCGTGCCCGCCATCGAGGGCGGCACTTCCATCAGCAGGTTCTGGTTGCGCCGGTAGTGCACCAGCTGCATGAAGCCGGCCACCGCGTCTTCGGGGGTGCGGTAGGCCGGCAGGCGCGCGCCGGATGCGATCGCACGCGCATCCAGCACCGAGGCCCCGCCCAGCCAGCACGAGAGAATGGTCCTGGAAGCCGTGCGCACCAGCGGCGCGATGGCGTTGGCCACGTCGCCGCTGGCCACGGTGGCGGTGGGCGACTGGATCACCAGCACCGCGTCCACCTGCGGGTCCTGCAGCAGGATCTCCATGGTCTCGCGGTAGACCGCGGGCAGCGCGCCGCCCTGCAGGTTGACCACGTTCCCGCGCCGCCAGCCCGGCGCGAGCAGCGCATCGAGTCTTTCCGACGAGGTCCCCGACAACTGCGCTTCCACCCCGCCGCCGTAGGCCAGCGCATCGCGCGCCAGCACGCCGGGCCCGGCGCCATTGCTGACGATGGCCAGGCGCTCGCCGTGCAGCGGGCGCGCATAGGCCAGGGTCTCGGCGGCCGAGAACAGCTGGTCGGTGGTGTACACGCGCAGCATGCCGGCGCGCCGGATCGCGCAATCGAACACGTCGTCGGGATCGGCCAGCGCCCCGCTCTCGCTGGCGGCGGCCGGCAGCGAGTCGTTTTCGCGGCCGGCCTTGAGCACCAGCACCGGCTTGCTGCGCGCCGCCGCGCGCGCGGCCGACATGAACTTGCGCGCGTGGCGCAGGTCCTGCACGTACAGCAGGATGGCGGAGGTGGCCCCGTCGCTGGCCAGGTAATCGAGCACGTCGCCCAGGTCGACGTCGGCGGCGTCGCCCAGCGCGACGAAATGCGAGAAGCCGATGCCGCGCGTGCGCGCCCAGTCCAGCACCCCGGCCATCAGGGCCCCCGACTGCGACACGAAGGCGATCCGCCCCGGCAGCGCCCCGCTGTGCGCCACGCTCGCGTTCAGGCCCAGTCCGGGCGCCAGCAAGCCGGCGCTGTTCGGGCCCAGCAGGCGCAGCAGATACGGGTGGGCCGCGTCGAGCATCGCCTGGCGCAGGCTGCGCCCCTTGGGGTCGCGCGCGTCCTGCGGGATCGCGGTCAGCACCACCGCCGCGCGGGTGCCGCGTTCGCCGAGCTGGCGCACGATGCCCGGTATGGTCGACGGCGGCGTGCAGATCACGGCCAGCGCAGGCGCCTGCGGCAGCTCGGCCACGCTGGCATGGCAGCGCTGCCCCTCCAGTTCCTGGTACTTGGGATTGACCGGCCAGACCTCGCCCTTGAAGCCGCCGGCCAGCAGGTTGTGCAGCAGGGTCGCGCCCAGGCTGCCGGGACGCGCGGACGCGCCGACCAGGGCTACCCCGCCGGGCGCGAACAGGTGCTGGAGGTTGCGCACGCTCATGCGGCGTTCCCGGCCGGGGAAGTGGCCGCCGGGGCGGCAGGAGAACGGGCGTCTGGCATGGGCGCGGTCTTTCCTCGTGAGCAGGTGCTGTGGCAGATGCCGGCCCGTGGCAGGCCTTTATGAGGAGAGCATAGCGCCGCTTCGGAAGACGGCGCGCACCGGACCGCTCAGCCGGCGTAGCGCGGGGCGGCCTTCTAACAGTACCTTGCTTTTGCGGCAATTTATCGACCGTCAAGTGAGGCAAAGCCCATGCTAGAATCCCTCGACCCGGCGCGGGCCGCCTCAGTCAAACCAGACCCATGAAGAACAATCCAAGCAGCAGCCTGGTCTACTCCACCGAGAGCGGGCGCATGTGCCCCGCTTGCCGCCAGCCCCTCGCGCAATGCGCGTGCAAGGCCAAGCCCGTGATCGCGGGCGACGGCGTGGTGCGCGTGTCGCGGCAAGCCAAGGGCCGGGGCGGCAAGACCGTCACCCTGGTCAAGGGGCTCGCGCTCGATGCTGCCGCGCTGGCCGTGCTGGGCAAGCAGCTGCGCACGGCCTGCGGGTCCGGCGGGACGGTAAAGGATGGCGTGATCGAGGTGCAGGGCAACCATTGCGAGCTGGTCATGGGGGCGCTCGAGAAGCTTGGGCACCGGCCCAGGCGCGCCGGCGGCTGAGGCCTTTCTGCTGCGAGCGCCATCCGCTGCGCCGCCATGGGTCGGTGGGAGGTAAGCTGCCTCTTCCTGCCGCGCCGACGGCACACCGCAATGGAGAACCGCATGGCACGTCATCCAGGCATCTTCCCCACCTTCTTCCTGTCCGGCTTCGAGTGTTCCAACTTCTTGTGGAACAACGGCGTGCGGCGCAACCTGGTGGCGGAAACGGGACATGACCGCCATGCGGCCGAGGATTACCGGATACTGAGCAGCCTGGGCATCGCCGTGGCGCGCGAAGGCATCCCGTGGCCGACCGTGGACAAGGGCGGCCGCCATGACTTCTCCTGCGTCGATCCCTATATCGAGGCCATGAACGCCTCGAAGATCCTGCCGATCTGGGACCTCTGCCACTACGGCTATCCGGACGACCTCGACCCGTTTTCCGAGGATTTCGTCAGCCGTTTCGCGGCCTATTGCCGCGCCGCGGCCGCCTACGTGGTGCCGAAAGTGCGCGGCCCGCACTTCTTCACCCCGATCAACGAGATCACCTTTTTTTCCTTCTGCGCCGGCGAATGGGGCTGGGCCGCGCCTTACCAGTGCAGCCGCGAGGACCGGACCCGCCTGCTGCTGGCGCTGACGCGGGCCGCGATCGCCGGCGTGAAGGCGATCCGCGAAGTCGACCCGGAAGCGCGCATGGTCAACGTCGATCCGCTGGTCTGGGTGGTGGCGCCGCGCGACCGCCCGGACCAGATCGAGGCCGCGCGCCACGAAACCCATGTCGACACCTTCCTGGCCTGGGACATCCTGTGCGGGCGCGAGCATCCCGAATTCGGCGGCTCGCCCGAGGTGCTGGACATCGTCGGCGCCAACGCCTATTCCTTCGGGCAGATGGAATACCGCGAGCAGGGCCCGCATGCGCCGCTGCCGCCGGGCGACGACCGCATCGCGCCGCTGTGCGACATGCTGGAGATGATCTGGACCCGCTACCGCCGGCCGATCATCATCGGCGAGACCAGTGGCCTGGGCCATGGCCGCGCCGCCTGGCTCAAGGACGTGATGGAAGAATCGCTGGCGGCGGTGCGCCGCGGCATCGACCTGCAGGGGATTTGCCTGTTCCCCGCGGTCGACATGCCCGACTGGCATACCGGCGAATGGGTGCACAACGGCATCTGCGACGTCATCGAGGACAACGGCGACCTGAAACGGGTGCCGCACCGGGAGTTGGTCGACGAACTGCGGCGCTGGCAAAAGGAACTGAACCGGGTCACCTGCCTCGACGAAGACCCGTTCAGCGACCCGGTGGACCTGCAGGACGTGTTCGACGCGGCCCAGAGGCTCAAGCTGCAGTCGGACAAGGACTGGTCCTGACGGCTCGCGCGCATGCCCGGCCGGCTACAGCCGGCGCAGCAGGTCGATCAGCTCCTGCGGCGCCACCGGCTTGGTGAAATGCTCGTCGAAGCCGGCCGCCAGCGAGGCGGCCCGGTCTTCCTTGCGGCCGCGCCCCGTCACCGCCACCATGTAGGGGCGCGGCGAGCGGTGCGACAGCGCGGCCGCCACTTCCAGGCCGTCCATCTCCGGCATGCCCAGGTCGAGCACCGCGATGTCGGCCGGGCGCTCGTTGTACAGGCGCAGGGCGGCCGCGCCGTCGTGCACCACTTCGACCGTCGCACCTTCGGAGCGCAGCAGCCAGGCCAGCGAATCGGCGGCGTCGACGTTGTCGTCGGCGATCAGGATGGTCTTGGACAGGCCGGGCGTGGCGCTGCTGCCCGCTTCGACCGCCAGGCGCGCTTCGGGCGGCTGGACGGTCGGCAGGCGCACGCTGAAGCAGGATCCATGTCCCGGGCCGGCGCTGTGCGCGTCGATGCGCCCGCCATGCAGCTCGACCAGGCCCTTGGCCAGCGACAGCCCGATCCCCAGTCCCCCCTGGGCCAGGTGGCTGGCGCTGCTCACCTGGACAAACGCGTCGAACACCCGCGCCAGCATGTCCGGCTCGATGCCGATGCCGTTGTCGCGCACGCGGACCAGTGCGTCGCCGCCTTCCTGCTTCAGGGTGATCTCGATCTGGCCACCGGGCGGGGTGTACTTGGCGGCGTTGTTGATCAGGTTGGCGAGCACCTGGGTCATGCGCAGCGCGTCGGCATCGACCCAGACCGGCTCGTCGCACAGGTTCAGCGCCACCTGGTGGCGGCCCGCTTCGATCAGGGGCATGCTGGTCTGCAGGGTGTCGCGCAACAGGCGCCCCATCTCCAGCGGCGTGCGCCGCAGGTCGATCTTGCCGCGGCTGATGCGCGAGACGTCCAGCAGGTCGTCGAGCAGGCGCGACATCTGGGCGGTCTGGCGGCCCACCATGGCGGCGATCCACTCGATGCGGTCCGGCGCCAGGTGCTTGCTGCGCAGGAGCGAGGCCGCGTTGGCGATCGGGGCCAGCGGATTGCGCAGCTCGTGCGCCAGGGTGGCGATGTAGATGTCCTTGCGGCGGTCGGCTTCGGTCAGGCCGTCCATCGCCTCCTCGCGTTCGCTCACGTCCAGCACCAGCGAGAACACCTTGTCGATGTCGCCCTGCTCGTCGTACAGCACCGAGTTGTACCACTCGCAGCGCAGGGTGCGCCCGTCGCGCGTGCGGTTGCGGTTGCACGACTTGACGTACTTGGTGGCCGAGTCGATCAGGCGGCCCATCGCCATCGCCACCTTGCCGGCGTCGTCTTCGTGGATCACCGGCAGGCCGTCGATGCGCTGGCCGACCGCCTCCTGCGCAGTCCAGCCGAACAGCTCCTCGGCGCGCCGGTTCCACAGGCGGATCACGAAATTGCGGTCCCATTCGATCACGGCCAGCGGCGTGTTCTCGATCAGGTACCTGGCCTGGTCGAGCGCACTGGCCAGCGCCACGCTGGCCGCGGTGCGCTCGGTGATGTCGTCCAGGACGATCACGGCCGCCGCCAGTTCGGCCGCGCCGTCGCGCAGCGGCGCGCCGCTGACGGTGAACATGCGGCGTCCGTCGCCCGCCACGCTTTCGAGCATCGCGTCGCGAAACGGCACGCCCCCGACCGCGCGCCGTACCGGCTCGCCAATCAGGGAAAGCATTACCTCGGGGCCGGGCTTGCTGCCCTTGCCGCTGTGGGCGAAGCGCGCCGCCATGCGCTCGGCCTGGTCGTTCGCCATCACGCAGTGGCCTTCGGCATCGACGATCAGGACCCCGTCCGGCAGCTGCTGCAGCACCGATCCGAGCAGGCTTTGCCACTGGGCGCGCGAGCGTGTCTCGATCATTTCCTCGAAGGTGTCGCGCAGGCGCGCGTGCAGCGCGATGTTGTCGATCGCAACCGCGCCGAGGACGAACAGCGAAGCGGCCAGCCCGTACAGGCGGCCGGCATAGAAACCGAGGTCGTACTGGCCCCCGTTGACCAGGCAGGAAAGCAGCACCTCGAACACCCAGGCCGTCATCGCCACGATCAGCCAGACGTCCAGCACGGCGCGCGGGCGCCTGGCGCCCAGCTTGTACAGCGCCCCCAGCGTCAGGGCCAGCACCGCGAGGCTGATCCAGCGGTAGGCGCCTTCGTGGCGCTGCGCCGTCACCAGCGCCGGCAGGTGGCGCGCACCGCTGGTACAGGCCAGCACCAGGGTCACGACGAACAGGACGATGAGCAGGGTGCCGACCCGCATGAAATGCGGCGGCAGCGGGCGCCGGTAGCTGCGGGTATAGGTAAGCACGAACAGCGGGAACAGCGCATGCCAGAGGATGAACAGCCAGGGCGTGGTCTGGCCGTTCCCGCCCAGCAGCCCGCGAGCCGAGAACAGGCCCGGGTAGGTCAGCATGTGCGCCAGTGCGATCAGCGCCGTGAACAGGTAGCCCAGGGTCAGGATGCCGAGCGACCAGGAGCGGCTGGTATGCACGTGCCCGAGCAGGAGGATGCCGGTGAGGAGGTTGCTGCCGATGAGGATCGACTGGTACATCGGCACGAATGCCGGCGCCGCCGGCATCGGCGTGCCGGCGAACGGCACGAGCAGCGCGAACAGCGCCGCCAGGAAAACGAGAACGCCAATGACAGTGCGCAGCTGACGCCGGGTGGGGGGGTGCTTCGCGAGATCTGCTGGTTCTGCCAGAACACCATATCGCATGTGTCATCCCGATGGAATGCTGAACGATGAAGTCGTGCCGCGCGCTGTCTTTACTCCTATACCCTGCTGACAATTGATACTCATCAAAAATATAGCCCAAAAGCCGGTGCTTGTGAGCCTTATTTAGTTGCCATGATCAAAAAAGGGGCCCCGCCTATCCATTCCGCATCGAACGGGGCTCCCGGCCATGCGTCAAAGGCTCGCGGAGGAGGCCCTGACCGGGTAGCCTGCGGCATCGATCGCGGCCACGATCGCCGCCAGCGGCGCGCTGCTGGCGATCCGCACGCGCCTGGCCGCCAGGTCGATGTCGACCCTGGCCGCCGCATCGATACCCTGCACTGCCTGGGTCACGCGTCCCACGCAATGCCCGCAGCTCATGCCGTCCACCGTCAATTCATACATCTCGTTTTCTCCAGTTGGTGCGGGCGCTTCGGCCCGCGTGGTTGACAAGGATGGCGCCGGACGCCAGCGGCGCAGCAGCAGCGCGTTGGCCACCACGCTCACCGAGCTCAGTGCCATGGCGGCGCCGGCCAGCACCGGGTCGAGTTGCCCGCTTGCCGCCAGCGGGATGCCGACCAGGTTGTAGACGAAGGCCCAGCCCAGGTTCTGGCGTATCTTGGCATAGGTGCGCCGCGAGATCGCGATCGCATCGGCCACCAGCAGCGGGTCGCCCCGCATCAGGGTGATGCCGGCGGCGTGCATGGCCGCGTCCAGGCCCGCCATCGCGATGCCGACATCGGCTGCCGCCAGCGCCGGCGCATCGTTGATGCCGTCGCCGACCATCGCCACCTTGCGCCCGCCCTGCCTGAGTTCCCCGACCAGGCGCGCCTTGTCGGCGGGCAGGATGCCCGCGTGCCAGCGCGCGATGCCGGCCGGGGTCGCGACCGCGCGCGCGGCGCCTTCGTTGTCGCCGGTGAGCATGACCGCTTCGATGCCCATCGCCTGCAGGCGCGCCACCGCGGCCGCGGCCCCTGGCCGTACCGTGTCGCCGAAAGCGAGCAGGCCCGCGACCTGCGGCGCGCCGCCGCCCCGGCCGCTGGTGGCCAGCCAGGACACGGTGCGCCCCAGGTCTTCGTGGGCCTGCGCCGCGGCCTGCAAGGCGCTGGTGTCCGCGCCCAGTTCCGCCATCAGGCGCGCGTTGCCGAGATGGACCGTGACGCCATCGACCTCGGCATGCACGCCGCGGCCCGGCAGCGCTCCGGCCTGCGTCGCCTCGAACCAGGCGGCGCCGCGTGCGCTTGCCGCCTGGGTGACCGCCTCCGCCAGCGGATGCGCGCTGGCCTGCTGCACGGCGCGCGCCAGCGCCAGCACCCGGCCCGGGTCGATCCCCTCGATCGCCGCCACGCGCGGCCGGCCTTCGGTCAGGGTGCCGGTCTTGTCGAACACCACCACGTCAAGCGCATGCGCGGTCTCGAGCGCCTCCGCGTCCTTTACCAGGATGCCGTAGCGCGCCGCCACGCCGGTGCCCACCATGATCGAGGTCGGCGTGGCCAGCCCCAGGGCGCAGGGACAGGCGATCACCAGCACCGCCACCGCATTGAGCAGCGCCGCCTGCCAGTCGCCGTTCGCCAGGCCCCATCCCAGCAGCGTGGCGAGAGACACCAGCAGCACGGCCGGCACGAACACGCTGCTGACGCGATCAACCAGGCGCTGGATCGGCGCCTTGACCGCCTGCGCCTGTTCGACCAGGCGGATGATCTGCGCCAGCATGGTCGCGCTGCCCACCGCCGTGGCGCGCACCAGCAGCAGGCCGTCCGCGTTCACGGCGCCGCCCGTCACGCGCTCGCCCGGGCCTTTGGCCACCGGCATGCTCTCGCCGGTGAGCAGGGATTCGTCCAGGTGGCTGCGCCCTTCCTCGACGACGCCGTCGGCGGGCACGCGCTGTCCCGGCCGCACTACCATCAGGTCGCCCACGCGCAAGGCATCCACGGGAATACTGCTGTCCACGCCGCCCTGCCGCACCAGCGCTTCGCCTGGGCGCAGCGCCTCGAGGGCGCGGATCGCGGCCACCGCCCGGTGCTTGGCGCGGCCTTCCAGCCATTTGCCCAGCAGGACCAGGGTGATGATGACGGCTGCGGATTCGAAATACAGGTGGGGCGCGCCATGCGCGCCGTGCCGCAGGAGCAGGTAGAGCGACAGCCCGTAGGCGGCGCTGGTGCCGAGGGCGACCAGCAGGTCCATGTTGCCGCTGCCGGCGCGCAGCGCCTTCCAGCCGGCGCGGTAGAAGCGCGCGCCGAGCCAGAACTGCACCGGGGTGGCCAGGGCCATCTGCAGCCAGCCGGGCAGCGCCCAGTGGACCCCGAACAGCTGCGCGAGCATGGGCGCGGCCAGGGGCACGCTGAACAGGCTCGCCGCGGCAACCGGCCACCAGGACGGCAGGCCGGCTTCGGCCGGAGCCGCAAGGGGAGCAGCCGCGTCGGAAGCTTCATAGCCGGCCCGGCGCACGGCCGCGACCAGGGCCGAGGCTTGCGCGCTGCCGCGCACGGTGGCGCTGTCCAGCGCCAGGTTGACGCTGGCATCGAGCACGCCCGGCACCGCGCGCAAGGCCTTTTCCACCCGGCCCACGCAGGATGCGCAGGTCATGCCGCCAATGCGCAGGACCGCTTCACCGCCCTTGCTTGTTGTAATGTTCATCTGCCCTCCTCGTTCGATACGCGAAGGATAGGCCTTCCCATGGTGGGAAGGTCAAGCGGCTTGCCCCGCGCGATGCTCAGCAGGGGTACTTGGCCGAGCACACCCGCCCGCGGCCGGCCTTCTTGGCGCGGTACATGAAGCCGTCGGCTTCTTTCAGCAGCGCGTCCGGATCGCGCACGGCGCCGCTGCCGGCGACGTCGAGGGCGATGCCGATGCTGGCGCGCACCCGCACCGCGCGCCCGGGCAGTTCCACCGGTTCGGAAATGCTCGAGATGAGTTTTTCGGCCACCATGTGGGCGTCGTCGAAGGTATCGGCCATGTCTTCCAGCAGCACCGTGAACTCGTCGCCGGACAGGCGGAACACGCTGTCGGTCTTGCGCACGCCCTGGCGCAGGCGCTCGGCAATCACGCCCAGCAGGATGTCGCCGGCCTCGTGGCCCTGCGAATCGTTGACGGCCTTGAAGCCGTCCAGGTCGATGAACAGCATGCCGACCGTCTTGCCGCTGCGGCCCGCGCGGGCCTGGGCCAGCGGCACCGATTCCATCAGCGCACGGCGGTTGAGCAGGCCGGTGAGCATGTCGTGCCGGCTTTCGTATTCGCGCTGCGCCTGTTCCTGCTTGCGCTGGGTGATGTCGTGCAGGAAGGCGCTGAACATGATGCGGCCGTTGACCTCGAGGGCGCGGATGCGCACCTCCACCGTCAGCCCGGTGCCGTCGCGCCGCCTGGCGGGCAGCTCGAGGCGCTGGGCGGCCACGGTGGCATCGCGGGTCGCCAGGTAGCGCTGCATGCCCTGGCGGTGGCGGTCGTGGTATTCCGGCGGGATGATCAGCTCTTCCAGGGCCTGGCCCAGCGCCTCGGCGCGCGGCCAGCCGAAGGTTTCCTCGGCCTGGCGGTTCCATGCGGTGACGACGCCCGCTTCGTCCAGGCCGATGTAGGCATCGTTGGCGTTTTCGACGACGCTGCTGATCTCGGCCTCGCGCGCGCGCAGCAGGCTGTTAACTTGCTGCAGCTCGGCGGTGCGCTCGGCCACGCGCCGCTCGAGGTCGGCGTTGAGCGCGGCAATGGCTTGCTGCGCGTGCTTCTGGGCGTCGATGTCCTTGATCACCGCCACATAGTATTCGACTTCGCCGTGCGCATCGCGCTTGAACGAGACGTTCAGGTTGATCCAGACCGTGCGGCCGTCCTTGCGGATGTAGCGCTTCTCGAGCTGGTACTGGTCGATCTCGCCGCGCCCGATCGCCTGCAGCTGCACGGCGTCGAGGTCGATGTCGCCGGGATGGGTGATGTCCTGGTAGGTCAGCCGCCACAGCTCTTCTTCGCTGTAGCCGACGATGTCGCACAGTGCCTGGTTGACGCTGATCCAGCCGCCGCCTGGGGCCACCAGCGCAATGCCGACGCTGGCGATATCGAAGATGGTGCGGAAACGCGCATCGCTCGCCCCCAGCACGTCGCTGGAGCGCTGCAGCTGGTCGCGCGCCAGCGCCAGGCGCTCGCGGTACTGCACTTCCTTGGTCAGGATCGCGGCCAGGTCCTCCAGCACCTCCGTTTCGGCAGCACTCAGTTCGCGCGGGATGGTATCGAGCGCGCACAGGGTGCCGATCGCCAGCCCGGCCGTGGTGCGGATCGGCACGCCGGCATAGAAGCGGATGTTCGGCGGACCGTTGACCAGGGGGTTGTCGCTGAAGCGCGCGTCCTGCGTCGCGTCGCTCACCACCAGCGGGCTGAGCATGCCGATCGCATGGGCGCAGAAGGCTTCCTCGCGCGGGGTTTGCTGGACATCCAGGCCGACCCGCGACTTGAACCACTGGCGGTCGGCGTCGACCAGGGAAAACAGCGCCATGGGCACGCCGAGCATGCGGCTGGCCAGCCGCGTGACGCGGTCGAACACCGGTTCGGGAGGCGTATCGAGCAGGTCGAGGGCGTCGAGGAGCGACAGCCGTTCAAGTTCGTCCGGTGGCAGTGGGGCAGCAGGCATGAATGTCCGTCAGGGTCAAGGGAGCAGCATCGGCACTGCCCATGCACGACTGTAACAGATACTCAATTGCCAACACAAAATGTCTGTGTTCCTGAGACCAAGAATGTGTCGTAAATGAGCAATTTTGTGACAATTAAGCCCGTCCCGCATGCCTCAAGCCATGCTGACGGTGCTGCGCAGGAGGGCGTCCATCCGGTCGATCTGGTAGGGCTTGGCCAGGCTCAGGTAAGGATGTTCGCCCTCCGGCGCCTTGACCTCGCCAGAACCCGAGGCCACCACCACATCGAGCGAAGGCTGCAGCCGGCGCAAGGCCGCGGCCAGTTCCAGTCCGGAGATGCCCGGCAGGTGCACGTCGGTCACCAGGGCGTCGAATCGGCCCGGCCGGAAGGCCTGCAGGCCTTCTTCGCCGCTGCCCACGGCCGTAACCAGGTGTCCGAGCATGCCGAGCAGTTCCTGCAGCAGCATGCGGTTGTCCGGGTCATCCTCGACCACCAGCAGGCGCAGGCCGTCTTCGGCTTCGGCTTCGGTACTGCTGCGCGCGGCGGCCTGCTCCGCGGCCGCGGCACTGGCTTCGCGCAGGCGCTCGACCTGGCGGGTGTTGGCCAGCACGTGGCGGATCTTGCGCGCCAGGTCGTCCGCGCGGTAAGGCTTGCTGATGAGTTCAACGCCCGGGTCGAGCCGGCCGCCGTGCACGATCGCATTGCGCGTGTAGCCGGAGGTGAACAGCACCGAAATGGCCGGATGCAGGTCTTTCGCGATGCGCGCCAGTTCGGGGCTGCGCACGGCGCCCGGCATGACCACGTCGGTAAACAGCATGTCGATGCGCGCGTGCTCCTTGAGCACGGCCACCGCCGCGTCGCCGTTGTCGGCGCGCAGCACGCGGTAGCCCAGGGCGGTCAGCATGTCGACCGCGGTGGCCTGCACCGCCAGGTCGTCCTCGACCACCAGCACGGTTTCGGTGCCGCCCACGACCTCGCCCACCGCCATGTTGAAGGCCTGCTCTTCGGCCTGGTGCGAGCGCGGCAGGTAGATCTTGATGGTGGTGCCGGAGCCGGGTTCGCTGTAGATCTTGATGTGGCCGCTGCTCTGCTTGACGAAGCCGAAGGCCATCGACAGGCCCAGGCCCGTGCCCTCGCCTTCGCGCTTGGTGGTGAAGAAGGGCTCGAAGGCGCGCGCCACGACCTCCGGCGGCATGCCGCAGCCGGTGTCGGAAATGGCCAGCATCACGTACTGGCCGGGCGCCACTTCCTGCTCGCTGGCCGCGTAGTGCTCGTCCAGCATCGCATTGCCCAGTTCGAGCGTGAGCTTGCCGTGGCCCTGCATGGCGTCGCGCGCATTGATGGCCAGGTTGAGCACCACGTTTTCCAGCTGGTTCGGGTCGACCATGGTGTTCCACAGGCCGCCGGTGACGGCGGTCTCGACTTCCACGGTTTCGCCGAGCGCGCGGCGCAGCATGTCGTCCATGTCGCGCAGCACGCGTCCCAGGTCGGTCGGCGCCGGCTGCAGCGGCTGGCGCCGTGCGAAGGCCAGCAGCTGCGAGGCCAGCTTGGCGCCGCGCTCGGTCGCATAGCGCGCCGTTTCCAGGCGCCGCTGGGCGGCCGCGTCTTCGGGCAGGGTCATGCCCAGCAGCTGCAGGTTGCCGTTGATGACCTGCAGGACGTTGTTGAAGTCGTGCGCCACCCCGCCCGTGAGCTGGCCGATGGCTTCCATCTTCTGCGACTGGTGCAGCTGCTCGTTGGCTTTTTCGAGTTCGAGCGAGCGCGCCGCGATGCGCTCTTCCAGCGACGCGTTCAGCTCGTTCAGGGCCTGCTCGACCTTGGCGCGTTCGCCGATCTCGTGCAGCAGCGACGCGTTGCTCTGCTCGAGGCGCGCGGCGTGCCGGCCGATTTCCGCCAGCATGGCATTGAAGGCGTCGACCAGCATGCCGGTTTCGTCTTCGGTGGTCTTGCTCACGCGCTGGGAAAAATCGCGCCGCATGATCAGCTCGCGCACCGCGCGCGTCATGGCTTTCACCGGCATCGTGACGGCCGACTGCAGCCAGCCGGCGGCCAGCGCGGCCACCGCCAGGCTCACCGCGAGCGCGGCGCCGAACATCTTCAGGCCGCGCTCGATGCGTTCGTCGAGCGGATAGGCCGAGCGCAGGTAGATCGTGCCGACCTGGTCGCCCCCGCGCAGGATCGGGCGGAAGATGTGCAGGTCCTTGCCGTCGATGATGTGGCCGGTGGCGCTGGGGCGGCCCGGCGGCGACAGCGCCTGCGGCTGCCCGGCGCTGGTATACGACACGAACAGGCTGCCGTCGGCGCGGTAGATCGCCGCCGCATGCACGTTCGGGCGGGCACCCAGTCGCGCCAGCGTCGATTCGGCGCTCGGCTTGTCTTCGAACTCCAGCGCGGCGGTGCTGACCTGGGCCAGGATGTCGGCCTGCGAGCCCAGTTCTTCCAGCACGCTGGTGCGGAAGTCGTTGACGTCGTAGGCCAGGTTGGCCAGGCCCGACACGCAGACGGCGGTGAAGGTGGTGACCATCACGGCCACCATGAATTTGCGCGAGATGGAGCGCCGGATCGAGCTGAACATGATTATTGTTTTTCCCGGACGACGTGCGCCGCCAGTGCCAGCAGTTGGGAGCTGATTTTCAGCCCGCTTTTCTCGGCCGATTCCAGCGAAATATCGAAGCGGATGCGCTCGTCGGCGACGTGGAAGTTGATGACGCTGCCGCGCGCGAGCGCGCCGTCCGATTCGGTGACGACCAGGATCGAGCGTGCGCCCGCCTGGGCGACCATGCCGCCTGCGCGTCCGAGCCAGGTGTCGCCGATGTACAGGATGTGGACGCCCTCCAGCGCGTCCCCTGGACGCAGGCGGCGCACCGCCAGCGTGCCGCGCACCGGGTCGCGCACGTTTGACAGCTTCATCAGGTTGTCGGCCACCTCGTCGGCGCCGACGATGCCGATCACGGTGCGTGCGCCCGCGGGCGGCGCGGCGCGCGCCGGCCACTCGACGTAATGGCGCAGCTTCGACAGGTAGGCGGCCTTGACCGCTTCTTCGGTCGGCGCGCCGAACTGGGCCTGGGCCGCGCCCGCGGCCAGCCAGGCCAGCGCGAACAGCAGCGGCAGCAGCAGCGACACCAGCAGCCGTGCGAATGGGTCGTGGCCGGCGGCGCGCATGGCTAGAGGCGCCACACCAGCTTCAGGCCGACGCTGCGCTCGACCACGCTGCGGTTGGCGCCGCCGCCGTATTCCGGATGCGCCGCGTCCAGCAGGTTACGGCCGCTCACCGACAGGTCGAGCCCCTTGTTCACGCGCCAGGTGTAGTTCAGGTCGAGCGACTCGTAGGACGGCACTTCCGGGCGGCTGAGCTTGCCGTAATGGCGCAGCAGCGCGTCGAACGAATGGCCGGGGGCCAGGTCGTAGGAAGCGCGCAATTTCCAGTAGTGGCTCGGGTCGCTGGTGGCCAGGCCGGTCGCGGCGCTCTGGTCGCGGCTGCCCGCTTCCGGCGCGGTATGCACGTTCTGCACCACCAGGCCGGCCGACAGGCGCAGTGCGGTGGTGGCTTCCCAGGTCGACCACATCTCGATGCCCTTGGTGCGGCCATAGGCCTTGTTCGAGAAGACCGAGCCCGGACCTTGCGTGTTCGGCTCGAGCGTGCGCAGGCGGTCGTAGTCGCTCAGGAAGGCGGTGGCCGAATACGACAGGCCGGGCGTGAGCGCGATGCGGTAGCCCAGTTCGAACACGTCGGCCACTTCCGACTTGAAGTCGGGGCCGCCGGCGAAGGCAAACTGCGGCAGGCCGTTCACCACGGCCGGGCGGGTCGGGCTGTAGAAGTCGCGGTCGATGCGCGAGGGCGCACGCACGGTGCGCGAGGCCGAGGCCCAGGCCAGGCTCTCGCCGGAGGGCTTCCAGGCCAGGCGCAGGGTCGGCAGGAATTCCATGCCGGTGTAGTTGTTGTGCTCGAACTTGGCGCCGGCAATCACGCGCACGTTCTCGAGCAGGTCCATCTCGTCCTGGACGAAGACGTTACCCCAATGCATATTCAAACTGCCCGGCACGAAGCCGAAGGCGGCGCCGTTCTCGATCCGGTCGAAGGACTTGCGGTAGCCGGCGCCCCAGACCACGCGGTGGTGCTCTGCCAGGGTCACGGACGACTGCAGCTGCAGGTCGAGCGTGTTGAGGTGCTCGATGAAGGCGCCCGGCTGGTTGCGCTCGGTGAAATCCCAATACGCCTGGGCCATCAGCTCGGAGCCGCCGGCCAGGCGCATGGTCTTGCGGCCCAGCAGGTTGGCGCCCGCGATGGTGATGTCGCGCGTGCCCTGCTGGTGCAGCGCGCCCTTGTAGGCGTCGCCCTGGAAGGTGGCGGCGTCCACGCCCTGTCCCCAGTCGGCGCGGAAGCCCGCCTGGGCGCGGCGGTAGCCGGTCAGGCTGTCCAGCCCGTTCTGGCGCTCGATGTCGTCCTGCTGCAGCGCCTTCGCATACACGCGGTAGCGCCCGCCTCCCGCCAGTGCCCCGCCGTAGCGCACAGAACCGGTGCGCGTATCGGGCTCGGCCGCGGCGCTGAGCTGCGTGCCCTGGGTCGCGCCGGCAGCCTTGGTGATGATGTTGATGACGCCGTTGACGGCGTTCGCGCCCCACATGGTGGCGCCGGCGCCGCTGATGACTTCGATTCGCTCGACATCTTCCAGCAGCACGTCCTGGGCATCCCAGTACACGCCCGAGAACAGCGGGGTATAGACGCTGCGCCCGTCGATCAGCACCAGCAGCTTGTTCTCGAACGCGCTGTTGAAGCCGCGCGCGGTGACCGCGTAGTTGCGCGCATCGACCCGCGCCACCTGCAGGTTCGGCGCCAGGCGCAGCGCTTCCGGCAGCGTGGTATAGCCCGAGCGGCGGATGCTGTCGCTGCTGATCACGAACACGGAAGCGGCGGCATCGGCCACCGGCTCGGAACGGCGCGAGACCGAAGTGACGCGCACGTTTGTCAGGGCTTCCAGGCTCAGCGAAGCGAGCTCTTCCGGTTCGGAATCGGCGTGCGCGGGCAGGACGAGCATGCCGGCGGCGAGACAGGCGGCCTGGGCGATGCGGTTCATGGGAAGGCTAAGCGGGCCGGCAGGAAAGGAACGACGCAGGATCATGATTACCAGTGGCAGTGAGTCGGATGGGCCGCGCTTGGGTGCGCGGTCGGCGCGGAGCATCATGGATGCGCCGCTGCAAATCATTGCAACTGGGAATTTTATCAGAAGCCCTTGAGAATTGAATTAAAAGAAAGAATGTTGCACGGCCCTGCCCTTGAGCGCAACACTCCCCCCTGCTCTCAGTTCCAGCGGTTCTGCATCCCCTGGATGCTGTAACGCCCGGCGCCCAGCAGGGCCACGGCCACGGCCGATGCCATCAACAGCACCTGCAATTCCACCGCCCAGCCGCCGGTGTCGTTCAGCTTGAAGAGGTCGCCGGTATGGACGAGCAGGAGCGCGGCGACCATGTTGAAGGCAATGACGAGGGCGCCGGCGCGCGCCCACAGGCCCAGCAGCACCATCAGCGGCGCGACCACCTCGCCCACCAGTACCAGGTAGCCGACCGAGCCGGGCAGCCCCGCCTGCTCGACCAGTCCGGTGATGAAACCGACACCGCCGGTGATTTTTGCCATGCCGTGGAAGAGGATCAGGATGGCCAGGGTGGCGCGCAGTATCAGCTTGCCGGCATCGTCGAAGTTGTTTTGTTGGGTCAGGCTGGTCATGTGGAACTCCTAAGCGAATGTTGACTAGTCGAAGGCGTAGGCGTCCATCGCCAGCACGCCATGCTCGACACTGGCGTGCAGCCGGGTGGCCCGTGCGTCCACTCCGGCCGCGCCCATGGCCACGAACAGGGGCAGCAAGTGCTCGTCGGTCGGGTGGTTTTGCACCGCGAACGGGGCCTGGCTGCGATAGTCCAGCAAGGCCGCGCGCTCGCCCGCATCCAGGCGCGCCTTCATCCACGCCCCGAACTCGCTGACCCACTGCGGCGCCGGGGCGTCGGTCCCCTGCCCGCGAATTTCGTACAGGTTGTGCGTGAGCGAGCCGGAACCGACCACCAGCACGCCTTCCTGGCGCAGTGCGGCCAGGGCCAGGCCCATCCGCTCTTGCTCTGCGGGGCTGGCGCCGTGCACGATGGACAGCTGGGTGACCGGTACGTCCGCGTCGGGATACATCAGCGACAGCGGCACCCAGGCGCCGTGATCGAGGCCGCGGTCAGGGCTGCGGCCGACCTCGAACCCGGCGCTTTCCAGCAGCGCCGCCGCGCGGCCGGCGGCCGCCGGCGCGCCCGGGGCCGGATAGCGCATCTCGAACAAGGCGCGCGGAAAGCCGCCGAAGTCGTGGATCGTCTCCGGCTGCGGGGCGAGGCTGACGGCCGGGGCGCCGCGCGTTTCCCAGTGCGCGGACACCACGACGATGGCAGACGGCCGCGGCAGGGATTTGCCGAGCCCTTGCAGGAAGCGGCGCGCCGGACTGTCCTGCAGCGCCAGCATGGGCGAGCCATGCGAGAGGAAGATGGTGGGAAGTGCAGACATGGTCGACTCCTTTTTCGAAAAAGCGGCGTTTGCCGCAGCACATGCCACATCTTATTCGCTACTGATTGAGGAATAAATAGGCCAGTCCGAGGCAGACTATCTCATTTTCAGGAACAATCTGGTTTCCGCTTAGTCCCAGGCAGGATCGGCGAAGGCCTCGACCAGGAAGTCGATCAGCAGGCGCACCTTGGGCGAGACGAATTTGCGCGACGGGTACACGGCGTAGACGCCCAGTTCCATCGATCGGTAGCCGGGCAGGAGCTCGCGCAGCACGCCCCGGGCCAGGTCGGCCCCGACGATGAAGCCCGGCTGCAGGATAATGCCCTGGTGCTGCAGGGCCGCGGCGCGGCAGGTGTCGCCGCTGTTGGTGCGCAGGCGCGGCGCCACTTTCACCGACACTTCGCCGTCCGGCCCGGTGAAGACCCAGTTCTCGCCGCCCGAGAACAGGCTGTACGAGATCACGTCGTGCGCGAGCAGGTCGCCCGGCCGCAGCGGTTCGCCGCGCCGCGCCAGGTAGGCCGGGGAGGCGCAGAGCACCATGCGCGTCACGGCCAGCTTGCGGCTGATCAGGGACGAGGACGGCAACTGGCCGATCCGTACCGCGAGATCGAATCCGTCTTCGACCAGGTCGACGACGCGGTCCGACAGCGTGATGTCGAGCCCGAGTTTCGGATGGCGCGCCAGGAAGGCCGGCCACAGCGGGGCCAGGTGCATCAGGCCGAAGGTCACGGGCACGTTGATCTTCAGCAGGCCGCTCGCCTCGCCGCTGCGCGAGGTGATCTCGGCTTCCGCCTCGTCGAGGTTGACCAGCAACTCGCGGCAGCGCGCGTAGAAGATCTCGCCTTCGGTGGTGGGCGAGAGCTTGCGCGTGGTCCGGTGCAGCAGGCGCACGCCGAGGCGCTGCTCGAGCTCGGCCACGTAGCGCGAGACGGCGGCCTTCGACATGGCAAGGCTGCGGGTGGCGCCCGTGAAGCTGGCGGCCTCGACCACGGCGGAGAAGACTTTCATTTCCAGGAATTTATCCATTGTCTCGATTGTTGGAACAGTTCCATGTATTTTAAGGCGTTTGTTCCTTGCCGTGAGATCCAGCTACGTGGCTCCTTGAGACAAGGTCCACATCGTATCGAAGCACTCCTTTATTGCCAGGGCAAGGCCGACGCGGTCATTGCCAGCGACTATGCGGGAGCCCTGTATGCAACCGGCACCGGGCTGGTAGCTACCCCGATCATGTTCCAGCCCGTCCGTCTGTTTTACGCGGCCGCGAAAGGCCGCAGCGGCGACCTGCTGGGGGCGCTCGACAGCAGGCTCGGCGCCTGGCAGGGCGACCCGGGGTCGGTGTACTTCGGCATCCTCGAGCGCTGGCGCTCGCGCGGCATCCTGGCGCAGGTACCGGCCTGGGTGCGGTGGGGCGCCGGCCTGGTGCTGGCCCTGCTCCTGATGGCACTGGCCACGGCGGCATGGCTGAAGCGCCAGAACCTGCGCAAGACAGGTGCGCTCCGGGAGACCGAGCAACGCCTTGGGACCATCCTGGACAGCGTGGACAGCCTCATCTATATCAAGGATGCCGCCTACCGTTATACCTACGCAAACCTGGCGCTGCATGCTTTCCTGGGCCGCGGACGCCAGGATATCGTCGGACGCCACGACAGCGAACTGTTCGAGCCGGAGGTCGCCGAGGTCATCGGGCGCAACGACAGGCGCACGATTGTGGGACGCCAACGGGTGGTATCCGAAGAAACCGTGCCCGATGCCCACGGCCGGCAGGTAACCGTCCTCACGACCAAGATCCCCCTTGTCCACCAGGACGGCAGCATCCATGGCCTGTGCGGGATTTCGATCGATATTTCGCAACGGCGCGCGGCCGAGGAGGCGAACCGCGTGGCCGCCACGGTATTCCAGTCGGCCGAGGGCATGTTCATTGCCGGCCGTGACCATCGCGTCTTGCGCGTCAACGAGGCCTATTGCGCCATGACCGGCCATACCGCCGAGGACATGGCAAGACACTTCCTGCCGCCTTTTTCGCTGTCGCGCGACAGCGGCGACGCCCTCGCCGACATGTGGCAGTCCGCGGAGTCGGAAGGGAAATGGCAGGGCGAGATCTGGACCTCGCGCAAGGATGGCAGCGTCTACCCGGCACGGCTCACGGTCACGGCGGTGCGCGACGCATCCGGCCGCATCACCCATTATGTCGGCACGCAGGGCGACATCACGGCGCAGAAGCTGGCGCAGGACGAAATCGGGCGGCTGGCCTATTCCGACCCGCTGACCGGCCTGGCAAACCGCCGCCTGCTGCTGGAACGGCTGCGCCATTGCCTGCCGCTGCACCAGCGCGCCGGGCAAGTCGCCGCCCTGCTTTTCCTCGACCTGGATAATTTCAAGGACCTGAACGACCTGCGCGGGCACGAGGCCGGCGACCGGCTGCTGCTGCAGGTGGCAGAGCGGGTCGGCGCCTGCACCAGGGCCGGCGATACGGTGGCGCGCATCGGCGGTGACGAATTCGTCATCCTGCTCGAAAACATCGGGCAGGACGAGAGGGAGGCGGCCCACCATGCCGCCGCGACCGGCTGGAAAATCATCAACGCGGTGCGCGAGCCCTTCGATATCGACGGCATGCCCCACCACGCCACCTGCAGCCTCGGCGCGGCGCTGAGTACCGAAGGCGCGGTCGACACCCTGATGAAGCGTGGCGACATGGCGATGTACCGCGCCAAGCGCGAAGGAAAAAATACCTTGCGCTTTTTCCACCCAGACATGGAAGCCGAGGTCACCAGCCGCCTTGCCATGGAGGCGGAACTGCGCGAATCGCTGCGCACTTCCGGTTTCGTACTGCACTACCAGGCCCAGGTCGACAGCCAGGGCCGGATCAGCGGCGCCGAAGCACTGCTGCGGTGGAACAATGCCGCAGGCAAGCCGGTGAGTCCTGCGGAATTCATTCCGGTCGCGGAGGCGTCCGGCCTGATTCTGCCGCTGGGCCACTGGGCACTGCGGACAGCCTGTGGGCAGCTGGCGCAATGGAGCCGCATGCCTGCAATGCGCCACATGAGCATTGCAGTCAACGTCAGTGTGCGCCAGTTCCGGCAGCCCGGCTTTGCCAACGAGGTGCTGGAGATCGTCGACGGCCGCGGGATCGATCCCGCCCTGCTCAAACTCGAACTGACGGAGTCGGTCCTGATCGACGACGTCGGCGATACGATCGACAAGATGCTGCGCCTGAAGGCGCGCGGCATCGGTTTCGCGCTCGACGATTTCGGCACCGGATATTCCTCGCTCAGCTACCTCAAGCAGCTACCGCTGGACCAGCTCAAGATCGACCGCTCCTTCGTACGCGACATCCTGGACAACGCGGACGACGCCTCGATCGCACGCAGCATCGTGGCCTTGAGCCAGTCTTTGGGGCTCGGGATCATCGCCGAAGGCGTGGAAACCCAGGCCCAGCGCGCCTTTCTCGCGGAGCTCGGATGCGGTTGTTGCCAGGGCTACCTGTTTGGCCGCCCCATGGAGGCCGCGGCGCTGGAGCAGATGGTGGCCGCGCAGGCGGCCGGACAAGCGGGCGCATACAGCTTCGCGTAAGCGGCCGCGGAGCGCGGATGATCCTTGCACCGGACTGCTTTCGCCTGCCTTGAAGCCCATCCAGGCCAAAATTTGTCGTGTTATACTCGCCGCACCTATGAACCGCGCACTTGAAACTTTCCTGGTTTGGCTGCTGCTGGCCGTGCTTCCGCTGCAAGCGGTTGCCGGTAGCCGTCTGTCGTGCGGACCGGTTCATCAGCAGTCCAGCCAGGTCGCCACCGATCACGGGCTGCAGCAGCACGAACCCATGGCTGATGAACACGCCCATCATGGTGGCGGGCACGCCAGCCAGGCCGGCGAATTGCCCCCTGAAGCACAATCGGCAGAGCGCATGACTGGAGAACAAACGCACTCCACCTGCAGTGCCTGTTCCGCCTTCTGTCTCGGCGCCGTGGCTCCCCCCTCCACGCAGTTGCCTGTTCCCACCTTCGACGGCTCCGACGCTGTCGCCGTTACGCCTCCGGTGTTCGCCGTAGGCTTCATCCAGGAGGGCCCCCAGCGCCCTCCCCGGCATCAGTACGCATAAATCCGGCAAGACCTGACCCGGCTGTTTTTTCGCGCCGTCGTCCTGGCTTTTTAACACATGCGCGTGCCGACGCACGTCCTGTTACCGATTTCGAGGATAGCCCATGACATCCAAGCTTTGCGCCGTCGCCATCGGCGCCCTGCTGGCCTTGCCGCTCTGCGTGCAGGCCCAGCCAACCCGTGCGCAGGCCAACCCGGCTGACCCTGCTGCAAGCGTACCACCTACGGTCTACACCCCGGCCGCGGCGGGCTATTCACAAGCGCCGCAAGACGATGCGATGACCCCCGACAAGGCCTGGCGTGCGGCGAACGATAGCGTCGCCGCCGTTCCGGGCCACGGGGGACAGGAGGCCCATGGCGGCGAGCACAAGAGCGAGGCAGCGCCGGCGGTTACCCCGAAGCCGGCTACCGCGCCACCGGCCGACCACAGCAAACATCATTAATCCAGGGCATACGATGACAATGAAGCCATTTTCTCCCCGGCTGCGCGCGCTTGCTGCAGCGGCCGTGGTGCTGGTGTCGAGCGGTTGCGCCACGTTCTCGAAGGACGGCGGCCTGGACGACGTGTCCGCCATCACCGCAGAACGCACGGGACAAGACCTTCGCCTGCCCAAGGCGGACGCCGACAGCGCCGCCGTCCAGGCCGAGCTCGATCAGCTGCTCAAGCAGCCGCTGACTGCCGACAATGCAGTCCGTGTCGCGCTGCTCAATAACCGCGGCCTGCGCGCATCGCTTGCCGAGCTCGGCGTCGCCGAGGCGGACCTCGTACAAGCCGGCCGCATGGCCAATCCAGGCTTCAGTTTCAGCCGGATGTCGGGCGGCGGCGAGACCGAAATCGAGCGTAGCGTCATGTTCGACCTGGTCGGCCTGGTGACGATTCCGATCCGCCGCGACATCGAATCGCGCCGCTTCGAAAGCGCCAAGCTGGTGGCCGCTACCGAGGCCGTCAGGCTGGCGGCCGATACGCGCAAGGCCTGGTTCAGGGCCGTCGCGGCCACCCAGTCGGCGAGTTATGCGCAGCAGGTGCACGAGGCTGCCGGGGCGAGCGCCGAACTGGCGCAGCGCATGGCGAAAGTCGGGAATCTCAGCGCCCTCGACAAGGCGCGCGAACAGGCGTTTTCGGTAGAGGCGACCGCGCAGCTTGCGCGCGCGCGCCACAACGCGACGGCTGCGCGCGAGCAGCTCACCCGGCTGATGGGCGTATGGGGCGAACACACCGCGTTCCAGATTCCGGACCGGCTTCCAGACCTGCCGGCAACGACGCGCGACGCGGCACAGATCGAATCGCTCGCCATGCAGCAGCGCCTCGATGTGCGCCTGGCCAGGCTGGGCACCGAGTCGACCGCGCGCGCCCTGGGCCTGAGCCGCGCCACCGGCATCGTCAACGTCCTCGACGCCGGCTACGTCAACTCGAGCAAATCGGGTTCGCCCCGCGAGAACGGTTACGAGATCGAACTGAGCCTGCCGCTCTTCGACTGGGGCGGCGCGCGCGTTGCGAAGGCCGAAGCGATCTATATGCAATCGGTACACCGGACGGCCAATACCGCCACCGTCGCACGCTCGCAGGTGCGCGAAGCCTATTCCGCCTATCGGACCAGTTACGACGTCGCCCGGCAGTACCGCGACGAGCTGGTGCCCTTGCGCAAGAAGATCTCCGAAGAGACCCTGCTGCGCTATAACGGCATGCTGATGAGCGTATTCGAGCTGCTGGCCGATGCCCGCGCCCAGGTCGCCGGCGTCAACTCGGCCATCGAGTACCAGCGCGACTACTGGATCGCGGAAACCGATTTGCAGGCAGCCATCAGCGGCACCGGCGGCTCGTCGATCTCCATGGCTTCCACTGCCGCGCCAGCCGACGCCGCTGCTGAACATTAAACAAGGAAACACCGAAATGAGTTCTCGTCGAGATTTCTTCACCGGCGCCGCCGCCCTGGTTGGCGCAGGGCTGGTAAGCCGCGCCGGTGCGGCTTCCCTTCCGGAAGCGCCGGTCATGACCAGCGCGGCCACGCAGCCGCCACCGCCGCCGCCGAACGGCCGTCCGTACAACCCGGTCGTTACCCTGAACGGCTGGTCGCTTCCCTGGCGCATGAACAACGGCGTCAAGGAGTTCCACCTGATCGCCGAACCGGTCGTGCGCGAAATCGCACCCGGCATGAAAGCCAACCTGTGGGGCTACAACGGCCAGAGCCCCGGCCCGACCATCGAAGTGGTCGAGGGCGACCGGGTGCGCATCTTCGTGACCAATCGCCTGCCCGAGCACACCAGCATCCACTGGCATGGCCAGCGCCTGCCGAACGGCATGGACGGGGTCAGCGGCGTGACCCAGCCGGCCATCCAGCCCGGCAAGACCTTCGTCTATGAATTCGTGGCGCGGCGGCCCGGTACCTTCATGTACCACCCGCACGCCGACGAAATGGTGCAGATGGCGATGGGGATGATGGGCTTCTGGGTGACGCACCCCAGGAATCCCGCGCAGCACAGGGTCGACCGCGATTTCGTCTTCCTGCTCAACGCCTACGACATCGAGCCGGGAAGCTATACGCCGCGGGTGAACGAGATGCTCGACTTTAATATCTGGACCTTCAACAGCCGCGTCTTCCCGGGTATCGACACGATGAACGTGCGCCAGGGTGACCGGGTGCGTATTCGCACCGGCAACCTGACGATGACGAATCACCCGATCCACCTGCATGGCCACGAGTTCGAGGTCACCGGCACCGATGGCGGCTGGACCCGGCCGGAATCGCGCTGGCCGGAGGTCACGACCGACATCGCCGTGGGCCAGATGCGTGCCATCGAGTTCATCGCCGACGAACCCGGCGACTGGGCCTTCCACTGCCACAAATCGCACCACACGATGAACGCCATGGGCCACGACGTCCCGACCCTGATCGGGGTCGACCACCGTGGCGTGGCCGACAAGATCGCCAGGCTGGTGCCGGACTACATGGTCATGGGCGACAAGGGCGGCTCCATGGGCGACATGGAGATGCCTCTTCCCGAAAATACCCTGCCGATGATGACGGGCCAGGGACAATTCGGCGGCGTCGAGATGGGCGGAATGTTCACGTTGCTGAAGGTGCGCAAAGACCAGAAGCCGGGCGACTACAAGGATCCTGGCTGGTACAGGCACCCGGCAGGCACCGTCGCCTACGAGTGGAAGGGCGAACCGCCGGCCGCCGTACGAAGCCAGGGGGCGGGCGGCCAATCGATGCCGGCCACCAAAACCCCGGATGTCGAAGTAACCGTTCGTAAGCCCGCTGGCCACAAGGGCCATCATTAACTACGCTCACTACCACTGAACATCATTTCTTGACCAATGAAAGGAATCACCATGAATGCATTCTCGAAACTCACTTTCGCTCTCGCCCTGGCTGCAGCTGCCTCCACTGCGGCCGCCCAGAACGGCGCGCACGCCGGCCATGGCGCACATGATGGCCATGCTGGCCACCAGGCGCCGGCCGCAGTCGAACTCACCGACGGCGAAGTGAAGAAAATCGACAAGGAAGCCGGGAAGATCACGCTGCGCCACGGCGAACTGAAGAACCTCAACATGGCCGCGATGAGCATGGTATTCCGCGTCAAGGAACCAGGCATGCTCGACAAGGTCAAGGTCGGCGACAAGGTCAGGTTCGCAGCGGACCGTGTGAATGGCGCGATCACCGTCGTCCAGCTCCAGGCGACCCTGTAAAACGCAGCATTCATGAACCGCCGGAGAACCATCGTGAGAACCACAACCTTGTTCGCTGCCGCGCTGGCAGCGTCGGCATGCCTTTTCTCTTCAACCGCGTCCGCGCACGCCAGGCTCGAATCCTCCTCGCCGCAGGCCAATGCCGTCGTCAGCCCGGCGCCGAGCCAGGTGCGGTTGCAGTTCAGCGAGCAGCTTGAACTTCCGTTCAGCAAGATCAAGCTGGTCGATGCCGCAGGCGCGATCGTGGAGCCCACCAAAACCGCCATCGACAGCGCCAATCCCAAGGTGCTCACGGCCACGGTCCCGGCCCTGCACGCCGGCGCGTGGCGGGTCCAGTGGTCCACCGTCACCCGCGATGGTCACAAGATCAAAGGGCAGTTCGAGTTCCAGGTGAAGTAAGGTGGAGCCGGACCTCGCAACGGCCCAGCGCTTCGTCACCTTTATCCTGAACCTGTCTGTCGCCGTGCTGGTGGGCGCCAGCGCGGCGCATCTCTGGCTGCGCAGCGCACGGTCTGCATGGGGCGTCGACCTGGTGCCCCGCCTGCGCAAGGCCATGCTGGCCGTGGTGCTGGCGGCCATCGCGGCCCATGTCGCGCTGCTCTGGCTCGAAGCGGCATCGATGGCCGAAGTACCTGTCAGCCAGGCCTTCCCCGCCGTGCAGTCGGTGATCACGGCCACGCACTACGGGCTGGCCTGGATGATCGGCGCCGGCGCCTTGCTCGCCGTGTGCCTGACCCTGCGCGCGTCTGGCGGTAAGCCGGCGCGGGGCGCGGCGCCCCTGCTGCGCGCCGCGGCGCTCGGCGTGTTCCTCTACTCGCGCAGCATGGTCAGTCATGCCGGCGCCGGGGGCGACTTTACCTGGCCGGTCCTGGTCGACTGGATCCACCTCGTGCTGATCAGCGTCTGGGTGGGCGAAGTCATCGTGGCCGGGCTGCTGACCTTGCGCAAGCAGCCGGAATGGGAGTCGAAGAACCGCGCCGAATGCGCCCGTTTCGTTTCCTCGCTGTCGGCCTCGGCGACCGTCGCACTGGCCGGCATCTTCGTCACCGGCATCCTCAGTGCATGGCGCGCTCTGGGCAGCTTCGGGAACGCGCTCGGCCATCCGTATGGAACGCTGCTGCTCATCAAGGTAGGGCTGGTGCTGTGCGCGGCGGCGCTGGGCGGCATCAACCGCTTCGTCGTGATGCCCCGGCTGCTGGCGCAGCTGCGCAAGCCCAAGCCGGACCCGGTTGCAGGAAAACGTTTCGCTCGCATCCTACAGCTCGAGGCATGCATCCTGGTGGCGGCCCTCCTCGCTGCCGCTTTCCTCAGTTCCACCTCACCGCCGACGGCGTCGTGAGTTTCATCATCCAGGGAAAACAATGATCAAGAAAACCATTCCAGCCTTCCTCCTGACTGCCGCCCTGTTCGCGGTATCGGCAACGAGCCTGGCCGCATCGCCAAAAGAGACGCTGTCGGCCTTCCACGACGCCCTCACGAGTGGCGACAAGGCCAAGGCACTGAGCCTGCTCGCACCCGATATCGCGATCTACGAGTCCGGTTACGTGGAACGTTCACGCGACGAATACGCTCACCATCACCTGGGTGGCGACATGGAATTCTCGAAGAACGCGACGCGCAAAGTGCTCAGGCAGAGCGAACGTATCGACGGCGACACGGCCGTGGTCTGGGAAGAGTCCGAGACCACCGGCAGCGCGCGCGGCAAGCCCGTGCACCTCTTCGGGACCGGGACTGCCGTGCTGGCACGGAAGGACGGGCACTGGTCGATCGTCCACGTGCACTGGTCGTCGCGCAAGGCCAAACAATAAGGCGCACGCCCGGATGCTGCTCAGACCTTGAAGTCGTCGTAGGCGATGCGCGCGTCGTCTACGCCCAGGCTGCGCAACATGCTGCGGGTCGCCGCCAGCATCGCCGGCGGCCCGCAGACATAGAACTCGAGCGAAGCGAGGTCCGGATGCGTGCGAAGCAAACCCTCCAGCACGGCTTCGTGGACCAGCCCCGCCGGCCTGCCGTCGGCGCCTGCTTCCTCGGAGAGCACCAGGCGCCAGTCGAAGTTCGGATGGCGCGCAGCGAAGCCGCGCATCTCGTCCACATAGGGCGCATCGCGGTGGGTGCGCGCTCCGTACCAGAAGTGCAGCGGTTCGGCCGCGCCCTTCGTCAGCAGTGCGTGGATCATCGCGCGCAGCGGCGCCATCCCGGCGCCGCCACCGATGAACACCTTTTCGCGGGAGCCGGGCTTGAGCGCAAAGTCGCCGTGCGGCCCGCTGAAGCGCAGCGTATCGCCGGTCTTGAGCGTGTACATGTAGCCCGAGCCCCTGCCCGGTTGCGCCCCCGGCATGAAGCGCACCAGGAAGGTCAGTTGGCCGCCGGCGCATTCCACCGGCACCGAAACCGAATACGAGCGCCGCACCGGCGCATCGTTGGCCAGGCGCTCTAGCCGCCCTGCCGCGCGCCAGTCGTCGCGGTGCTCGTCCGGAATGGCCAGGTGGCTGGCATCGCGCGCGTAGGCGGGAACGATCACCTGCACGTAAGCGCCGGGGCGGCATTGCAGGTGGTCGTTGGGGCTCACCGTAATCTCGCGCAGGAAGGGCGTCAGCGCTTTCACGCCCGTCACGATCCCTGAGCGCTCGGTGGTCAAGGCCGCGCCATCCCCCGCGTCGATCGCGAGACTGCGCCTGACCGGAAGGTTGCAGGCCAACCTGTACCCTGCTTCGAGCTTCTGCGGCGACAGCAGCGCGCGGTCGGCGCTGGTGGGTGCAGGCGCCTGGCCGACGCAGCGCACCTCGCACAGGCCGCAGCTCTGCCCGCCCCCGCAGTTCGACGGCAACTGCAGGCCCGAGCGGGCCAGCGCCTGGAACACGGTCTCGCCCTGCACGGCGTCGACCGAACGCTGCTTCACTCCCTGGCTGTCGACCAGGTCGATCCGGCGGCTGCGGCGCCAGCGGCCTGGAACGAATTCGGCGAGGCGCACGCTCGCGAACAGCAGCCAGACGCCGGTCAGCGCCATCCACAATCCGCCGATGGCACTGGAGACCAGCAACAGGTTGTTGAAATTGGTGCGCTCGCTGTAATCCATGATGTGGAGCATCCAGAACAGGTCGAACAGGCGCCAGGTGTCGTTCCTGTGTTCGAGCACCGCGCCGGAGCGGCTCGATACGTAGACGGACGTCGCGTCCGCATCGTTGAAGTCGACGCGCCAGACCGGTTCCTTGTGGGCGCGTGCCTCCAGCGTGAAGTTCAGCAGGCGCGCCGTAGCGGCGGTGCCCGGGCCGGCGTAGGAGGCGCGCGCGATGTCGGCGGCCAGGCGCGCATCGACCTGGACAGCCTTGCCATCGGCCGCACTCACCAGCCAGTGACGCTTGTCGTTCTGCAGCCGGTACACGGGCCGGTCGAGCAGCCACCCGGAGGTGATCTGCATGACGCCTTCGGGACTGGCGGCGAGCACCGCGTCGGCGGCAAGCACGTCGCGCGGCCACGCCGGCGGCTTCGGGGGTTTGACGCGCAATTCGCGGCCTTGCACCTTGTCCGCATCGAGCAGGCTCATGACGACCCCGCTCGACATCCACAACACGAACTGGATTGCCAGCAGCAGGCCTACCCACTTGTGCAGGCGTCTGATCCAATGGCTCATGCCGCTTTCCTCCGCGTGAAGCTGTAGAACAGCAGCCAGGCGCCGCTGAGGGCAAACAGCAGGCCGGTGATCGAGGCGGCCCGCAGCAGCGTGTTGTTCACGTTCTCGCGCTCCTCGTAGTCCATGATGTGGAACATCCACAGGAAATCGAACCAGCGCCAGAGCTCATGTCGCCGGGCCACCAGGTCGCCCGTGTGGGGCGAGAAGTACAGGGTCGTCAATCCCGGCTCGTCGTAGTGGACGGCCCACAGCGGCACCGGGCGCCCCCCGACTTCCTGCGGCGCCCTGGTCACCCATTCCACGCCCTTGATGCTGCCTTCGCCGACATAGGCCGCGTCGGCAAGGGCGACGATGTCGTCGCGTTCGAGCGGGCTGATCTTCTTGCCGCTGGCGGCGTCCACCAGGCTGGCCTGCGGGCCCTGCCTGATCTCGTAGACCTCCCTGCCGAGCAGGTTCTTCATGCGGATGCTGGTGATGCCGGGATAGGCATCGTGCAGGCGCTCCTGCGGCATGCGGGTACCGGACGGCTCCAGCGGCTCGGTCGGCACGTGGGCCAGGTGGTCGCCGTGAATGACTTCGAGCGGGACCACGACCATGTAGAGGCCACTGATCATCCAGAGCAGCGCCTGCACGCCGATGATCAGGCCGATCCATTTGTGGGCGCGTCGCACCCAGAAAGCTGATTGCATAGTGATTGAGTAGTTGATGTTTCCTGGCTGGCCGGGCAGGCCGCTGCGAAGGATACACGCAAGATGGCCCGCCTGGTGTCATCGCATGGCTAGAACCGGTAGCCGAGGCGCAGGTGCCAACGGCGCCCGAGCAAGTCGTAGGTCATGGTATCGGTGTTACCGTCGGTCCAGCTCTGGATGTACGGCGGCCGCTTGTCGAACAGGTTGTCGACGCCGAACGAGATCGCCATCGCCTTGCTCAACGCGTACTTCAGGCTGGCGTTGTGGTAAGCGATGCTCGGCGCACGCGCGCCGATATCCTCCGGCGCCGCATTGATGTCGTCGGCCTTGCCGATGTACTGGACCGTATACGACCCGGACCACGGGCCGTTCGAGGTCGCCAGCGACGCCGTCGACCGCCACCTGGCATAGCTTCCGCGCCCGCCCGTGATCTTGCCGCCGTACTCGATGACCTCCCCGCCCGGGAACGGCGTCACGTCGAAGCGGTTCAGCCGCGACACGTCGGCCGTCAGGGACGAGTTCCAGCCCGCCAGGCTGAAGTCGTAGCTGGCGCCGACGTCCAGCCCCGCGACCTTCTGCTGCGCGGCGTTCTCCGGCTGGGACGACAGGAAGTTGATCTCGCCGGTGCGCGGATCGCGGGTGAAGCTCGAGGGACGGCAGAAGATGTGCGCCAGGCCCGGCGAGTCGTAGCACACCGATAGTTTGGTCGAGCCCGGGACGGTCTCGATCGCGTTATCGATCTCGATGTTGAAGTAATCGAGCGTCAGGGTCAGCGCCTTCGACGGCGTCCATACCGCGCCGACCGTGAAGGTGTCCGCATTTTCCGGCTTCAGGTTCTGGTTGCCCCCGCCGGTGGTCAGGATCGACGGGCCGAACTGCCGGAAGCCGGCCGGGACGCCGGAAGCCTGGCAGTTCTTGTAGACCGCCGAGTTCGGATCGAACGTATTCCAGTTGTTGCACGGGTCGGTCGTGGTCAGGTTGCCTTCCGAGACGCCGCCGAACAGTTCCGGCACGTTCGGGACGCGGAAGGCCGTCGAGCGGTTCGCGCGCACCTTCAGTGCCGGAACCACCTGCCAGTCGAGGCCGACCTTGTACGTCCCCTGGGAGCCGAACAGGCTGTAGTCCGAATAGCGGGCCGCGGCATTCATCGTGAGCGAGTGCACCATCGGCAGCCTGGCCAGCAAGGGAACGGACAGCTCGGCGAACACTTCGCGCGCGCTGTACTGGCCGGCGATCGGGTCCATGGCATTGGTGTTGGCCGCGCCGGACACGATCAGGCTGTCCGGATCGCGCCAGCCTTTCTCGCGGCGGTATTCAAACCCCGAGGCGAAACCGACAGCGCCGGCCGGCAGCGAGAACAGCTCGCCGCTGATGCTGGCGTTGAAGCTCTTCTGGTCATTGCCGCCATGGTCGCGCGTGGTGAAATGGATGTATTCCAGCACGGCGGGGCTCAGGTTGCCGTAGCCAAGGTAATTGCCGCACGGCGCAGCGGCCGGGCTCCTGCCGCAGGTCGCGGCATTGAGCGTCGCATCGACGCGATCGAGGTTGATGATGTTCGTCATCCCGTCCACGCCCGTGTTGCGGCCCCAGTTGAGCGATGCCGACCAGTCCCATTTCTCGCCAATCGCCCCTTTCAGGCCGGCCACGACGCGGAAGGTATTCGTTTCCTGGAAAAAGTAGCGCGGCCCGACCTCGGCAACACGGCGCCGCGCCAGGGTCAGGTTTTGTCCGGTTGGATTGGTCGGATGGCTGGCCGCGATCTCGATGGGCCGGTAGGCCCCGATGGCGCCCGGCGTCGCCAGCTGCTCCGACTTGCGGTTCGTGAACATGAGCTCGCTGAAGAAATCGAGCCTGTCGGTCAGGCGCATGTTGCCGAAGGCGCTCATGCCGACGCGCTTGATCGGATTGACCGCATTCAGGAGCGGGTTGCTGTTGTAGGCATGCTTGGGTGCGCTATAGGTCTCGAAGCCGCGCGGGTTCCCGTTCGGATCCTGGTTGAAGTTGACGCGCCGGCCGTCCGCCAGACGCGCCCGGCCGCCGATGGTGGACGAGCTGCCGGAACAAACCAGCTCGCCATCTTCCTCGAACAGCGCACAAGGCGCGCGCGAGGCCAGGTTGACCGGGCCGCTTTCCGAATAATTCAGCGAGGCCATCAGCGTTCCACGCTCGCCTTTGCTGCCCCATACGAGGTCGGCGGACTTCTCGTCGCCGTCGCCGCGTTCGGTCTTGCCATAGCGGACCGACGCTTCGAGCCCGTCGAAGGCCTTCTTGGTGATGATGTTGACCACCCCGGCCACGGCGTCGGCGCCATAGATCGCGGACGCCCCATCCTTCAGCACCTCGATGCGTTCGATCATCGCCACCGGGATCATGTTCAGGTCCACCGAGCTGTTCGCGCCCGTGCCGCCGGATACGACACGGCGTCCGTTCAGCAGCACCAGGGTGCGGTCGATGCCGAGGCCACGCAGGTTGACCTGGGTCGTCCCGTAGCCGTTGCTGGTCCAGTACGCGCTGGTCTGGTTGCCTGCGGTACCGGCAGACGACGGCAGCCGCTGCAGCAGGGTCTCGATCGAAATCGCCCCGGAGCGCTGGATGGTGTCGGCATCGATGACAGTGACGGGACCGACTCCGGAAAGCTGCTCCTGGCGCAGGTTGATGCGGCTGCCCGTGATCTGGACCCGTTCCATTCCGGCTGCCTGAGTGTTGTCATTGGTCGCAGGCTGCTGTGCATGGGCGCTTTGCTGCAGGACGAGCAGTGCGAGCGCTGCTGTCGTTCGTGGGACGTACTTGTGAACCATTTACCCCTCCGGATTTCTTTTTGTAGACAGCACAGGACCTTGACGATTGGTGGGTCAAGCACGGCCCGAACTGGATTTTCGAACAAAGAAACGCTTGTCTAGACAAATGAATGCTTAATTAATTTAGACAGATTTTCGAATCTCAGCAACAAATCTTCATTAAAGCAACGGTAAGCCATATAAAGTTCAGGCGCGAGTCGGAGCGCGCAATCGCATGCTGGCGATAGCGCGTGTCGGCACGCCGGTTGCCGCGGGCCGCAAGGATTACGCCGCGATGGTTGTCGTGCGCGGGGGTCGTTCGATCCGGGCCGGAATATGCCCGGTGAACGAAGCGGAGGAGAAATGAAGGACGCCGCTGGCCGCTTCCTCGACCGCGTTGACGGTCATGACGGGAGGCGGCGCGCAGGCGCCGATGGAACAGTTCGTACAATTGCCGCAACCCGAGCGCCCATGCTCGCCGTCGCTGTCGCAATCTTCGTCAGGCGACGCGGCGGCCTGCGCCGCAGCGCCGGCATGTTCGTGCCCGTCGCCGTGCACGCCGCTGCCGGCCGCTGCTTCGGCAGTGCCGGCCGTGGAAGGATGATGCGCCATCCCGCACTCGAACCTCACCATCCCCGCGATGCCCTGCAGCGGTAGGGAGATGATGAGCAGGCACAGTAGGAATGATCGTAACCTGAGGCGCATATGGCCAATGTAGCATGCCATTGGTCAAGAATGCACGCGTTTCATGAAGGGCGCATGGCCGCTCTCCGACACCGGCATGCTCGGGGTCGGTCGATGCGCAGATGTCGGCGAATGACACCCCTGGATCCCCAAAAAACTTGGACTGCCAGGGGATTGTGGCTAGAATGGCACCGAACCCCTTTCCTCCAACCGATGCGCCGCTCCTTCCCATCACTGTTCCGATACATTGCACTTCTCCTCGTCATGAGCCTCATGACTTCTGGGATGGCAATGGCGTCGTACCTGTGTCCTGAACTTGTCACGCAGCCCCTGCCCATGCAGATGATGGATGGCGAGCCGTGCGCAGGGATGGATGTGGAACGCCCCGTCCATTGCGCCGAATTCCTGGCCGACACCAAGGCCTCGGTCGATCACCACAACCCTGCGCCGGCGCTCACACTGCTGTGCGCCCCGGGACTGGTGCGTATCGTCGCGCCCGTCCTTGCGCACGCGAGTGTGCTGGCCTGGCCAGGATATCTCCCCGGCCCCGGCGCCGACCCGCCCTATCTGCGAACACTGCGCATTCGCGTCTGATCTCCTCCCGCTGCTCACGTGCCCGGCAAGACGCCGGCGCCTGTTTTCAATCGCGGAGGATGTATGTTTCATGTATTCACGTCATATCACGCCGTGCCGGCCAGGCCTGTACGCACTCGTCGCGCCCTGCTCGCGGCCTTGTTCTATGTTGCTTCCAGTGCCGCATCGGCCGGCTCGGATGCACTTACCCTGGATGAAGCCTTGCGGCGCGCGGCCTCGGTCTCGGCGTCCGCACGCGCGGCACGCGCCTCGGTCGCGGCCAGCGAGCATGCTGCCGCGCGCGCCGGCCAGCTACCTGACCCCAGCCTGAAACTGGGCATCGACAACCTGCCGGTATCAGGCCCGGACAAGTTTCGTCCGAACGCCGATTTCATGACCATGCGCCGCATCGGCGTCGAACAGCAATGGGTGTCCCGCGACAAGCGCGAGGCCCGGTCGGCGCAGGCGCGCAGCGCCATCGAGGCCGGCGAGGCGGCGCACGTCGACAAGCTCGCCAGCGTACGCGTCGAGACTGGAACAGCCTGGCTGACAGTGCTGTACAGGCAGCGCGCGCTGGCCCTGGTGCAGGCGATCGCACGCGAAATGGAAAGCGATCTTTCCGCCCTCCAGGCGACGCATCGCGGGGCCCGGGCTTCGGCCAGCGACGTGTTGCAGGCCAAGACCGAGCTGCTGCTGGCCGGCGACAGCGTCGATGCGGCCGCCCAGGACTTGCAGGCGGCACTCATCGGCCTGCGCCGCTGGACCCGCACCGATACCAGCGCCGTTGCAGACGAGGCCCCGAGGCTCGATACCGCGGCGGCGCACCTGGCCACGACAGACCTCGAGGCGAAGCACCCTGCCATCCTCAGCGCACGGCGCGCCGTCGACCTGGCCGATGCCGATGCACGCGCGGCCGTCCATGAAAGCCGGCCGGACTGGTCATTCGAACTCGGCTTTGCCCAGAGAAGCAGCCAGTACTCGAACATGGTCTCGTTCGGCGCCAGCATTCCCCTTAGCGTTCGCCGGGCGCAGCGCCAGGATCGCGACATCGCGGAGAAGCTTGAACTCGGAACCCGGGCGCGGCTGGAGTACGAGGATGCGCTGCTCGAGACCCGGGCGGCGACCGAAGCGCAGCTGGCCCAGCTGGACAGCCTGACACGCCGTGCTGTCCGCCTCCGGAAGGAGCTCCTGCCCACGGCCGCGCAGGAGGTCGAATCGAGGCTGGCCGAATACCGAGGAGGAAGCGGAACGCTGACCGCGGTTTTCAAGGCCAGGCGCAGCGCCCTCGAGCGCAGGCTGCAGGTCAATGCGCTCGAACTGGACGCGGCGCTGGTGTGGGCGGCACTCGAACTGCGCCTGCTCCCCCAGGCCCTTGCAAGCACTGGGAGGACCGGCAAATGAAGCGCTCCCTCGCACTGAAAATCGCCGTCCTCGCCGCCGCAGCTGGCCTGATCGGCTATGGCGGCTACTGGCTGGGCTCGGGCAGGACTGCCGGCGTCCCAGGCCAGCAGACGGGCACGAACGCACCAGGCGCCGCCTCGTCACCGGGTTCCGGCAAGCGCGTCCTGTACTGGCACGACCCGATGGTTCCCGGCCAGCGCTTCGACAAGCCCGGGAAAAGCCCCTTCATGGACATGCAGCTGGTGCCTGTGTATGCGGACGAAGGCGGCGATGCGGCCGGCGTGACGATTTCGCCGTCGCTCCAGCAGAACCTCGGCATCCGCTATGCGACCGCCAGGCGCGAGGAAACGGCGGAATCCTTCGACATGGTCGGCACGACGCAATTCGACACCTCCCGTGAAGAAGTCGTGCAAAGCCGTGCTGCAGGCTACATCGACCGGCTCCACGTCCGGGCGCCGCAACAAGCGATCAAGCGCGGGCAGGCGATCGCATCGGTATTCGTTCCGGAGTGGATCGCCCCGCAGGAGGAATACCTTGCGCTCAAGCGCGGGAGCGATCCCGTCCTCGCAGCCGCCGCACGCCAGCGCATGCGCGCGCTCGCCATTCCCGACAGCCTGGTCGCGGACCTGGCACGGACCGGGCGTGTGCAGACTCACCTGACACTGAACTCCCCCGCGACCGGGATCGTCAGCGAGCTCGGGGTCCGGGAAGGGGCCCAGGTCACGCCGGGCATGACGATCGCGAAGGTAGTCGGCACGGCTACTGTCTGGCTGCTCGCCGAAGTGCCGGAGGCCTTGATTGGAACCGTGCAGGCAGGCATGCAGGTCAGCGCCACGGCTGCGGGTAACGCCGAGCGTACCTACCAGGGCAAGGTGCGCGAGATCCTGCCAGGCGTGAATACCGCTACCCGCACCGCACAGGCCCGCATCGAGCTGGGCAACCCGGACGGGGCGCTGATCCCCGGCATGCTGATGCGTGTAAGGCTGAGCGCCGCTGAACGCAAGTCGCGCCTGATGGTCCCGAGCGAAGCAGTCATTACCTCGGGCATGCGCTCGGTCGTCCTGGTCGCACAGGGCGCCAGCGTGCGGCCGGTCGTGGTCACCACGGGCCGCGAGATCGGGGACGCAACCGAAATCCTGAGTGGCCTGGACGAAGGCCAGCGGGTCGTCGCTTCCGGCCAGTTCCTCATCGACTCCGAAGCGAACCTGAAATCGATCCTGCCCAAGTTTGCAACGGGTGCACCGGCAACGCCGGGCGCCGCCAGCGCGGGGCAGGAGCCTGCCCGGCCGGCCAAGCCAGGCAAGGCAGCGCTGACGGTGCACTCAGCCCTTGGCAAGGTGGAGCAGATTTCGGATGAATCAATTACGCTGTCGCATGGCCCGGTCGCGACGCTGCAATGGCCGCCGATGACGATGGACTTCATGAAACCCTCGGCGGGGGCGTTCAAGGACGTCAAGGTCGGACAGACGGTCGAGTTCGAATTCGTCGAGGGCGCCGACGGCTACATGCTCAAGCGGGTGGCGGTCGCCAAGGGTGGCAAGCAATGATCGCGCGCATCATCCGCGCCTCGATCGCCGCGCGCGTCTGGGTCCTGCTCGGCGCGGCCCTGCTGGCCGCGTGGGGACTGTACTCGCTGCGCACGATCACGCTCGACGCCCTGCCCGACCTGTCCGACACCCAGGTCATCATCCGTACCCAGTACCCCGGCAAGGCGCCGCAACTGGTCGAGGACCAGGTCACCTACCCCTTGACCACCGCCCTCCTCTCGGTCCCGGGAGCGACATCCGTGCGCGGTTATTCCTTCTTCGGCGACTCCTTTGTCTACGTGCTGTTCGACGACGCGACCGACCTTTACTGGGCGCGCTCGCGCGTGACCGAGTACGTCAACCAGGTCCAGAGCCGCCTCCCCGCCGGTGTGCGGGCCGAGCTGGGCCCCGACGGCACCGGAGTGGGCTGGGTATTCGAATACGCGCTGGTCGACCGCACCGGCAGGCATGACCTGAGCCAGCTGCGCGCCCTCAATGACTGGTTCCTGAAGTTCGAGCTCAAGACGGTGCACGATGTCGCGGAAGTGGCGAGTATCGGCGGCATGGTCCGGCAGTACCAGATCGTGCTGGATCCCGACCGGCTGCGCGCCTTCGGCATGACCCATACCCAGGTAATGGACGCGGTGGCCAGCGCCAACCAGGCCTCTGGCGGCTCAGTCGTCGAGATCGCCGAAACGGAATACGTGGTCCGCTCGCAGGGCTATTTGCGCAACCTGGAGGACTTCCGCAATATCGTCCTGAACGCGAGCGAGACGGGGACACCGGTGCTGCTGCGCGACCTCGCCACGGTACGGCTCGGGCCCGAAATGCGGCGCGGGATCGCCGAACTCAATGGCGAGGGCGAAGTCGCCGGTGGCGTCGTCATCATGCGCGCCGGGAAGAACGCCCTCGATACCATTGCTGCCGTCAAGGCCAGGCTCGAGACGCTCAAACGCTCGCTCCCGAAAGGCGTCGAGGTCGTGACGACCTATGACCGCTCGACGCTGATCTCGGCATCGGTAGCGAACCTGGGCAGCAAGCTGGTCGAAGAGTTTGTCGTGATCGCGATCGTGTGCGCGCTGTTCCTGTTCCACGTCCGCAGCGCGCTGGTGGCCGTGCTCACGCTGCCGCTGTGCGTGCTGGCCGCCTTCATCGTGATGCGCTACCAGGGCGTCAATGCCAACATCATGTCGCTAGGTGGAATCGCCATTGCAGTGGGCGCCGCCACCGATGCAGCGCTGGTGCTGGTGGAAAACGTGCACAAGCACCTCGAGGCCCATGCCGAATCGCACCCGGGCGTCCCGCTCGATAACAAGACCCGGTGGGACATCGTCGCCCAGGCCTCGGTGGAAGTCGGGCCGGCGCTCTTTTTCTCGCTGCTGATCGTGACCCTGTCGTTCATCCCGGTATTCGCCCTCGAAGCCCAGGAAGGCAAGCTGTTCGCCCCCCTGGCCTACACCAAGACCTACACGCTGGCCGCTGCCGCTGGCCTGGCCATCACGCTGGTGCCGGTGCTGATGGGCTACCTCATCCGGGGCAGGATCCCGAAAGAGTCTGCCAACCCGATCAACCGCGTGCTCATCTCGGGTTACCGCCCCCTGCTCGATGCCAGCCTCAGGCATCAGAAGACCGTCCTCGGTATCGCCCTGGTTGTGCTCCTGCTGACGGCCATTCCGATCTCGCGGCTGGGTGGAGAGTTCCTGCCCCCCCTGAACGAAGGCGACCTGCTCTACATGCCCTCGGCCCTGCCCGGCCTTTCAGCGGCCAAGGCCAGCGAGCTGCTGCAGCAGACCGATCGCCTGATCAAGACCGTGCCCGAAGTGGCGACCGTGTTCGGCAAGGCAGGTCGCGCCGAAACCGCCACCGACCCGGCGCCGATGGAGATGTTCGAAACCACGATCCAGTTCAAGCCGAAGGACCAGTGGCGGCCCGGCATGACTGCCGACAAGCTGGTCGAAGAGCTGGACCGGGTCGTCAAGGTGCCGGGATTGTCGAACGTGTGGGTGCCGCCGATCCGCAACCGCATCGACATGCTCTCTACAGGCATCAAGACGCCTGTCGGCATCAAGATCTCGGGGCCCGACCTGGGGCAGATCGACAAGGTCGCAACGGCGATCGAAGCCGCGGTCAAGACGGTGCCGGGGGTCAGGTCAGCGCTCGCAGAGCGGCTGAGCGGCGGCCGCTATATCGACGTCAACATCGACCGGGTGCGCGCTGCGCGCTATGGCATGAGCGTGGCCGAGATCCAATCGGTGGTGTCCACCGCGATCGGCGGCGACAAGGTGGGAGAGGTCGTCGACGGGCGGCAGCGCTTCCCGATCAACATGCGCTACCCGCAGGACTACCGCAATTCAGTGCAGGCCTTGCGTGAGCTGCCGCTCGTTACCGCGCGCGGCGCGCAGATCCGTCTGGGCGACGTGACGAGCATCGTCGTGACGGATGGACCGCCGATGATCCGCAGCGAGAACGCCCGCCTGTCCGGCTGGGTGTATGTCGACGTGCGCGGTGTCGACCTGCTCACTGCCGTACGTGCGATGCAGGCACAGGTGCGCGACCAGGTCACGCTCCCCGCGGGCTATGCGATCGGCTGGTCGGGGCAATTCGAGTATCTCGAGCGCGCATCCGAGCGCTTGACGACCGTCGTGCCACTGACTCTGCTGGTGATCTTCCTCCTGCTCTACCTGGCCTTCCGGTCCAAGGCGGAAGCGGTGATGCTGATGGCCACCGTGCCGTTTGCCCTGGTCGGCGGATTCTGGCTTATCTGGCTGCTTGGCCATGCGGTGTCGGTGGCGACAGCGGTCGGCTTCATCGCGCTGGCCGGACTGGCTGCGGAATTCGGCGTGGTCATGCAGGTCTACCTGCGCAATGCGCTCCAGAGCCGGCTCGACGCAGGAAGGCCATTCACCAGCGAAGTGGTGCTGGAAGCGATCCGGGAAGGCGCGCTCCTGCGGGTGCGGCCCAAAGCCATGACGGTGGCGGTCATCGTGGCTGGCCTGCTGCCTATCATGTTCGGCAGCGCGGCAGGCTCCGAGATCATGCAGCGAATAGCCGCGCCGATGATCGGCGGGATGATCACGGCGCCGCTGCTTTCCCTGTTCGTGATTCCTGCCGCCTGGGGGTTGCTGCAGGAGTGGCGCATCCGGCGGCGGCTCGATCAGCGGACAAGCCTGTAGTGTGTGCAACGAGCATTGGCTACCCCGACCGGCCAGCCCAAGACTGCTGGCCGATAAGGAACCGCGTCATGTCGTCAGCTTCCCTTTTTCCTTCCTGTGGGCGAGGAAGTACATCAATGGAAGCAGCAGGAGCGTGAGCGCGGTCGACGACAGGACGCCCCCGATGACCACCGTGGCAAGCGGGCGCTGCACTTCGGCCCCGGTGCCGGTGGCGATCGCCATCGGGACGAAACCGAGCGAAGCGACGAGCGCCGTCATCACGACGGGGCGCAGCCTGGTCACCGCTCCATCGTGTACTGCGTCGAGCAAGGGCACCCCGGCTTCGCGCAGGCTCCTGATGAACGAGATCATGACCAGGCCGTTGAGCACCGCCACGCCGGACAGCGCGATGAAGCCCACCGCGGCCGAAATCGACAGCGGAATCCCGCGCATCCAGAGGGCGAAAATCCCGCCCGTCAAGGCAAACGGAATTCCGGTGAAGACGAGCAGGCCGTCCTTGACGTTATTGAACATGACGAACAGCAGGGCGAACACCAGCAGCAGCGACGCCGGAATGACGACCTGCAGCCGCTTGGCCGCCGTTTGCAGGTTCTCGAACTGGCCGCCCCAGGTCGTCCAGTAGCCGGTCGGGACCTTTACCCCGGCCTGGATGCGCTGCTCCGCCTCCTGCACGAAGGAGCCGATATCCCGGCCGCGCACGTTGGCCGTAACGACGACGCGGCGCTTGCCCTGCTCGCGGCTCATCTGGTTGGGGCCGGGCGCCATGTCGAAGCTGGCGATCTCCCCCAGGGTAATGAAATGCTGGGGCACATCAGGTTCGCCCGCGGGCAAAGGTTGGGCCCGCGCCCGAGCCAGTGCCGGCGCCTGTTCCAGTTGCGCCAGCAGTCCCGGTAGTGGAGCGAGAGCAGGCAAGTCGAGGACGCCGGAATCGGCGACGTCGACCAGTGCAGGGCTGCTGCCTGTCAGGGCGCCAAGGCGCACCTTGGCCCGCTCCAGTTCCCGCGTCGCCTGCACCGCTTCGACGCGCACGCCGGCTTCAGCGACCCTGGCACGGGTTTCCTCGACCGGCGAGATCTTCCCGGCGACGACACGCTTGCCTGCAGCACCAGTTGCCTTCTGCGCGATCGACACAAGTTCAGCGGCCAGCCGGCTGCGCTCCCGCGCCGCAGCCAGCTCGTACCAGGCTGCCACTGTCTCGGCCCGGATGCGAAGCCGAACCGCGTCCAGGTCCAGGCTTGCAACCTGCTGCTCCCCGCGTGCCGCGCGTACGCGTGCGGAGCGCTTGCCGCCCAGTTCCACGGGAATGTTGAGCTGGACCGTCGTCGTACGGCTCGTCCCGTTCGCGCCTTCGCGCAGGAGCGCGAGCTCCGGATTGGGAAAGGTGCCGGCCTGGGCAAGCGCACCGCCCCGTGCCGCCACCTCGCTCGCCGCGGCCCGGATCTCCGGATGGTGCTGCATTGGGCGTTCGATGGCCTTAGCCAGTGTCAGCGGCGCGGTGGTGGCCCGCATTTCGGCCGCCGCCTGTGCGTAAACCGGGGCGGGAATACAGAAGATTGCCGCGATGACGAGCGGCAGGGAATATCGTTTCATATGTGAATCCGAACAGGATTTCCATTCGGCGGAGACGTCCGGCTCCGCGCGCAGGCAGCGCAGGTCCGGATGCGGTTGTTCCGCCAGCTCAGGCGAGAGCTGGCCAGTCGGGCGGCGGGATGAGGTCGGGAATATGTGATGCGTATCGATGCATTTCCAGGCGCAGGTGCGCCGATAGAAGCGGCGCATCCTGGAGCGCCTGAGCAGCGACGATCGCACTGGCCGAGACATGGTGGCAGTATTCGCAGTCGCTGTCGGCCTTGGCCTTTTGGGGCGCCTCCTGCGAGGCACTCCCGCCTCCATCGTGCTTGTGCACGTGATGGCCGAAGTGCTGCGCTGCGCTGCCATCTTCGTGCGCGCAATAAGCGCCCGCGGCGGCCCAGGAAAACTGAAGCGGCAACAGCATGAGCAGGAAGATCAGGAAAAAGCGTTTCATTTAGTTTCGCGGCGCAGCAGGCGCAGTCCATTGAACACCACAAGCAGGCTTGCACCCATGTCTGCGAACACAGCCATCCATAGTGTAGCCAATCCCATGATCGCAAGGGCGAGGAACACCGCCTTGATCAGCAGGGCCGCGGCGATGTTTTGCCGCAGGATCGTACTGGCCTGCCGGCTCAGGCGGATGAACTGCGGAATCTTGCGCAGGTCGTCGTCCATCAGCGCCACGTCGGCGGTTTCGATGGCGGTATCGGTGCCTGCGGCGCCCATCGCGAACCCGATGCTGGCCTTCGCCAGGGCCGGGGCATCATTGATGCCGTCGCCCACCATGCCGACGGCGCCGTAACGCCCAAGCTCCTCGCCGACCGCGGCCAGCTTTTCTTCAGGCAGAAGATTGCCGCGGGCGTCGTCGATGCCGACCTGCCGGGCGACCGCCGCGGCCGTCACCGCATTATCGCCGGTCAGCATGACGGTGCGGACGCCAAGCGCATGCAGCTGGGCGATCGCCTCGCGGCTGGTGTCGCGGATCGTATCGGCCACGCCGATGACGAGGAGCGGCGCCTCGGCGTCGCACAGGACCACCACGGTCTTGCCTTCGCGTTCAAGCCGGGACAGGACTTCCTCGGTCGCTGCGGTGCAGACGCCCAGTTCCTCGACCAGGCGGTGATTGCCCAGGTAGTACCAGCGGCCCGCGATTTGTCCCTTCGTGCCGCGCCCGCCAAGCGCTTCGAAAGCGTCCACGCTCGCGAGGTCCGGCCGCTGCGGGGCGCCGTGCCAGTGGCTGCTGACGGCAGCCGACACCGGATGGTCCGAGCGCCGGGCAAGGGAAGCCGCCAGCTGCAAGGACACCTCCACGCCCGGCCGCAACGCGCCCACATCCGTCACGATGGGCTTGCCTTGCGTGATCGTGCCCGTCTTATCCAGTGCGAGCACGCGCAGCTTGCCGCCCTGCTCCAGGCAGACCCCGCCCTTGACCAGGATGCCCGCCCTGGCCGCGGCAGCCAGGCCGCTGACGACGTTGACCGGAGTCGAGATCACCAGTGCGCAGGGACAGGCAATCACGAGCAGCACCAGTGCCTTGTAAATCCAGGGCATCCATTCCGCACCGAACATCGGCGGCAGCATGGCGACGGCGAGCGCGAGCGCAAATACACTCGGGGTGTAGACGCGCGAGAACTTGTCGATGAAGCGCTGCGTCGGTGCACGGCTGCCCTGCGCTTCCTCGACCGCACGAATGATCCGCAACAGCGTCGAATTGCTGTGGACTGCGATTACGCGGTATTCGAACGATCCGGTTTCGTTGACCGTACCGGAGAACACCTTGTCGCCGGCCGATTTCGTTACCGGCATGCTTTCGCCGGTGATGAAGGCCTGGTTGACGATGGAATGCCCCAGGGTCCCCTCACCGTCCAGGGCGATCCGCTCTCCTGGGCCGACGCGCGCAAGCGCGCCGATCGCGACCGCCGCGGCATCGCGGGTTTCCCAGGAGCCGTCCTGCTGCCTGATGCTAACCGTGTCGGGTGCCAGCGCCAGCAAGCCCTGGATGGCATTCCTGGCGTGGTCGAGCGAGCGGGCCTCGATCATTTCGGCAATCGCGAACAGGACCATCACCATCGCCGCTTCGGGCCATTGCCCGATCAGGAGCGCGCCGGTGACGGCGATCGACATCAGGGCATTGATGTTCAGGGTGCGGTTCCTGAGCGAAATCCAGCCTTCCTTGTACACGCCCAGGCCGGTCGTGCCGATTGCCAGCATCGCCAGCAGGATCACGGGCAGGGAGTTTTCGTCGCCGGTGGACCACGCGACGATCTCCGCGCCAACGGCAGCCGCGAGGCCAATGAACAAGCCCGCTTGCCGCCAACTACGGGCCGCCGGCTGTACTGGTCCGGTGTCCGGTACGGATTCCCCCTCCAAGGCAACCGCCTCCATTCCGATCGACCGCAGTGTTTCCTGGATGGCGCTCACCGGCCCCGTGTGCGTCACGCCCAGGTGTCGCTGGACCAGGTTGAGGAAAAGAAGAATATCGCAAAAGACGCGGTGCCCGAAGTCAAGAACGATTCCTGCGCTTCGAAGATCGAGCCAATGGTGCCGCCCGGTGATGAAAACGAGCTCGCTCGCCTGCGTGGTGAGAATACTGCGCTGCGCATCCGCGTCGAGGAGCTGACCGCCACCAGCCAGCAGGCAAAGGCCGAGGTCACGCGCTTGTCCGAACTGTGCGCGGAGCTGAACTGCCGCATCGCCACCCTGAACGGGGAAAACGAAGCTTCATTCGAACATTTCGACCTGCAAGATCAGATGAACCACGCGCCGGAACTGACGAATGCGATCGTCGAGGATTCCCCCGATGTGCTGGAAAAGCAGCTGAGGGATGAATCGCTGGAACTCAAGCACGAAGCGCTCGCCCCAGTCACGTTGGATGCCAGCGCTGAACCAAATCCCAGCACGACTATCGGCGACAACGTCGACCCCGACACTTTCGCTGCAGAGGCCAGCTGCTGATGCCTCGCCATCCAAACGACTACCCATTCGGTCTACGCATGGCGATCCTGCGCACCCTCGGCGCCGCCCCCGACCACATCAAGGCTGACGGCTACACCCGCTTCTCGACAAACGGGCGTCCAACCAATACTGACGGCTGGCTGAGCGCCGCTGACAACGGCGTGTTCCGCTTCGGCTGCTGGCGCCAGGGTCTGCAGGGTCGCTGGCCAGAACCGCACGCTGTCTTGGGAACGCCGTATCTCATGCCGCCGACGTCGCGCCGCATTGGCATCGCTGTCGAAGAGGAACGGCAGGAACGTGCGCGCAGAAACGCACGCACGTGGAACGGTGCGGCTCCCCTGTCGCCGAACTCGTCCGTTGCAAGCTACCTGGGAGGCCGCGGCTTGTACTTGGCGGAGTACCCGTTCTCGCTGCGAATGTCCACCCTGCCCTATTACGAGAATGGCGTCGAGCACGGGCGCTTCGCGGTCCTGCTGGGTGCGGTCACCGACAGGGACGGCAAGCTGCTCGCGCTGCACCGTACGTTCATCACGGATGACGGACGTAAGGCGCCAGTCGAGAACCCGAAGAAGCTGACCCAGGCGAGTGGAAGCATCAATGGCGCGTCAATCAAGCTGCGCCAACCGGAAGTCATCGAGGGCAAGCTGACTCTCGGCGTCGCCGAGGGCATCGAAACGGGCTTGGCCTGCTGGGTCGATTCGCAGGTCCCGACCTGGAGCTGCGTGAGCGCCAACGGCATCAAGTCGTTCATGTGGCCGCCCTCCCTCGAACGCCTGGTGATCTTCGCCGACAACGACCTGTCCGGCGTCGGCCAAGATGCCGCAAAGGCGCGGCCAACTACGTGGCGCGCATGACGCAACTGCTGGCTGGCCAGTGGCGGATGAACGAGTTCCACGAGCTGAAGCCGCAGACGATGCGCATGATCGGGCCGGTCCGCGACGTGTGGATCGACCAGCACAACCAGATCGAGCAAGCAATCTCGGGATCGCTGCGCGAGGTCCGCGGACTGGCGAACAAAGCTGCTGAACACATGGCCCGCATCGCTGTGGACCTGGCTGGCCCAGCGTGGTAAGCGCTACATCACCGTGAACGAAATGGCCCAATACGGTCCCAACAGCGTCCGTAGCGCTAAAACGCTGCGCATCTTGATGAATGTGCTCGTTGAGCACTACCTGGTGCGCCCGGTCCCCACGGTATGGTTGAATTCAACGGCAAGAAACGCCGCGAGGCGTGGGAAGTTCGCATGTGACTTTCAGTCTTCGCATCCCCGGACGGGATGTGCAGGCGTCGGACGCTGCTAATCCGGCTAATCCGCTAATCGACATCGCGACGGTTAGCGAATTAGCTGTATTAGCAGCGTCGGCAGTTTGCATTGCGGTGCAGCCACTGGTACCAATTAGCGGCTCTGCCGGATTAGCAGACCATGAACTCCCCGAAACGATGAACGATACTGGAGGCAGTTCCGTCCGGCGTCCTTGCGCAGGTACACGGAGACCACGATCAAGCTGCAACCCGACGTAGCCACCGCCGTTGCGACCGAACGCCGTACGAAGCGTCGCGCTCGTATCGTATGGATGGGCTATTTGATGTTGCGGATCAACTGAGCGGTCTTCTCGCGGCGCGTGACCAGAGGCTCGACGATCGTCGATTATCCATGGAATGCTCACATGCTGAACAACGCTAGTCTGTCGCGAAAGGTAGAGATTTCTGACTGACGCCCTGCAGCGCTGTAAACATTTCGAGGAAAACAGCTGATCGGTTCACGTTAGGCACACCAGCGCCAGCCAGCGGTGACGAATAACGTGACGAACCGGTGACGAACTAGTTGACGAACGATGCACCTTCCAATAAACCGTCAACTAGAGCCTCTACAACGTCACAAAACTTCAGACCTGCTGCGCGCGCAGCACGAGCATGCATTGCGAACCTGAGTACGCCCCTATTGCCCAGTGCACTGATCACTTGCCTCCGCCCGCCCCCCGAGGTCCGTCTCGTCACCGTGCAGCGCAGCTCAGCGCCGGGGTTGCCTTTAGCGTCAAGACGCACCGCACCTTTGCTGCTTGCCGAAGTGCGGTCACGAGCGGACGGGATAGTCTAGGACCGGCTTTTCGGAAAAGGCCCGTACGTGCTGCAGGGGCAGCAGTTGTACCTGGATCCGCGACATGCCCCCCGTGCTGGATGGCTGCACGTCGACGAATATGGGTTCGAACTGCTGAATCCACCAGACGGACACTTCATCCGCGGTGTGTTCTAATGGGACGCATTGGTCGCCCAATCCGGTTATCGACGGTTTATCCCTGCAGACTCTCGGTCATCTGCTGGCAGTATTTGCCGAGATTTTCCGGCAGTTCAGCGGGACAAACGCCGCATTGCTTATTGCCGGGAACCGCATAATCGATGAATTTAGGATATGGCAGGTTGAGCCCCGCCATGATCTGCCGGAACTCCTCGATCGAGCGGTCTGCACCAAGGCGAGGATTGCGCTCCTTTTCCTGCATGACGGAAGACACCCACCTTTTCTGATAATCATGCGCCGGATAGACGAGCGTTTCATCGGGCAGCGCGAACAGCTTTCCCCGCACGCTGTGGTAGAGCGCATCCGAATCGCCCTGCTGGAAGTCGGTGCGTCCACAAGCTTCGATCAACAGGGCGTCACCGGTGAAGACGCGGTCCCCGAGCACATAGGCGAAATGGCCCGAGGTATGGCCCGGCGTATGCAAGGGCTGGAATTCCATGGAGCCCACCCTGAACGGCGTTCCCTCTTCCAGCTGCACATCCGCACAGTCGACGCGTTCGGCCGCGGGCGCAGCGATCCTGCTCCCAACCTTGTTCTTCAGTTCCAGCGCCGCTGTGATGTGGTCGGCGTGGACGTGGGTGTCGACACTGTATGCAAGTGTCAGCCCCAGGCGCCCGATCTCCTCGAGGTCGCGATCGATGGTCACGATCACGGGGTCGATCAACACCGCCTGCCCGGTTTCCGGACAGCCGATCAGATAGGTGTAGGTGCTGGACAAAGGCTCGAACAGTTGGCGGAAGATCATGCGGCTTCTCCTGGTGACGATCAGGGCATGCCTGCCCCCGGATGCCGCAGTATAGAAGGCCAATCAGGTTTCTGGCGCGCGCTGCCACCACAACACTAGCTTGCTCGAGTGCTAATGCTGCATTAATCCGCGCCCTTTAGCATTTCCTGGCACGCGGTCCCGAAGCCATGACACGGCCGCAACATGACAGCCCTGCTGGCTGTCCTTTCAGGAGCGAAGTGGTGGACGAACTGGACGTGGGAAGTTTTGGAATACCGGTGCTGACTATCCTCGCCAGCGCTGCCGTGAGCTGGTGGTACCGACGCAAGCATGGATGGCATAGCTGGCCAGTGGTATGGAAGACGATCCTTGGGGGGCTGGTTGCCGCCCGGATCACCTACGTGCTCCAGAACGCGCGGGAATATGCTGCCGAGCCGCTCTCGATTCTGAATCTGGGTGATGGTGGATTCTCGGATACGGCAGGCATTCTGGTTGCATTCATGCTGGGCGCGCAGCTGACGGCGAGGACGAACACGCCGCGCCGACCGGTCCTGGCTGCAGTGTTGAGTGCCGGCATAGTCTGGATCGGCGGCGCCATCGCCATGCTCGATTTCGGACCGCCCAGCACACCGGTGCCGCTGGTAGAACTGCGGCGGCTTGATGGCAAACCGGTGCAACTACGGACCCTGACTGACAAGCCGATGGTGGTCAACCTGTGGGCGACATGGTGTCCTCCATGCCGGCGCGAGATGCCTGCGCTGCAGGATGCCCAGAAGCGCCATCCCGACATCACCTTCGTCTTCGTCAACGAAGGTGAGGACGCAGCGACGATCGGGGCGTTCCTCGCACAGCAAAAGCTGGATCTCGACAACGTCCTTACGGACCGGGCCCGCGAAATGGGCCGGCGTACCGGATCGTTCGCCATGCCGACGACGCTTTTTTATGGCAAGGACGGCCGCCTGCTTCTGCGTCACATGGGCGAACTCGACCGTGATGGCCTCGACAGGCGCCTGGAGATGCTCGTAGCGCCCGGTGCCGGATACAAGCGCTGAGAAGTAGCCGGCAGAGCCGGTCGTCTTTGATCACCCCGCCATCGCTGGCAGCGCGAGACGGGACACATGCTTACCGGCGCCGTCCAGGCGCAGCGAATGTCCAGCCGGCTCGGGCGCGAGCTTGAAGGTGCTGACAACGGCCAGCAGCTCTTGTGCCTGCACCTGCATAGAGTCGGCTGCCGCAGCGGCCTCCTCCACGAGTGCCGCATTCTGCTGCGTGACCTGGTCCATCTGGGCAATCGCCTGGTTGACCTGGGCAATCCCGGCACTCTGCTCCTGCCCGGCGAGCGTGATTTCAGCCATGATGTCAGTGACGCGCTTCACGCTGGCAACCACCTCGGTCATGGTGTCGCCTGCGACATTGACGAGCTTGCTACCGGCATCGACCTTGTCCACGGAGTCACCGATCAGCGTCTTGATTTCCTTCGCCGCGGCTGCGCTGCGCTGGGCCAGGTTACGCACTTCCGATGCCACGACCGCGAAGCCGCGTCCCTGCTCGCCCGCGCGGGCTGCTTCCACGGCAGCGTTCAATGCCAGGATGTTGGTCTGGAAGGCGATGCCGTCGATGACGCCGATGATGTCGGCAATGCGCCTGGAAGCCTCGTTGATCGCCCCCATCGTGCCCACGACTTCCTCCACCACCTGACCGCCTTTCAGTGCGACCTGGGAAGCCGTCGTGGCCAGCTCGTTGGCATGGCGTACGCTCTCGGTGTTCTGCTGGACGGTGCTGGTGAGCTCCTCCATCGAAGCCGCAGTCTCTTCGAGCGAACTGGCCTGCTCTTCGGTACGCGCCGACAGGTCGAGGTTGCCCGCCGCGATTTCGCCCGACGCGGTCGTGATCATATCCGTGCCGTCGCGCACCTTCTGCACCAGGGTGGCAAGGCTCTGCTGCATCTGTCGCATGGCGAACATCAGGCTAGTCTGGTTGCGCTCGTCATCGAGGGCAATCTGCACGGTCAGGTCACCAGCGGCAATCGAACCGGCGATGCTCGCAGCGTAGTCCGGCTCGCCGCCGAGCTGGCCGGTAATACTGCGGGTAAGCCAGAACGCGACGGCGCCTCCGGCAACAATGGCGAAGGCAGCAAGCACCAGGCTCAGCGTGAACATCGTCTGCGTACGTGCGGCCAGTTCGGTCTTGACCTGCTCCGCGGCAGCGTTCTTCTCCTTCAGAATCTTCAGCAGCTCCGCACGCATCTCGCGCCAAACCGGGGTTTCCTCGCCGTTCAGGATCGTGGCGCTCGAGGCCGCGTCGGTTTTCACTATTCCGACGATACGATCCTGTACCGCGGCACGCTGCTGCTGCAGGTTTTCCAGTTTCACCAATGCCGCATCCGCGGCAGCATCGTCTTTTGCGAGTACACGGGCTGACTTCAGGGCGTGGTCGAAATCCTTGCGCGCAGCTGCTAGGTTCTTGTAGCCAACTTCGTTGTCGGGCGCGAGGATGACATTGCGCAGCGCTTGCCCCATTTGCAGACCCTGTGCGTACATGGTGTTCGCCTCACCAAGGAACGCCTGGTCCTGATCCACAAAGCTACCGAAGCGTGAGCTTGCATCGCGCATCCCCGAAATCGCGACAGCCAACGCAATCGCAAACAACACAAAGACGATAGCCATGCATAAGGCCATTTTGTTTCGTAACTTCATCCGTTCCTCTTCTGATCTTGGTTCCACTGTATGCACAGCAATTGAGGAAATTATCGATGGAAATATATGATTCCATAAAGAAATAGTTGGCAGTTTTGGCGGGTTTCCTCCCATGTGACGCAAGCACACAACAGGCAACGTCGAGCACCGGACAAGCGTCTTCAGCCTGCGTCCCCGGGAGGGGAAACAGGCTGAATCGTCCACTTGTGATCGTGTCGCGCGCTCATGAGCGCGGGAGGGATCAGCTCATATCAAGCCCTTCAAGTCATTGAACGGATGCGTGTTCATGCTCTGATGAACCTATTTGAATTTCGCCAGCGATGGATCAGTGACACGCTGCTCAGGCAGTCTGGTGATGGACGGCAACTCCGACAGGCGCGGCATCCCGCCTTTCACCTGAACCTTGCCCTCCTTGTCCCGCCAAACCACACCAGGAGTGCCTGCAATGCCAAACCCCTCCATCAGTTCGCCGTTCCTGTGAACGGAGGCAGCCACCGACGGGTGCCCTTGTTCGGTCATGCCTGCGGTCGGCTTCCATGGCTTGCCGTGGTTCTGTTCCATGCGCCTGAACGCCGCTGTCTTGTCGGCCGCCGCAAGGACTTCGATCGCTTTCGGCATGCTGGTTGGCCCGAGCGTCGCAACCGGGATCCAGCGCACCTGAAGCCCTGCCGCCTCGTACGGCTGCACTGCGCGCCACAAGAAGTGGCAGTAAGGGCAGTTCGCGTCGACGAACGCATAGATGATGCTCTTCGGGTTATTGACGGTACCCTCGGCGATGAAGGCCGATTTCTCCAGCTGCGCGAACGCCGCCGCGAAATCCGGCTTGGGGATATACATGTCTTCGTGCTGGGCCGACAGGTTCTGGCCGCGCTCGTCGATCAGCATGCCCGCCACCAGCGTCTTGCCGTCCGCCGTCGTGTAGGCGAGCGAGTGGCGGCTTCCCTGGGACAAGACCCAACCGGTAAGCCCGGACGCCGCCGGGAACTGCCTGACCACCTTGACGCCAGCGCCCACGGCGCGCTCGAGCACCAGCGGGGTCTGCTGGGCGGCGAAGGCCGCACTGTTGATGAATGCTGCCGCGAGTGCGGCAACGAGTGCAACTGGTCGCGCATAGTGGAAAACCTGCATGTCAACTCCGATAAACAAGGTAGTGGTCAAGGTTGGGTGCCCGTTTGCGCGGCCTCGGCCTTGCGCAGCGAAGCGAGGAAGGCATCGGCATCTTCGTAGCCGATGACCCTGGTGCCGCCGAGCTCGCGGCCGTCGGCGCCGAAGAAGATGATCCCCGGCGGCCCGAACAGGCCAAAGCGCTTGAGCAGGGCCTGGTCGGCCGCATTGTTGGCGGTGACGTCGGCCTGGAGCAGGAGCATCTGCGCGAAGCGCGTCTGCACTTGGGGATCGGAGAAGGTGAAACGCTCCATCTCCTTGCACGACACGCACCAGTCCGCGTAAAAGTCGAGCATGACGGTCTTGCCGGGGCTGCTTGCAAGGATGGCATCGAGCTCGTCGACCGAGCGGACGCGCTGGAACGGTGTCTCTCCATGCGCCTCGGCCGTTGCGAACGGCGCCAGGGGATCGCTGCCGCCGGCGGCCAGCCCTGCCAGCTGCGTCAGGCCGAGCACCCCGGCGACCAGGCCGGCCGCCACCGCGAACGGACGGCGTGGACGCGGCAGCAGCAGCGACACGGCATAACCCAGGCCCAGCAGGCCCCAGCCCAGCATCAAGGCTCGGGACGGCAGGACCGGCGCAGCGATCCACAGCGCAGTGCCAAGCATCAGCACGCCGAAGAAGCGCTTGACGCCGACCATCCAGGCCCCGGCTCGCGGCAGCAATGTGCCCGCCGAGGCTCCGACCAGCAGCAGCGGCACGCTCATGCCGGCGGCCATGGCGAACAGCGCACTGCCGCCGATGAAGGCATCCTTGGTCTGGCTGATGTACACGAGCGCGCCCGCAAGCGGCGCGGCGACGCAGGGCCCGACGATCAGTGCCGAGATCGCTCCCATCGCAAACACGCCGGCGTGGGTGCCTGCCCCGTGGCGGTTGGACGCTCCCGTCAGGCGCGACTGGATCACCGCCGGCATCTGCAGCTCGAACACGCCGAACATCGGCAGTGCCAGCACGACCATCAGGAGGGCGAACGCGCCCAGCACCCAGGCGTTCTGCAGTGCCGTCGCCAGTCCTTCACCCGCCAGACCTGCCGCCACGCCCATCGCGGTGTACACGATCGCCATGCCAAGCGAATACGACACGGACAGCGCCAGGCCCCGCAAGCGCGACGTGGCTCCCTTGTCGCCAACGATGATCGAAGAAAGGATCGGCAACATCGGCAGAACGCAGGGCGTGAACGACAGGCCAAGGCCGAGCAGCAGGAACATCGGGACGATAACCGCCAGCTCGCGGCTGCTCAATGCCTGTTCGATGCGGCCGCTATCGCTGTCGTTCGCCAGCGCGCTCGCCGGCGCCGCAGCGGTCGAGGACAATTCCGCGGGCCCGCCAGCGGCCAGGACTGCGGTAGATGCCATCGGCGGGTAGCACAAGCCCTTGTCTGAGCAACCCTGCGACGTGGCCTTCAACGTAAAACTTCCGTTCCCGTCCACGGGAATGCGCACCTTGACGACGCCCCGGTAGGTTTCCATCTCCTTCTGGAAGGTTTCGTCGAAATGCTTTTCGCCAGCCGGGAAGGCAGGCTGTCCGAGCCGGGTCTGCCCGGCTTCGAATGCAAAGCGTTCGCGGTACATGTAATACCCTGGCGCGATGTCGAAGCGCACTTCAGCCGTCTGTCCGTCGACCATGGTGGCGGCGAAGCGGAATGCCTGCTCAGGGGGCAGGAAGTCGTCGTCAGCCGCCGTCGCGCTGCCGGAGGCTGCAAGCAGCACCGCGGCAAGCTGCGCCAGCAGAAGCGCGCGCAGGCACTGATAAAGTTTGGGTACCGTCCGAGATAAGAAAACCATACGCTGTCTCCTGTTTGTTGATGTCGCTATCGCACGCTTTTTGGTTCAGCGCTTGCCGCGCAGGACGGCCAGGTGCTCGGCCAGCGTGGCGCTCGATACCTCGCCCATCCGCTTGTCGACCAGTATTCCGTTCGCGTCGAAGAACAGCGTGGTTGGCAGGCCCGGGGCGCCGGCTGCCTTGGCAAGTTCTCCTCCTGGGTCGAGCACCACATTCCGCAGCGGCAGACCCTCGTGTTTCATATAGGCACGTACGGTGGCGCTGTCCTCGCCCTGGTTGACGAACACGAAATTCAGGTCGCTCGCTTCCCGCTGTGCCTTGCCCAGCGCGGGCATTTCACGCTTGCAGGGCGGACACCAGCTGGCCCAGAGGTTGACCACCAACGGCTTGCCCGCAAACGCGGACAAGGGAACGGCGCGCCCGTCGAGATCCGTCAGCGTCACCTCTGGCAAGGTTTGGGTGTCGGTGGCCATGCGAACCAGCCCGTTCCCGGCGATCCAGATGAAGAGGCCGGCCCATACGGCGCTGACGATCGCTGCGCGCTGGTCGGTCCTGCGCCATGCCAGGATGGCGGCAATGACGGCGGCCGCCGTAAAGCCTGCGATCGGCGCCAATCCACCGTCGCGCAGGTCCGCCAGTCGCCACGGCTCTTCTGCGTACAAAGACCAGTAGCGGGCCACGAAGGCAATGCGTGCAACGAGTACCCCCCCGGCGATGACCAGCCAGAGCGAGCCCTCGGCTTTCACGCCGCGCGCGGCCGCGACCCGGTTGCCGATGGCGGAGCCGAGGATGATCGTTGCAAATATGACCAACAGTTGCGCGGGCAAGGCGAGTGGTCCGAGTGTGACAGTCATGGTGTTATGCTTTCCTGCGCGTGGCGCCGGCCCGGACGGGCCGGGTCAACGCCTGGCGAATGCACGAATCCTATTCCTTGCCGATTAGCACCGCATTAACGAATCTGCCGAACTGGCGGACGCCCGCGCCGGCAATTCCGTTAACCGCCGCATAACCGCAAAGCGGTAAGATCGCGGTTCCTGCTCTTACTACTCGGGTTATCCATGCGTGTACTCGTCATTGAAGACGACGAACTGGTCGCCAGCGGCATCCTGGCCGGCTTGCGCCTGTCGGGAATCGGTGCCGACCACGTCGCCAATGCCTCGCAAGCGGACATGGCGGTGCAGACCGGCCGCTTCGATGTCCTCATCCTCGATCTCGGCCTTCCGGATACGGATGGGCTCAAGCTGCTCAAGCGCTGGCGCGGCGCGGGCAAGGACTGGCCCGTGCTGATCCTGACCGCGCGCGACGACGTGCAGGACAAGGTCGCCGGCCTGCGCAGCGGCGCCGACGACTACCTCGTGAAACCGTTCGAGCTCGATGAACTGGTCGCACGGCTGCACGCCCTGCAGCGGCGCAGTGCCGGCCGCAGTGTCGACCGCATCGAGCATGGTCCGCTTGCCTTCGATCCGGCCACCCAGGTGGTGACCCTGGATGGGGCCCCGGTCGAACTGTCGCGGCGCGAACTGGCCCTGCTCCAGGCCCTCCTCAACAGCGGCCAGCGCATCCTCAGTACCGACCAGGTCAAAGACAGCCTGTATGGACTTACCGACGGTGTCGAAAGCAATGCCTTGAACGTTCACATCTACCACCTGCGCCGCAAGCTCGGGCCGAATATCGTGGAAACCGTGCGCGGCCTTGGGTACCGGCTCGGCAAGGCGGGGACATGAAGACGCTGCGCCTGCGCCTCCTGGTCACGATCGGCGCCTCGTTCGCGCTGTTCTGGACCCTGTCGTCGGTCTGGACGCTGGTCGACCTGCGCGACGAGTTCCGCGACGCACTCGACGAGCGGCTTGCTGCATCGGCGCGCATGGTCGCCGCGCTGATCGTCGATTCGCCCCATCTTTCCGTGAAGCCAGGTTCGCGCGGAGCCAGTCCGATCCCCTACCTCGTCCGTACCGACAACGTGGCCTGCGAGATCCGGCTGCTGCGGGGCGGCGTCGTGGGCCGCACCGAAAATAGCCCGGCACGCCTCGGCCTGGTATCACCCGGTTATCGCACCCGCGTGATCGATGGCGTTACCTGGCGCAGCTACACCATCGAGCACAACGGGATGCGCATCACCACCGCCGACAAGGCGGAGCGCCGCCAGCAGCTGTTCCGGAATATCGCGTTCGCCACCTTTGTGCCCTTCCTGGTCGCCATGGGTGCGACCCTGATCGCGCTATGGTTCGCCGTATGCCATGGACTGCGCCCGCTCGAACGGATCTGTGTCGCCCTTGAAGCGCGCAAGCCCGGTGCGCTCCACCCGCTGCCCGAGCAGGACCTGCCGCATGAACTCGCCCCGCTGGTAACGACCGTCAACGGCCTGCTCGCCAGGATCGAATGCACCATGGAACGCGAACGGCGTTTCACCGGCGACGCCGCGCACGAATTGCGCACGCCGCTGACCGCCGTGAAAACCCATCTCCAGGTCGCCAAGTTGAGTGGCGACGGACCGGACACGGCGGTCGCACTCCAGCAGGCCGAACGGGGGGTGGGCCGCCTGCAGGGCATCATCAACCAGCTCCTGATGCTGGCGCGCGTCGAGGGTTCACTGGCTTTCGACGACGACGAGCGCCTGCCGGCCGGCCTGATCGCGGAGCAGGTCGTGATGCAGCTTCCGGCGCAGCAGGTTGCCAGGGTTTGCGTTCGCGACGAAGGCGGCGCGGTGTGCGCCCTCCGCATACCCGCATCCCTGGCCGTGACGGCGCTGCGAAACATCCTCGACAACGCCCTACGCTACGGCAATGCCGAGGCGGAGGTCGTGCTGCGTATCGTCCGGCATGATGGAATGGCGGGTTTCACGGTGGAAGACCAGGGCAGCGGCATGAGCGACGAGGAGCTCGCCAAGGCAGGCCAGCGTTTCTGGCGCAAAGGCAGCGGCCAGGGCAGCGGCCTTGGCCTATCGATCGTCAAGGCGATCGTCGCGCGCTACGACGGGAGCTGGAAGCTCGAACGCCGCGAGGGCGGCGGACTGGCCGCGCACCTCACCTTTCCTGCGGAATAGCCTCCCGAACCGGTCGTGCCTCAGGCGCGAGGCAGCGCACTCTTCCCGGACAGCAGCCGCCCCGAATTCAGCATGACGCTCAGGCTGCTGGCCAGCATGGCACCAGCGGCGGCAACCGGCGTCACCATGCCGCCCGTGGCCACCGCCAGCACTGCCACGTTATATACCATCGAAAACGCCAGGTTCTGGCGCACGACCCTGACGGTTCGCCGGGCATGTCGCCAGGCCACCGCCACCTGCTCCACCCCGCCGCTCGCAATGACCACCCCTGCTGTCGCAACAGCCGACGGCGTGGCTCCCTGCACCGCGACGCCGCAATCGGCAGCAGCCAGCGCAAGGGCGTCATTGACACCGTCGCCGACGAACACCGAGGGTTTGCCGGCCTGTTCGAGAACCTTCACTTTGTCCTCGGGCAGACAGTGCGCGTGGACGTCAGACGCCTTGAGGCCGACGGCTTGTGCAACCGGAGCCGCCGCCGCGGCACTGTCTCCGGTCACCAGGCGCGTCCTAATTCCTGCCTGCGCAAACGCATGCAGGGCGCCGGCGGCATCTTCGCGTACGCGGTCCTGCAGCAGGACGGCCCCGATCCACATGCCGTTGCGCGCTACCTCAACCCTGGTGCAGTTCTCCGACCTGCCTGCAGGCAAGGTCACGCCCTGCTCTGCGACGAAGCCCGCGCTGCCCACCAGTACCATGTCCTGGCCGTCCCCGCTGCACCACATGCTGCCCCGCGCATGACGCTGCACCTGTCCATCGCCGCGGCTGTCGGCGCCGAGTGTTCCGGCCGCCGCGAGGATCGCGCGCGCCACCGGATGCGCGACGTCCGCTTCCGCCCGCGCCGCGAGGGCAAGTACTTCGGCTGCAACAGCGTGCTGCGAACCCAGCACCTCGCGCACTTCGAGCATGCCTTCGGTCAGGGTGCCGGTCTTGTCGAACAGGATTTCGCGCGCGTTGGCCAGAGCTTCGAGCGATGCCGGGTCGCGCAGCAGGATGCCCTGACGCGCCGCGCTCGCGGTCGAGGCGGCATAGGCCAGCGGCAGGGCCAGCCCGACCGCACAGGGGCAGGCCGCCACCAGCACCGATAAGGCGCGCAAAGCCGCCTGTACCGGGTCGCCAGTTGCGATCCAGCCCAGCACGAAGCTGGCCGCCGCCAGCAATAGCGCGGCGGGCACCAGCCAGCGCGCAAAGCGTTCCGCCTGCATCGCGGCGGCGCTCTTGGTGCCGAGCAGTTCGAGCATGCGCACGCCGATGCGGTCGATAAAGCGCTGGCCCCAGGGCTGTTCGACCCGCAATACCAGCCGCGACGACAGGTTGATGGAGCCGGCAACGACGCTGTCGCCGGGCGCCACCGGCAAAGGAGCCGACTCGCCGCTCACGATCGCGGCGTCGACCTCGCTTTCGCCTTCAGTGACGGTACCGTCGACCGCCACGCGCTCTCCCGCATGGATCAGCACGAGGTCTCCGGGACCTGCCCGGTCCGCGGCCACTTCCGCCGGGGCACCGTCAGCGCCCAGGCGGCGCACCGTTTCCGGCACCGCCTGGCGCAAGGCATTCACCGCCACCGAATTGCGGCGCCGCGCATGCAGTTCGAACAGGCGCCCGCACAAGAGGAAGCTGACCAGCATCGTCGCGGTATCCACGTACACGTCGGCGCTGCCGCGCGCCAATGACCATGCCGAGAGCAGGCAGGACGCCAGCACGCCGGTCGACACCAGCGCATCCATGCCAGGCACGCCGGCACGCAGGGTGCGCCAGCCGGCACGGTAGAAGGCCAGCGCCGACCAGGTCACCACCGGCAGAGCGGCCAGGCAGGAGGCGAGCGCGATCCACCAGCCGGCCTTTGATGCAGCCAGTCCGGCGTCGAGATACAGCGCCACCGAGCCGAGCATGCTCCACATGCCGAAGAAGCCGGCCACGGCGAGCCGCATCCAGACTACGCGCGCCTGCGCGTCGATCTGCCGCTCCAGTTCGTGCGACTCGACCAGCGGCCCGATGCCGTAGCCGAGCCGTTCGACCCGGGCGAACAGTTCGTCCAGGTCGATCTGTTCCGGGTCCCAGCGCACCAGTGCCGAGCCTCCGGCAAAGCTGGTGCTGGCGGCGGTGACGCCGGGCGAGCGCGCGATCGTGCGTTCGACCGCCAGCGCGCAGCTGGCGCACCACATGCCGTCGATGCTGACCACCATGCGCCCGGCACGGCGCAGCGCGTCGCGGTTGATGCCGGCAAAGGCGATGTTCACGACCCTAGCCCTTGCTTGCGGCGACCGGGGTGGCGCGGGCCACGCCGACGCCGATGATCTTGCCGTTCACTTCCTTGCCGTAGTAGCTCTTCTCGTCCTTGTGGAAGCGCTCGCGCGCCTCCTCGATGCTGCCGGTCTGGCGCGGATCCTTCGGCCGCTCGTGGCTGTTGATGTAGGCGGCGACATCCCAGGCCTCCTGGTCCGATAGGCTGTACGGCTTACCGAGCGGCATATTGGCCTTGATGAAGCCGGCCGCCGTGTCGATGCGCGCCATGCCCGCGCCCCAGTTGTAGGCTTCAGGCCCCCACAGCGGCGGGAAGCGCAGCTTGCCGCCTTCGTCCTTGCGGCCCTGGCCATCGTCGCCGTGGCACAGCGCGCAGTTCTGCGCATAGACCTTGGCGCCGCGCGCGTGGTCGTAGCCCTGCGGCGTATCCTTGACCTTGATGTAGCCCCCGCCGCGCATCTGCTCGCCGTTCGGCGCGCCGTCGGCGAGCCAGTACATGTAGATCATCAGGTCCTTGTAGATGTCGTCGCCCGGCGGCGGTGGCTTGCCGGCTTCGGACGCCTGGGCGTTCATCGAATAGTTGAAGCAGCCGTTGATGCGCTCCTCCAGCGTGTTGACCTTCTTGTTCTTGGCCCGGTATTTCGGGTACTGCACATAGGCCGCCCACATCGGCGCCGAGTTCTCGCGGCGGCCGGCGTCGAGGTGGCACTGGGCGCAGGCCATGCTGTTGCCGACGTAGCGCTGGGCGTACTGGGGCGTGTGGATGAAGATGTCGCGGCCGCGGCGGATCGCATCGCCCTCTGGACCGTCGGGCAGTTCGCTCTCGAGCGGCGGCACGAAATAGCCGTCCGGGCCGATCGGCTGCAGCGGCGCGGGCGCCTTTCCTTCCTTGTCCTTCTTGCGCTCGGCGCGCGCGGCCAGCATGTCCTGGCGCACTTTCGCATCGGCCGCCTCGCGCGTGAGCGCCGGCGCCGGCGTATCGGGGGTGAATCCGGCCATCGTCTGGAATCGCTGCCAGGCGCCGGTCTGGACCACCAGGGCGCCGAAGGCGAACAGCACCAGGCCGCCGCCGGCCGCGGCGGCCATGCGGCGGGCGGTGCTGCCCAGGGTGTAAGGCGACTTGGTCGGGGTTTTCTTCAGGTCGTTCATATCGTGTCTCAAAAGCGCATTGCCATCACAGCGTTGGGGTGGAAGCGGCGTCGGCACGGGCCGTCACGGCCGGCGCCGGCATCGAGCCGAGGTAGTCCGACACGGCGCGCATGTCGTCCGGATTCATGCGCCGCGCGACGTCGTCCATCAGCTTTTGCGGCGAGTTCTTGCGCTCGCCCGCATGCCAGGCTGTCAGCTGGGCGAAGATGTAGTCGGGCTGCTGGCCGGCCAGCGCCGGAAAGCCGGGCGCGACGCCCTCACCGTTCATGCCGTGGCACTGGAAGCAGGCCGGCACGTTGGATTTCCAGTCGCCTTTCTCGGCGATCAGCTTGCCGCGTTCCAGGTTGCCGCCCAGGCTGGGCGCCAACGTAACGCGCAGGTCGATGCCGGCGTAGTAGCGCGCCAGCTTCTCGATGTCATCGTCGCTCAGGGCGCGCGCCACGAAGGCCATGGACTCGTTGTGACGCAGGCCCGAGCGGAAGTCCTCCAGCTGCTTGGCCAGGTAGGCAGCCGGCTGGCCGGCCAGGCGCGGCGTATTGAGCTTGCCCTCGCCGGCCGCGCCGTGGCAGGAGGCGCAGCTCCAAGCCTGGCCCTTGCCGGCGGCGACGATCTGCAGCGTCGCTGGATCGGCGGCGCCCAGTCCTTGCACTGCCGGCGCAGGCGCGGCCGCAACGGCTACCGCTGCCGTCGCCGCATCGCGTTGGTTCTCCTGCAGTCCACGGCGTTGCGCCTGGTACTCGGACACGTAGGTCAGCAAGCCCCAGAAGGCCAGTGCGAACACCAGCGCCACCACGAACAGGGGAATCGGGCGCGTCCGTTCCCACGGATCGAAGGCTTCGTCGACCTGCGGCGCTGCCGGGTTCTTGGCCGGATCGTTCTTGTTCATCGCTGTTCTCCCTTCGACAATGCATAACCTTCATCGCGGACGGCCTGGCCCGCCGGCGCTGCCGGATAAGTACGGTTGAGGCCCTGCAGGTAGGCCGCCAGGTCCAGCGCTTCCTGGCGCGCGACGACGACCTCGCCCTGCGGCTGGAACTCGGGCGGCAGCTTGACGACGACTTCGCCCGGCGCTGCCTGCTTCTTGCGCTCGAACAGATAGGGATAGGCCGGCATGATGCTCCACCCGAAGATCGCACGCGGCTGGTACAGGTGGGTCAGGTGCCAGTCGCGGCTCGGCAGGCGCGCGCCCACGTTGAGCAGGTCGGGGCCGGTGCGCATGGTGCCCAGCTGGTGCGGTCGGTCATGGGCAAAGTCGGCCGCGGTCGGGGCCCGGCCCCAGCCTTTCGAGAGGTCGGCCAGGGTCTGCCCGGCCGCGCGCGGCTGCTGGCTGTGGCAATAGACGCAGCCCTGGGTGATGTACTGCTGGCGCCCAGCCAGCTGCTGCGGCGTGTAGTCCACCAGGCCCGCGGCCGGGGCCTGGTCGCGGATCTGGGCGCCCGGGATCACGACCAGCATCAGAGTCGCGAACGCGAGGATGGCGATGGCGCCGACGAAAATCGGAATGAGTCGGTTCATGGTCATGCTCCAGCGGTAGCGGTTGCCGGCGCCTGGCCCGCGATAGCCGTGCGCTGGGTGCCCTTGCCCATCAGGAGGGCGGCGATATGGACGGCGAACACCAGGTGGCCCAAGGTCATCAGGCTGCCGCCGAGCGAGCGCGCCTGCAGGTAGGGGAGCGTGGCGCGGGTCACGGACTCGAAAGAGCGCCCCGGTTCCAGCAGGCCCACGCCTTGCAGCCAGCCGCCGATCGAAACGGCAAAGAAATACACCGCGAAGCCGCCGACCACCAGCCAGAAGTGCAGCTTGAGCAGGCGCGGCCATGGCCAGTCACGCCCGGTGAGATAAGGCAGCATGTAGTAGAAGGCCCCGAACAGCACCATGCTGGTGAAGCCGTAGGCGCCCAGGTGGGCGTGGCCCACCGTGTAGTGGGTGAAGTGGGTGATCGAGTTCACCGGACGCAGCGCCTGCAGCGAGCCCTGGAACGAGGACAGCGTGTACATCAACGCGCCCAGCGCGACGAAGCGCAGCGCCACCGATTGCTTCAGCGCCCAGGCGTTGCGGGCCACCGTGGTGTGCTGGTTGATCGCCACCGCGATCACCGGGATGAACATCATCACGCTATGGACGATCGACAAGGTCACCAGCCAGGTCGGGACCGGGGCGCCGATCAGGTGGTGGATGCCGACCTGGCTGTAGAACAGCGCCAGGCCCCAGAAACCAAGCAGCGACAGGCTGTACGAATACACTGGCTGGCCGACGATCTTCGGGATCAGGTAGTAGGCCGTCCCCACGCCGAGCGGGGTCAGCCACAGGCCGAGCACGTTGTGCGCGAACCACCAGTTGACGGTGGCCTGCTGCACGCCGGCGTGCAGGCCCGGCAGGTTGGCGATGAAGTACAGGACCGGGAACCACACCAGGCCACCCAGGAAGTACCATCCCGACACATAGATGTGGTGCGACTTGCGGTGGCGCGCCGTCATCACCAGCGGAAAGGCCAGGCATGCGCCGCCGACCGCCAGCAGCAAGCCGATCTGCCAGGGAATCTCGAGCCATTCGATGCCTTGCGTGTAGCCCAATGCGATGGCTGTCACGCCCATGGCGACACCGATGGTCCAGACCATGGCGCCGAACATGGCGACGCGCGGGTGACGCAAAGGCGTGTGGAAGATGCGCGGCACGATCCACAGCGCCGAGGCGATGCCGGCAACCGACAGCCAGCCGTAGGCGACCAGGTTCAGGTGCATGGTGCGCATGCGCCCGAAAGTGAGCGGGGCGTGCTGCACCAGCCAGTCGGGCAAGTGCAGCTTGAGCGAAGCGATGACGCCGAATACCGAGCCGAGCACCAGCCAAAAGGCCGCGACGGCCGCCATCAGGAGCACAGTGCGGCGGCCCGCGATGTCGATGCGCTCGCGAATCACGTCGAAGCGGTGGGCATGGGAGCCTTCCGGCGCGCGGCCGAAAGCGGTGGTGTCGTCAGGGGCGCCGGTTTCGCCTGGCTCGAAGATCGTGGAGGCATCGCTTTGCGACAGCGCGAACTGGCGGCGGGCGATCGCCCAGATCAGGAAGCCGAGCGCGGCAAGCGATGCCGTAAAGCTCAGCGCGAGCAGAAGTCCGATTGTGATTGGCATGAAGTTGAAATGCGTGGTGGACTGCGCCAGCAAGGGCACAGACAAGTTCATCGGGTTCGCACAGAGGGAGCGCCGCGGATGCGGCATGGCCCTATATTGACCAGTGCCGTATATTTAGTACGAGCAATTTCTGTTGCAAACAGCAATGCTATGCACCACGGATTAAGGCAGGATTAAGGAAGTTGCCGAGCTGCGGGCGATCGATGGAATCGGCGCTGCAATGCGTCTTGGGCCAGGAATAGCATGCGTGCCGCAGATGCCCCTGGCCTCTGCCATGGCAGGGCTCCCCCTTCCCTTCATACGAATTGTGAAGACATTACGCCATCGCAATTTTTTCTTGCCAGGATTTGAACAAGCCCACCATACTCGCCCCTCGCAAACCCACATTTCAACAAGAGCCAGGGACGATATGCACGCTGCAATGGGCACGACTGAAATCTTCCTGATCGCCATGGCGATCATTTTTACCATTCCCTACCTGATCTGGCGCTTGGCCGATACGGACTATTACGCCCCGCTGGTCGTGGTGCAGATCATTACCGGCATCCTGCTCGGCCCAGGCGTTCTGGGGCGGGCTTACCCGGACTACTATGGCTTCGTGTTCAATCCGGAAGTGATTCAATCGCTCAACGGTATTGCCTGGTGGGCCGTGATGATCTTCGTAATGATCGCCGGCATTGAACTCGACCTGAAAGCCGCCTGGGCGCACCGCCGTGAGAGCGTCATCACCGCATCGCTCGCGCTCGGAACGCCGCTGGTGTTCGGCTGCGTCGCCGCGCTCGGCATGCTGGGCTACGCCGGCTGGATCGGTCCGAAGGCGGAGGGCTGGCAATTCGTGCTGGGCGTCGGCATGGCGTGCGCTGTCACGGCCTTGCCGATCCTGATCTTGCTAATGGAAAAACTGGAAATCCTGCGCCAGCCGATCGGGCAGCGCATCCTGCGCTATGCAAGCCTGGACGATATTGCGATCTGGGGCGTGCTGGCCCTGATTCTGCTCGATTGGGACCGCGTCGGACGCCAGGTCGGGTTCCTGGCTGTGTTCTCCGTCGCGACCGTGTTGTTCCGCAAACTGATGGTCCTACTGCAAGAGCGCGACCGCTGGTACGTCAGCCTGATCTGGCTGACGGCCTGTTCCTTCGCCGCCGACTGGGCCGGCCTGCACTACATGGTTGGCGCCTTCCTTGCAGGTGCGGTCATGGACGCGCACTGGTTCGACCAGAAGAAAATGGATTTGATGCGTCACCACGTGCTGCTGGCCATCATGCCGGTATTCTTCCTATCCACTGGCTTGCGCACCAACTGGGCGGTGGGTGGAGCGGCGGTATTCTTCGTCGCCGCGGTGCTGCTGCTTGCCTCGGTGAGCGGCAAGTTGGCCGGCACCCACCTCGCCGGCAAGATCCTCAACTGGGACAAGGGCGAAGCATCCATCATCGGCTGGCTCCTGCAGACCAAGGCGCTGATCATGATCATCTTCGTCAACATCTTGCTGGACAAGGGGATCGTCACCAGCGAAACCTTCACGGCGCTGCTGTTGATGGCCGTCGGCAGTACCATGCTGACCGTGCCCGTGGTACACGCCAAGTTGCAGCGCGTTGCTGCGCTGGTGTTCAAGTCGGGCTGACGATGCGCAGCGTGGTGCCGGTATCAGCCGCAATGCCGCGAGGTGTCGAACTACGGAAAATACAGGTACAGCAGCCACAGTGCCACGCCCAGCAACGGCGCGAATACGACCAGAAAAGGCATGAGACGCACGCCAATCAGGTCAGGAAGCTGGATGCAGCCGCGATCGCCCCAGGCCAGCACATTCGTGCCAAGCTTCTCGGACAGTTCGGCAAACAGGTAACTACCCGCCAGGAGTCCGACGATCCCAGCGACGGCATCCAGGTTCCCCTGTCCTAACGCTGCGGCGCCGGTTCCCGGGCAATACCCAATCAAGGCAAACCCTGCGCCAAAGACCAGGCCGCCAATGACATTGGCTGCGTATTTCGTGGGCTTGAGGTGCAGCTTGATCAGTCCCCGCGCATGCATGGCGAAAATGCCGATCATCCCAACAAGAATGGCTGTCAGCATGATCTTCATGACCGTGAAATCGCTCAGCAGGAGCGCGCCCAGCAGGACGTCGTACTTGGCAACGCCGCCTTTCTGCAGCAGGAAACCGAAGACCATCCCGAAAAGAAGACCCAGTACGAGCTGCCTTGGCGCGTCGCTTTTGTCAGCCGCGTCGGCAGTGTCCCCCTGGGGGGCGGCGCGGCCGGCGCCGGACTGTGCGGATTTATTGTCCATACATCACCTGTGCCACCAGGGCCCCGCCCGCGAAGAAGCATGCGAGCGCAATCCACGAGCCGACCGACAATTGCAGTGCGCCGCTGATTCCATGGCCGCTCGTGCAACCGCCTGCCAGTCGGGCCCCGAACGCCATGATCACTCCGCCAAGGAAAGCGACCGACAGGCGCAGCGGTACCGAAGTTCCGAAATGCGCTTCCCACAGCGGCGGGATCGCGCTGGCACTGAATTCGCCACCCAACCAGGCGGCAAGGAAGGCCCCGGCGACGATGCCGAAGGCGAGCATGACTTCCCACTCGATCTTTGGAGTCTTATCCTGGTAAAACGCCAGGGAATCGGTGTGTTTTTTCGAAACCAGGTAGCCCAGCAGGCCTGCCATGCGTGCGAAGGCAGTCGACACGCCCAGTGGTTTATTGGAGAAGTAGAACGTCGCCATCGAGAGGACGCCGATAAGGGCGCCGACCAGATAGGGATTCCATGCGCCGCCAGCCGTGTTCATGTTCGCCTCCTTCGCGGGTTATTCGACCTGGTTCCTGTCCAACGGCAGGCCGAGCTTGTCCCAGGCCGTTATGCCGCCAAGCATGTTGAAGACATTGGTATAGCCATTACGCCGAAGGATACTGACCGCCAGCCCGGAGCGATGTCCCACGCTGCAGTGCGCGACGATGCGGCGGTCCTTCGGGATCTCGGGCAGCCTGCCTTCAAGATCGCCTACGTAGATATGGTGTGCGCCGGGTATGTGTTTCTCCTTCCACTCCATGTCGTCGCGCACATCCAGGATATACAGGTCCCCGTCCTCATTCCATCGTGCAGCTTCGCTGGCGCTCGTCGTGCCCAGCGCTTCGATCGGCAAGCCCGCTTCGCGCCATGCCTCGACCCCATTCACGAGCACCCCCTCGACCCGGTCAATGCCGATACGTGCCAGCTGTGCAATTGCCACAGGCGCCTTGCCGGGCTGCTCCACGACGAGGAAGACGGGTGTTCCTTCGTCTGCAAGCCATCCGCCAAACGTGGACAAACCCTCCAGCCAGACATTGTACGAGCCCTGGATGTGCGCGCCTGCGAAGGCATCAGGCGACCGGGTGTCGATCACGATGCCGCTCCTGGCGCGATCACGGAAGGCATCGGGCAACAACACCCGATCATCGGGGGACGCGGGCACGGGCCGACCCGCCTCCAGGTTGACCACTTCCATGTGCGAGAAATACGGCGGGCGCGGCAGATTCTCACCGGCCTTCTGCGCCATGAATTCCGCACGGGTTTTCGTGAATACAGGATTGGTCGCACGTTCGATGCCCAGCGTTGACTCGTCCCGCTGGGAGATGTTCCCCCCACATGCAGAACCCGCCCCGTGTGCCGGCAACAGGATCGCCTGGTCGCCGAGCGGCGCCAGTTTCTGGTGCACCGAATCGTAGAGCAGGCCCGCGTTTTCCGCGGTTTTCTCCGGGTCCGACAGGTCGGTCCTGCCGGTATCGCCCACGAACAGGGCATCTCCGGTGAACACGCCCCAGCACCGGTCGCCGGCGTCAGCGGGATACACCGCGTAGGACATGCTCTCGGGCGTATGTCCCGGGGTGGCGAGCGCGACGAAGCGAGTCGTCCCCACCATGAATTCCTCGCCATCCCCGACTTGTACATCGACGCGGCCGAACAGCGGATGCTTGCCTGCCAGGATCCTGGCGCCCGTGACCTCCGCCAGGCTTGCCGAGCCGAATTCGAAATCCTCCTGGCGATGCGTTTCGATGCAATAGGCAATGCTCAAATCATTGTCGCGCGCCAGCTGCAGGTACTCTGCCACGTCCCGCCGCGGGTCGACGATTACCGCAAGCCCATCGCCGCATCCGAGCACATAGGCGTTGTGGCCCAATCCCTGCGTTTTTACCCGTTGAAAAAACATGGTTCCGCTCCTTTCGTCGAGAGTCAGTCATGCCTGCGGTACGGCGGCGATCGCCGTCGTCACTGTCGCACAATGCGCAGCCGGGCGGCGCACATGCAGGAGTCATTGTCAGCACCGCGGGTTCGTATCCCAGTGTCTCGGGCCGGGATTAACTGCGCGTTAACGTGCGCGACGCGGCATCGGCCGTGCCGGACGGATTTTCCTTGGCACTCCTTGGTGCTTATCGTGAGACGGCGCCCAGCGGCTGTATCTCGACGATACCGTGGTGTGCGGCCGGCAGCGGCTTGAGCAAACGGATGCGGTCCAGCTGCAGCCCGTCTTTCGTCACGCGCTTGCCCGGCAAGGAGTCGAGATACATCTTCACGATGTCGGTGCCGTCGAGCGGTGCGCCCTTTTCATCCTTGATCACCACCACGCCCTTGGCCGGCAGCCTGTTGATAAGGGCAGGAATCTCCTTGTACCAGAGCCCGGCCACGGTATAGGTCGCATCCATGCGCAGCGGTTCGCCATCGATGCGCAGCTTGATCACCCGCGAACCCTGCCGCGCCTCCGGGTCGAAGTCCGCCGTTAGTCCGCTGATGCCCGCGGTCCAGCCATTGATCCATTCGCCGGTCCGCGCCTGCGTGTTCTGCGGATTGCCCTCGAGCGCCTTCTTGATCTGCATGCCGGTCAGCTCGCCGCGCGCGATCTGCGCTCCCACCGGCAGGAAGTGGTACAGATCCTCCAGCCTGATCGGGCCGGGGGCCACCGCCGTGCCATAGCGAAAGCCGGTAATCATGCCAAGCTGCGCCCCGCTCTGCCGGCGGAAGGCATCGGTCAGGAAGTCGTGCGAGGAACCCTCGATCACGGCAGGCATGCGCTCGTTGCTGAAGTTGCTGCGGTACAGCGGCACTTCCGTCTGTCCGACCACGGTATCGATCGGGTAGCGCAGCACTGCGCCGCTGAATGGGTTGGCAATGGCGCCCGGCCTGAACGCCGGACCACTGACCAGCGGCGCGCGCACCTTCGCGACCAGGGCGGCGATGCGCTTGTCCTCGGCCAGCTGTTCGGTGATCCTGTGCGACACGTAGCGCTTGTCGGCAACAACGCCCTTGTCCACGCGCACCTGCAGTTCACCCACTACCTGGCCGTCCATGCCCTGCTCCACGATCAGGGTGCCATTGCGCGAAACCACAGGCCTGGGCGTGATTTCATGCTTGTCCGACGACAGGATCACGTCCACGCCGGGAATGGCATCGGCCAGCGTCAGGTTGCCGTGCAAGCCCAGCTCCGATATCACCACAACCAGGTCGACATCCTGCGCACGCACTTGCTTCACATACTTCGCATACTCTTCCTCGCCGTCAGTGAAACGCAGGCCTGCCGTGACCTTCTGGTCGCCCGCCTGCGGACCGCGGTCCGACGTGAACCCGATGATGCCGACTCGTAAGCTACCGACCTGCTTGATGAGGTAGGGAGGTGCCACGGTCTGCCCGTTTTTTGCTTCTAGTCCGGGATAGTTATCGTAGTACAGGTTCGCAATCACCGGATTCCAGCGCGCTTTCGGCTCAGGGCCGGTAAAGTACGACAGGAACTTGTCCGCCCCGTACACGTAGTCCCAGTTACCGGGCGCATAGGCGTCGAAACGGAAGGCGTTGAGCACTTCAATCATCGCTTCCCCCTTGGTGAACAATGCCTCGGCGCCGCCGTGCAAGGTGTCGCCCGTATTCACCAGCAAGGTCTTTCCGGGATGGGCGCGGCGGATCTGTTCGACCAGCGTGTAGATGCGCGCAACGCCACCTTCCGTCTTGCCCGCCGCGTCGCTGCGCACGCTTGCATGCGGCACGAGGTGGCCATGCAGGTCGCCCATGTGAATCAGGGTTACCTCGCCTGTACGGTCCGAGGCCTTCGCCTGCGCTGCCAGGCCGACGACCAGACCGGCCAGGGCCAACATTGCTGCTTTATTCAATTTCATGGAAGCTCCTTGTGTGGGATTGCCTCCGGCGCAACGGTCCAGGACCACCTGCGCCAGGGCGCTGTCCCAGCGTAAACGCCTCCGATTAAGGCAGGGTTACCACACCCGGGATGCTTGCCATGACTCAGGGCTTGATATAGGCGTACCCCTCCTGGAACTGCAGGCGCGCCACTTCCGCAACACCGGACGGCACCACGGTCGCTTCCGGCAGCACCCGCTTGCGATCGATCTTGCGCCCCTGCAGGGTGTTATTGCACACCCGGAACTGCACCTTGCGGCTCGAGAGTTCCTGGACCACGGCGTCGTAGGGATTGCCGTTCTTGTCCTGGGCATCCTCGAGCAGGAAATCGATCCCGGCGCCGTGGGTGACCACGACGATGCTGGCGTTCGGACTGGCGTTCAGGTGGTTGCGGATATTCCCGAGCGCCTGCATGGCATTGCTCGAGTCGCTGATGTGGTACACGACCTTTTCCGCCCGTCCGGCGGCGGCGGCGCTCACGGCGACACTCAGGAACAGCACGGCAGCAATAACACGAAACAGTTTCATATGGTCTCCTTTGGATGGTAAGCGGCCCTACTTCTGCTGCAGGCTCTCCCGCTCCATGAGCAGGAAGGTCCCGTAGGCATTGATGCGGTTGGCTTGCGCAAAGGCAGGATAACCCGCGTACGCACTCCAGTCCACCTTGGCATAGGCTTCGTCGAAGGTCGCCAGCTCCGCGACCGCCACGCCCATAACCTTGCGCAGGAAGACCAGGTAGGAGCGGGTCAGCTCGAGGTCCTTGCCCGGTTCGCGCGATGCTTCACCATGACCGGGCACCACGACAGCCGGGGCGAGCGCCATCATGCGCTCGAGCGCGGCCAGCCATACCCGGCTGTCGGCATCGCCCACGAAGGGCAGCCGGCCGGTGAAGAACAGGTCGCCGGCGAACAGCAGCCGGTCTTCCTCAACGAGCAGCATGATGTCGTCCGGCGCATGGGCGCCACTGGTGTCGATGACCTGGAAATGCAATCCGCCCATCTCGAACGGGATCGGCTTCCCTCCCGGGAAAGCGAGCCAGCGGTCCGCCGGCAGCAGGCGGGTGCGGCCGTCGACCCAGGGCTTGAGCGATTCCTTGCGCTGCGCCAGGCGCAGGGCGGCGGTGTCCGACGCCAAGTAGCCCCGGCCCTGCTCATGCGCCCAGATTTCGGCGCCCACGGCCTTGAACGCCTGCAGGCCGTAGAAGTGATCGGCGTGGTAGTGGCTGACGATGACGCGGCGGATCGGTTGCTTCGTCACGCTGCGGATGGCCCGCACCATCGCCTCGCCCAGCGCCGGCGTGCCGAGCGCGTCGAACACGACCACGCCCTCTTTGGTGACGACGAAGCCGGCATTCGACATGAAGCCTGCGTTGGCATTGTCGGCCATGCCCGAGTCTCCCCGGAACATGTAGGCGTGCGCGCTGACCTTGATGGGTTTGAGTACCGGAAGCTGGGCCGCGGCAGCACCGGCCGCCAGCCACGATACGGCAGACAGCGCCAGCAGCAGGCGCCATGCGCTGACCAGGAATGCCCGGGTTGTTCGAATGATTTGCATGCTCGAATCCTGTTGCGCGCGGTGGCGCATAGTATGAAACGGGTTCAGAAGTTCAGGTCCTCGGCCACTGCCGCGATGCCGGCGCGTGCGCAGGCGTCGTCGGCGGCGCCGCCAGGAGCGCCAGAGATGCCGATCGCCCCTAGCAATGCGCCGTTCGCCTCGATGGGGATGCCGCCGCCCACGGCCACTACCCGGCGGATGTGCCGGATTCCGTTCGCTTCGGCGCCCTCTTTCGTGGCCAGCGCCAGCGCGGTGGTCGCCATCCTGAAACTGGCCGCCGTCCAGGCCTTGTCGGCGGCGGTTTCCACGGTGTGGCTGCCCGCCAGGCGATCACGCAGCAGCACCTGAACCTGGCCGGCGCGGTCCGTCACCGCCACCGCTACCTGGTAGCCGGCCTGCCGGCATGCAGCCAGCGCAGCCTGGGCGGCCCGCAGGGCCAGCTCCGGCGTCATCAAGGTGACGGTGTAGGTGGCGGGCGCCTGCGCCGCGGCCGGGCCGGCGTGCAGCGCCAGCAGCAGGGCGCCGGCAAGGATGGGTAGCTTCAATCGGTTCTCCTGTCATAGGATGCCGCCAGCGCGCGGCGCGCGCCGGCCAGTGCTTCGTCGAGATAGGCGCCGTACATGCCGGCGACGTCTCCCCCCTCGATCACCGGCACCAGCAGTTTGCCGTGGCCGTCGAGAACCGCCACGCTGGGCGCCACCCGGATACCGTAGCGCGCCGCCAGTGCCCTGCCGTTGCTGGCCCGCTTGTCGAAGCCGCGCAATGGCGTGGCCGACGCCAGGCCGGCTTCACGTACGATCGGACGCCCTTGCGGCGCACCTTCCCGCGACAAGGGCAGAAGGTAGTTGCGCCGCACCGTTTCGCAGTAACTGCAATCGGGCAGCGAGAACAGGATCACGACCGGTACGCGGCGCCGGGCAGCATCGTGGCTGTCCGCAGCGAGATCGTTCGCGGCGGGCAGGCTCGTGTGCTGCGCAGCCGCGCCGCCACTGGCCGCGCAGGCCGCAAGCAGCGCCATGTGCACGATGGCGCGCAACACGGTCCCGGCCCGTTCAATAGACCGGGAAGTAGGCACGCGCCTTGCCCAAATCGTAGGACCATGGCAGACCGGCATTCTTCCAGCCATTCAGGATGCGCTGGCCCTGCTTCTCGCCCGAGGCCACCGCATCGCCTTCGAAGCCGTCCACCACGGTGTACACCGATGTGTAGCCCAGTTCGCTCAGCAGGTTTGCCGCGCGCGCGCTGCGATCGCCCGAGCGGCAGATCACGAGCACGGGCGCATCCTTGCCGAGTCCGGCAGCCTGCATCCGGCGCGCCAGTTCCGGACCGAAGTCGCTGTTGACATCGAGTCGGAACCGGCCCGCCTTGTCGTCCCACGGGGCATCCTCCGGGTGTTCGACGTAGGGAATGTTGGCGTCCACCACGGTCGGCAGGCCGACGTAGGCGACTTCGTAGCGGGTCCGCACGTCGACGAAATAGGCGCGCGCGCCCAGCTCGCGCTTCATTGCATAGGCTTCGCGCGCATCGAGGTAGCGCCCGGCGGTTGTCTGCTTGTTCCTGGGCACGGCACTGGCTTCGACCGCCCACGCATGGGTGCAGGCCAATAACGCGAGCGCGGCCGCCAGTGCCCTAGCTTTCCCAATGATCATCGATCTCCCCTCCTCATGCCATGAGCCCCGGATTGCCCTGCACGCCAATCAGCCGCGGCGTGTTCAGCTTGCGCGGTTTGACCACTTTCTCCGAACGCAGCCATTGCGCCACGACGTCCCATACCGGTTCGCCGGTAGCGCCTTCCGCCACCGGCGCCCAGCCAGCGACCTTGTAGCTCTTCCCCGCTTCGAGCAACTTGCCGTTCAGGCGCATGTCGCTGATGCGCGAGCCCATCGGCGCAGCAGGATCGATTGCGTATGTCATGCCACCGACACGCACCATGTCGCCGCCCTGCTGGTAGTAGGGATCGGGGTTGAACAGGTTGTCCGCCACGTCTTCCAGCACGGTCTTGATGGTCGCGCCCGTCATCGGGGTCAGTGTCGAATGCGAGTACGTAGTGGCGGTCTGGTCCATGAGGTGCTCCATCAGGATCGGGCTGTCCGGCAGCAGCGTGGTGCCCCAGCGGAAGCCTGGCGAGAAGGCCAGGTCGGCGCCCTTGACCGCCATCAGCGCGTCGACGATAAGCTGGTCGAAGGTGCCGTTGAAGTTGCCACGCCGGTAGAGCGTGCCTTCGGTGACCGCCAGTTTTTCGTTCAGGCGCGCCTCATAAGGTTTGCGGATCTTCGCCACCAGGGCCGCCATCTCGCGGTCGGCCGGAAGGAAATTGGAAAACACTGGCAGCAGGCGATACTGGAAAGCCTGCACCTTGCCGCCGCGCACGTCGAAGTCGAGCACGCCTAGGAACTTGCCGTTGCTGCCGGCGTTGGTGACCAGGGTCTTGCCGCCGCCGTTGCTCACGATAAGCGGTGTCGGGACACCGTCGTGCGTGTGCCCGCCCATGATGGCGTCGATACCGCGCACGCGCGAGGCCATCTTCACGTCGACGTCCATGCCGTTGTGGGACAGCACGACCACCGCTTTGGCCCCCTTGGCACGGGCCTCGTCCACCATCGCCTGCATGTTCTCTTCCTGGATGCCGAAGCTCCAGTCGGGAACCATGTGGCGCGGATTGGCAATCGGGGTGTAGGGGAAGGCCTGGCCGATGATGGCCACCGGCACGCCGTTCATTTCCTTGATCACGTAGGGCGGGAACACCGGGTCGCCGAAGTCGTTGGTCTTGACGTTCTGGGCCACGAAATCGACCTTGCCCTTGAAGTCCTTGCCGACAATTTCCTGCACGCGCTTGTCGCCCAGCGTCATTTCCCAGTGCGCCGTCATGACGTCGACGCCCAGCAGCAGCCCGGCGTCGACCATGTCCTGCCCCTTGGTCCAGAGGGCGGTGGCAGACCCCTGCCAGGTATCGCCGCCATCGAGCAGCAGCGCGCCCGGGCGTTCCGCTTTCATCTTCTTGACCAGCGTGGCCAGGTGGGCGAAGCCGCCGACCTTGCCGTAGGTGCGCGCGGCCTTCTCGAAGTCCAGCGCCGTGAAGGCGTGGGCCTGCGGCGTGTGCGGCGCGATGCCGTTTGCCTTGAGCAGGGCTTCGCCGACCAGGTGCGGCATGCGCCCCGCGGCCGGTCCGAGACCGATGTTGACGCTCGGCTCGCGAAAGTGAACTGGCAACAACTGCGCGTGGCAGTCGGTGAAATGCAGGAAGTGCACGTTGCCGAAGCGCGGCAGGTCGTAAAGAGCGCCTGGCGACGGCGCCGCCATGGCGCCGCGGGAGCCGAGCAGCATGCCGCCGGCGGCGGCCATCCCGAGCAGTTGCGCGAATTCGCGCCGATTCATACCCATGCTATGTCCTCGATGCTGTTATGCGGCGGACGTCCAGCGTCCCGCCGCCGTGCTTCACTGATTGACGGGCGAGGCTGGATCGAGCAGCAGCGCCATCACATCCTTGATCTGGGCCTCGGTCAGGATGCCGCTGTGCCCGAAACGCGGCATGTTAGAGCAGGCGGTATACGCCTGGGCGTTATAGATCTTTCCCCAGGTGTACTTGAGCATCTCGTCGCTGGCGCCGCGGATCTTGCCATAGTTGTACAGGCTCGGCCCGATGTTACCGAACGAAATCTCCTTCTTCGAGATCTGGTGGCAGGCATAGCAGTTGCCGCCGTTGATGCCGCCAACCATGTCGGACGACTGCATGCCGCGTCCGTTCTGGGCGATCTTCTCGCCCTCCTTCCAGTCGCCGAGATACTTGCCGTCGGCGGGTTGGCGGATGTTCTTCATCTGCGTGGCTTCAATCCGGGCCGCGACCTCGGCCGGGCGCTCCTGCGGATATTGGCTGCACAGCTGCTGGGCCTCGTCCTGGGTGGTTACGCGCTCCAGCGTGGCCGGCCCCTTCGAGCGGAAGTCCTGCTTCAGCAAGTCGAGCGCGGCCTGCCGGTAGTCGGGTTCAACTGCAACGGTTGCGCAGCCGGCGGCGGCGGCGCCCAGCACGGCGATCAGCGTTATCTTCAGTGGTCTCATGCTGGTCTCCTATCGTTTCAGTGCGGGGCCGGCGTACACGCCGCCGTTTGCGTTTTTCGCAAGGAACATCGTGATCGCGGTGATCGCCTCGGATGCGTACATCGGCTCGGGGAAGCGCTGTTGGCGGAAGCAGTCGTTCAGGCGGTGCTGCATGGTGCGAACCTCTCCCTGGGAAACGCGGTAGGCGGGCCAGGTAGTGTAGGCCGCCTGTGCATTCGCCTTCTCCAGAATGTTCGGAAGTTCCTGCAGGCGGATGCGCTGACCCGAGGTGGAGTGGCAAGTGGCGCAGGCGAAATCGTGCGCGCCGCCACGGTAGAAGAACAGCTGCTTGCCCGTCTCGTAAGCCTGCGTTTCCTTCGGATGCCGGGTCGACACGGCCATCGTGGCGCCCCGCGACTCGGCCGTGATGTAGGCGACCAGCGCTTCGATGTCCGACTGCTTGCCGGTCGAGCCAAAGGGGATCCTGGTCGCCTCGTCCCTGCTGAGCCCCTGCAGGGTCATCCGGCAATACAGCAGGCGCTGTTCGAGATCCATGACCTTGTCGACGTCCTTGAAGTAGCGCGGAAGCTCGGCGTAGGCCCCCTTGAGCACGCCTGGCCCCTTGCCGAAGTCGCATTGCTCCAGCGATGCATTCTTGGGCCCCGCTCTCTTCTTCCACAATTCTTCGCCGCGCATCTCCCACAACTCGGCGGGATTGCCGTCTGCCAGCATCTGGCGGTATTTGGCGATCTCGTCGGTCGCCGACGATTGGGCCAGCGCCGTGGCGCATAGCGCCAGCAGCGACGCTGCGACGAAACCGGAACGCTTCCTGGTCATGGCTGTCTCCTTTTGATATGTCTGCGCGGTCTGGCGCCGCGCATGCCTGCACCCCGGCCCGGGGCGCCTCGTGCGTCAGCTGATGGTGCCTTCGTCGGTACGGGTGTCGCCCGCGCTGTCGACCCAGGTCACGCTGACCTTGTCGCCCTTGGCGGCGCCCTTGAACTTGAACGCCAGGAACGGATCCTTCGATACCGAGGGACCGAAGTTCGCGTCCAGCACGACCTTGTCCTTCACCTTTGCCACGAGCGTCTTGATGTAATGGGCTGGGATCACTTTACCGGACGCATCCTTACGCTGTCCGGTCTCCATGTCATGCCGCATCAAGACCTTCACTTCGACCGTGTCGCCGGCGAGGCTGGCGCGGATACGCATTGGGTCTGCCATGTTGTTTCCTTTCAATGAGCTTGATTGATCAGCCGCCGCAGCCGCCGAGCGTGACCTTGATTTCCTTGCTGGCCACTAGCCACTTGCCGTCGGCGCGCACCAGCGCATGAACGTTCGAGGTCGCCCCCATCTTGACGCGCGTGGTCACGGCCGCCTCGGTGCCGGCCGGGATGTTGAAGCTGGCCGACATGGCGCTCGGGTTCTTTTCCACCAGGACCGCCATGAAATCAGTCTTCGGCACCTTGCTGGCGATCGATACCGGCACCACGGCGCCGTTCTCGGCAATGTCCGGTCCAGTGATCGACACGTCGGAGCTGACCATGAACTTGTCCCCGCCCAGTTCCTTGAGCGCCGCCTCGACGCTCTTGGCGTCGAACACTTTCTGGCTCCATTCGGCCGCGAACACGTCTGCCGGTTTCAGCACGCCTGCGGCAAAGGCCGCCCCCAGGATCGCGCTGATGCGCATGACATTGCGTCGCTGTTGATTCATACCATCCTCCACTTGTTGAAAACGCTGCGCCGCCGGAGCGGCATGCATGCTTACTTCACCTGCGCCAGGTATTTGTCGAGACGATCCTTGCTCATGACAAAGGATTTCGACAGGCTCTCCGCGCCCTTTTTCGCCTCAGCCAGGTTGACCGGCTTGCCGACCTGGATCACCCCGGCCATGGCCATCATCTTGTGCGGCTCGCACACGTAGACGTAGACACCCTCCTGGTCGAGCTTGACCGAGATTTCCTCGTCCGGCTTGCCTTTCCACGCGGTGGCGCCGGCCGGGGTCACGACCGAGGCGCTGTTGTGCGATACATCGACCTTGATAAACTTGACCGTATCGCCCTTGGCGACCTTCAGGAACCCCGGCTCGAAAACCATGGTGCCGTCCTTGCCGGTGTTGAGCATCTTGACCTGGTGGTCGGCGGCCATCGCCCCTGCGCAGGCGATCGACAGGATGAGTCCGGTTACGACATGTTTCATATTGCTGCATCTCCATTTTAGTAGTGTTACCGGTTCGGCTTGTTGCCGAACTGCTTCATTGCGGGGCCAAAATCCAGCCCACCAGCACCTTCAGATCCTCCTCCTTCACATGGGCCTGAGGAGGCATCGGGACCGCACCCCAGGCGCCGCTGCTGCCCTGCCTGATCCTGTCGGCCAGCCGTTCAGGCGCACCGACATCGTCCTTGTACTTGGCGCGCACCGCGGCAAAGCTCGGTCCAATGACCTTGTTGTCGATGCCATGGCAAGCCAGGCAGGCGTTCGCTTGCAGCAGGGCCGTCGGCACGGTGGCGCCGGCCGCCTTGACCGGCGCTGCCGGTGCCGCGGTCGCCGCGTCGGTGGCGGCGGCAGCGCGGCTGGCCGGTGCGGGACGGGTGGTATCGACACCGCGGGGGGCGCCGAAACCGCGGGTCTGCAAAGCCAGGTTGCCATGGGCATTGCGCGCCGCCTCGGGCAGCGTCGAACGGGGCGCCGGATCTACCGGGCAGTCCTTCATGCAGGCCACGCTACGCACGTCGGGCTTGCCTTTGACGTCCCACATCCCATGCTTGGTCACCATGCCATTGCGGTTTGGCATGCGCGCCTGTGCCTGCGCCATCGTTTTATCGGAGAGCACGAAGTCCTCCGGAATGATCTCGCCCATGTTCAGCAGGTAGGCGGTCACCGCGTACACCTCGTCGGTGGTGAGCGACTTCGGCGCGGTCCAGGGCATGGCGCGGTTGATGTAGTCCCAGAGCGTGGAGACGGTCGCCACTTTCATCAGGGTGGTCTTCTGCGGCTGGCGACCGTTGGCGAGCGCGGCCACGCGGCCGGTCTTGACGTCTTCCGCCGTCGTGCCGCCAACCAGCGGCGTGAATACCTCATTGGACTCGCCGAAGGTGCCATGGCAGGAGGCACACTTGCCTTCCCATACGACCTGGCCGGCCGCCACGGTCCCAGAACCTTTCGGCAAGCCCTTGAAATCGGGCCGCACGTCGATATCCCATGCGGCCACTTCCTTCGGGGTGGCAGGACGTCCTGGCAAGGCCTGGGGACCGGCGAGCGCGGCCGCGGCGGCAGCCGCCAGCAGCGCACCCGCCGCAAGCTTAATAGACCTGGACATTCGACACCTCCCCCGATTGCGCCACTTGCCAGGACTGGATCGCATTGTTGTGATAGATCGAGCGCGTGCCGCGCACCGCGCGCAGCTCGTTGATCTTTGGCTGAACGTAGCCGGAATCGTCGATCGCGCGCGATTGCAGAATGGCCGGTGCGCCGTTCCACTCCCAGTCGATGTTAAAGCGGGTCAGGCATTTGCTCAGCACCGGCGTCTCGAGCCGTGCGGTGCGCCAGTTGCGTCCGCCGTCGACCGAGACGTCGACCCGCTTGACCTTGCCGCGTCCGGACCAGGCCAGGCCGGTGATGTTGTAGAAGCCCGTATCGAGCAGCCGCTGGCCGGCCGACGGCGTGGTAATCACCGATTTGCATTCCTGGATCGAGGTGTACTGGCGATAGCTGCCGTCAGGCATGGCGTCCATGTAATGGATTGCCTCGTCCTTCGTTGCGTATGGCTGGTCGCCGACTTCTATACGGCGCAGCCACTTCACCCACGAGACACCCTGAATGCCCGGCACGACGAGGCGCAGCGGATAGCCATTTTCCGGACGCAGCATTTCGCCATTCATGGCCCAGGCGACGATCACGTCGTCCAGCGCCCTGTCGATCGGGATAGTGCGGGTCATCGATGAACCGTCCGCGCCTTCGGCCAGCACGACTTTGGCCTTGCGCTTGTCGTAGCCACAGTCTTCCAGCAGCACCGAAAGTGGCACACCGGTAAACTCGCTGCAGCTGAGCATGCCGTGCGAATACTGCACTGACGGGACAGCCACGTTGCCCCACTCCATGGCAGTATTTGCCCCGCACTCGATGAAATGCATGCGCGACACCGAGGGCATGCGCATCAGGTCATCCATCGTATAAACCTTCGCCTGCCGGACTAGGCCGTTGATCATGAAGCGATGCTTGCTCGGGTCGATGTCGTGCCATCCTTGGTGGTGGCGCTCGAAGTGCAGGCCGGAGGGCGTGATGATGCCAAACAGGCCCTGCAAGGGAGTAAAGGCCACGGAAGCCGCCGACACGCGGGTCAACCCGGGAGACTCCCGGCGCTGCAGGTTTGCCTCGAACTGGGACGGCATGCCGTAGGGCGCCGAGGCGACCGGCTTGCCAAGCGTGAGCGCATGCTCGGGCAAAGTCAGGATATTCGGATCGCCCTCGCCCGCCTGGGCGAGGACTCCACCGCTTGCCATTGCAGCGCTGGCTGCGAGAAAGCTGCGGCGCAGGAAGCCACGCCGCTCTTCGTTCAGGCCGTGCTCGTTGATTTCATTGATCAGAGTACGTTCTACAAAATTCTCTGGCGCCTTCATTACACGGCCGAATTTGCGTATCGGGTTGCCCATCTACTCCATCCTTGCGAGAAACAATAAAATATCGGTATGAGCATATGCCTATATGCGCATAGAAGCATATTCAAACTAAACAGCTGCCGCTCTATTACTATGCGGCTTCTTAGCTACCCGTCATGAAATTTTCGATCGTTGCCTGATCTATCTGGCGGCTTTTCTTCACCTTCTCCGCCATGTGGCTACAGACAGTGCGGCACAAGGCGATCGTGTTCTGGTCTTCGATGCGGTAGTACACCTGCGCGCCGTCCCTGCGGCGTCCAAGAATACGGGCTCGATACAGCATGTTCAGTTGACGCGAGACGTTGGCCTGGTTGGCCCCGAGCTGCTTCACGATCGCACCAACGGACTGCTCGCCATTGCACAGGGCATGTAGGATCTTCAAACGTGTTGGTTCAGAGAGCAAGCTGAAGTAATTCGAGACTTGTTCGAATACCTCTGCCATCTCCTCCTTGTCGAGATCAACATCCATGCCAGTCTGTGCAATTCATTTATGAGCTTATGTATTTATAAGCATATAACCATTAAGATAGATATGGTGCAAGATATTTCGATGCTGCAAAGCGGCAAAGAGCGTCATGCCCAGGTCTGCCCTACCGACAGACGAGCAAGGCTCAGAACTCACCACGCGCCGCGTGATCAAGCATTTTCAGCATGGTCGCACGCACCCGTGTCACTCTCGCACGCAGTTCGGGGGGCATCGGTTGCCCCAGCTTGATCAGGATGTCCATGTCCATCGTGTAGACCCAGAGGCCGTCCTCCTGCTCCACAACGGCAATCCGGCACGGCAGGAACGCCGCCATCGCCGGACTAAAATCGACGATCGCCCGTGCGGTATCGGGATCGCAATACGAGTAAATTTTGAGGTATTTTTGCGCCCGTCCGGTGCGCTGTGCCAGTTCGTTAGAGAGAAACAACTCGCCAACCGGTCGGAGGTTGTCTTCTGCAGCAACGCTCGTGAAGGCTTCTTCGATCTCCTGGATCGATACGCCTGGCGCGACCTTGCGTGACCAGGTGGTTGCCACTGCCGCGTCGCCGCCGGCGTCGACCCACTTGCCGAATACCGTGCCAGCTTCGCGTGCGGCGCCCGGTTCGGTGCGTGCGAGGACGCTTAGGGTATTGCAGCCCGAAATCGCAGCTGCAAGGGAAATGACGGCAGTAATATGGCGAATCGAGGAACGCATGGGACTGTTTCTATTGGAATTGTGCCAGCAGCATATGCGTCTGCCAATTCCTGAGCAAGTAAACCTTGCGCGCCCCTCTCTGAACGCGACTATTGCAGAGGAAAACCGCTACCGTTCGTCACAGTTCTCCATACGAGTGCAAGCCTGACAGGAACATGTTCACCCCAATGAAGGCAAAGGTCGTCACCAGCAGGCCCACCACAGCCCACCATGCTGCGACGCGGCCGCGCAATCCGTTCATCAGGCGGAGGTGCAGCCAGGTTGCGTAGTTGAGCCAGACGATCAAGGCCCAGGTTTCCTTCGGATCCCAAGACCAGTAGCCGCCCCAGGCTTCGGCCGCCCACAGGGCGCCGAGGATGGTGGCGACCGTGAAGAACGCAAAGCCAACCGAGATCGACTTGTACATCACGTCGTCCAGCACTTCTAGCGAAGGCAGGCGGTCGGCCAGGATGCCGTGCGATTTCAGCAGGTAAGCACAACCGACCATCGCGGCCAGCGCAAAAGTGCCGTAGCCGATGAAGTTGGCCGGTACGTGAATCTTCATCCACCAGCTCTGCAACGCCGGCACCAGCGGCTGGATCTGGGCGGCGTCGCGCGACACCGTGTACCAGAGGAGGAAGACGACCGCGGCGGCGATGATCAGCAGGACGAAGGCGCCCAACTGGAGGGTGGCGTAGCGCTCTTCGTAATACAGGTGGAACAGCGCGGTGATCAGCGCGAACAGGATGAAGACCTCATACAGGTTCGACACCGGAATGTGGCCGATATCTGCCCCCATCAGGTAGGACTCGAACCAGCGCACCGCCATACCGGTGAAACCCAGGACCACTGCGGCCCAGCATAGCCGCGAGCCGAGCGCACTGCTGGCATGCGAGCGCGCCAGCATCCCGATCCAGTAGAACACGGTCGAGAACACGAACAGCACGCTCATCCAGAGGATGGCCGACTGGCTCGACAGCATGTATTTCAGGAAGAAATTTTGTTCCGCCGTTGCCAGCGAACCGTCATAGAGCGACACGGCCCACAAGGACAACAGCGCGGACAGCGGGAACAGCCAGCGCACCGGCTTCCAGTGCCAGCCGAGCGCGGCCAGCGTCGGCGCGGTTAGCAACAGGATCGCGCGCTCGTAGCCATCCATGAAAGCGGCATAACGGTTGAGCGCGAACAGCGCGGCGGCCAACAGGCCGGCGCCGAACATCCAATCAACGCCCGTTAGACGCCGAAAATAGCCGGGTGCCTCCTTGTAAACGGCGCCCGGATTCGGTTGGGATGCTTCCATGCTTGTCTCCATCAATCGTTTTTATAAATGTGCGTTGTTGGCGCAGACCGGCAGGCCGCCCACGTCGCGACTACACGGCTTTTCTGCCGACCAGGCCGATGAGTGCTGAACGCCCTGCGTGTTGCGTTCCTTCGGCCAGGTTTGCCTCGTAATTCAGGAGCTCGACGATGTCCAGTGAGCCAAGTTCCGCACGTAGTATTTCCTCGGTATAAAGATTCTCCAACATCCCAGGACCGCCTGTCTTGTAGTCGAGTTGCCTGGGCGTATATCCCTGCAAAATCAGGATGCCACCCGGCTTCAGCGTCCTGATGATGTTTGCGAACAGGCGGGCCCGCATGGGCGGGTCGGCAAACTGAACGAAGATCGCCGCGACCACGTCGTAAGATGCCGGCTCCCAGCTCCAAACATCACAATCGGCGATGTGGAAGTCAACCGCCACCTGTGCATCGCCGGCGAGCTGCCTGGCCTTGCCGACGGCCACCGACGAGACATCGAACGCGTCCACGCTCAGGCCCTGGCGTGCGAGCCAGACACTGTTCCGGCCCTCGCCGTCCGCGACCGCTAACGCCCGCATCCCCGGCCGGAGCAGGTGCCCTTGGCTAGCCAGGTAGTCGTTGGGCGCCGTCCCGAAGAGAAATTCGGATGAGCCGTATCGCTGGTCCCACAAGCTTGCCGCCTTTGCCGCTGTATCTTCCGCCATCGCAATCCTTGTCCATGTGTCAGGCGCTGTGCGGCAAACCCAGGTTCTGGTTCGCCGGTACGGCGACATCGATCCGTTTCGGTTTGGGCAGATCCAGCTCGGCCATCAACTGGACGAACTCGTCGCGGCTGCGCTTGGCTAGGCGCGCATTGTGCTGCTTCTCCCAACCGATCGTCGATACCACCTGCCCCTTGTAGTCGTGCCCCGGCCACATCAACATGTCGTCCGGAAGCGAAAACAGCTTCTTCGTCACGCTGTCGAACAAGGCATCGGCGCTGCCGCTCTGGAAATCGGTACGGCCGCAACCGTTGATCAGGAGGGTGTCGCCGGTGAACACGTTATTGCGCCACACATAGCTCATGCTCCCTGCGGTATGGCCAGGAGTATGCAATACGAGAATCTCTTCTCCGCCGAAGCGGATCACATCCCCGTCGTTCAGCTGGACGTCGGCAGGAGGTATGCCGCAGCCGCTTGGGACCGCAGCCTTGGCGCCGGTTAGCTCGCGCAGCTTGCCGGCGGACGTGACGTGGTCCGCATGGGCATGCGTCTCAAGGACGTAAGCCAGCTTCAGGTCGAGGCGCCGCAGGTGCTCCAGGTCGCGTTCCCAATGCTCGTCGACAGGATCGATCAGCACTGCCTCGCCGCCGGCCTGGGTTGCAAGAATATAGGTAAAAGTCGAAGACTCGGTGTCAAACAACTGAATCGGTTTGAGATTCATGGAGGTTCTCCTTGAAATAGGATGGGTGCCGCATGGCGGCTCGGGTTATCGGTACAGCACCTTGGCGATCATGCCCACGGCGACGAGCGCCGACACGGCGGCGAAGCCGATCTGCAACTGGGGCCCGGCCAAGCGGTCCGATACGATGCGACCGCCCAGCATGCCGGCTAGTGCCCCTGCGGCGAACGGCAGTGCCACCGGCCAGCTCATCGAGCCGGCGATCGCGCTCGAGGCAACTCCCGTCACCGATACCAGTGCGATCACCGCAAGCGAGGTCGCCACGGTCGACTGCATATCCAGGTTGGTATAACGCTGCAGCGCCGGCACCATCACGAAGCCGCCGCCAACACCAAGCAGGCCGGAGAGCAAGCCGGCAACCGTGCCTGACAGCGCGAGCGAACGCGCGCAGCGCGCCGTCCAGACAAAGCGGCCCGTGCCGCCGTCGCGCATGCACGGCTGCTCGATGTCGATAGCGTCCTGACGGACAGCCTCTTTAGCCGTAGCACGCCGAAATGTTTTGAAAGCCACAAACAAGAGGACGAGTGCGAACAGTACGCTCAGCCAGCGATTGTCGATGCGATTCGCAAGCCATAAGCCGACTGGCGACAACAGCATTCCTGTCACCGAAATCAGCAGCGCGGCCCGGTAGCGTACGATCCCGGCCTTCAAGCCGAGGATGGCCCCGAGGGCCGCCGCCATGCCGACCGCCAGCAAGCCGATTGGACCGGCCTGGGCAACCCCCATCTGCATGCCGAAGACGAGGAGCGGCACCGCGAGAATGCCGCCGCCGGCACCGGTAAGAGCGAGGACCACGCCGACCACTAGACCCAGCCCCAGACTGATCAGCATGACGTCGCCCTCACCCTGGTGCTGCGCTTACGCACGCTGCTTGCCTGGGGCAGCCGGCAGGCGCTCCAGCAGCTCGAAGATCGCCATACCGGCCAGCAGTGCGCCGGTGAAAATGAGCGGCTTCTCACCACCGCCGACCAGCGACACCAACGCCGGACCCGGGCAGTATCCCGCCAAGCCCCAGCCTACCCCGAATGTCAAACCGCCGAACACCAGCCGCCGGTCGATCAGCGTGGCGGTCGGCAAGCGCATGGCATCTCCCAGCAGCGACTTTTTGCGCTCGGCGGCAAAATGGAACGCGATGAAGCCAACTGCGATCGCGCCACCCATGACGAATGCCAGCGAAGGATCCCAGTCACCAGCCAGGTCGAGAAAATTCAGGACTTTCGCCGGATCGGCCATGCCCGATACGAGCAGCCCGATACCAAAGATCAGCCCGACGATCAATGCCATTACGATCTGCATGAGAAATCCCTCCTTAAGCCACCAGGTGGCGTACGACATACACAGTGAGGAAGCCGGCCAGCATGAAGCTTGCAGTGGCAACCAGGGAACGCGGCGAACGCCGCGACAGTCCGCATACGCCGTGGCCGCTGGTGCAGCCGCCCCCATAGCGCGTGCCCAGCCCAACCAGCAATCCGGCGACAACCAGTGTCCCGGTGCCGGCGTCGATGCGAGCCTCCGGCAAGGTGGCAAACATCCCGTATACCAAAGGCGCACCGAGCAGTCCCGCCAGAAATGCGATACGCCAAGCGATGTCGCCGCGCAGCGGACGCAGTAAACCACCGAGCACGCCGCTAATGCCGGCAATCCTGCCATTGAACAGTACAAACAGCGCGGCTGAGAGACCGATCAGCAAGCCGCCGAACAGCGACGCCCACGGCGTGAACTCGCTCCAGTTGATGGTCATGATTGACTCTCCTTCGTCGATTTACAGTACAGCTCATACAAAACTTCCATCACTGCCATCGCTTCCCTGCTCGCTATGCTGTAATAGATCTGCTTGCCCTCGCGGCGGGTATGGACCAACTGCTCGTCGCGCAGCACGCCAAGCTGTTGCGAGAGTGTCGGCTGGCGAATGTCGGTCAAGGCTTCCAGCTCGCTGACGCAGAACTCCCCCTGTGTCATCTGGCAAAGCAGCAGCAGGCGGTCGATGTTTCCCAGCGCCTTCAACAGGCCGCAAGCCTGCTCTGCAGCACGGCGCATCGATTTGATATCGATGCCATCGGCAGGACACAGCCCCGCTTCTTCATCTATCTTTAACATCCTGTACACCCTTCAAAATACATTTTTATAGTATATCGCATATCAAACTATTTTCAAGTATATTGTTGCCGATGTCGGCGACCCGAGACATCGTGTGCGCGTGCCGGGTTGGGGTCAGACATATGCTTTGACATGCCCGAATCGATGCAAGTGAATTGCTCACTTGACAGCTGATAATGTTCCCTCATCCGCATGGCCAGGCAGCAGCGCTCCTTCTGTCGGCCTTAATCTCGAACGCGCTTTGGTCAGACGGCAAACTCAACCATCCAGGAGATCCCATGAAATTCAAACAGCTCAACCCGGACCTCGCGGTCTCGCAACAAGTTCAACTCGAGGACATCCCCACCTTGGCAAAGAACGGTTTTCGTTCGATCATTTGCAACCGGCCGGACGGCGAAGGACCGGACCAGCCTGCGTTCTGCGAGATCGAACAGGAAGCTGCCCGTTTCGGAATGGAAGCACGGTATCTGCCGGCCGCGCCGGATGATGTCACCGATGCCCATTCGGCAGCGTTCAAGCAATTGATGGCCGAGTTGCCAAAGCCGGTACTCGGCTATTGCCGCACTGGACGCCGGTCCACGTCGATGTGGGTGCTTTCCCGCGCGGGCGACGAATCCCCCACCAAACTGCTGGAGACTGCGTCGCAGGCCGGATACGATCTCAACGCACTCGCGCAGCGCCTTGAGAAAAAATAGAGTGAGATAGGGAACCCCACGATCATGCTAATCCAGCTATTCCGCCAATTACCCTCTCGTCAATTAGCGGAATAGCTAAGTTAGCAGTCTGGGGGAGATCCTGATGCCGCGCCCCTTGCAGGTGCCACGTTAACGCCCGAGTCCATGAGCAAGATTACCCAGACATGATCATATTGCCGCTGCATCCACCGGCTCCTAAGCGTACCGACCCTGGAATTTAGCGTTGATGGGTTTTTTTTGGGGGGGGGGTACTACAAAGACAGACGAAAAAAAGCCCCTATTAAGGGGCATTTTCTCTCAAACTTGGCGGAGACGGTGGGATTCGAACCCACGATACAGGTATAAGCCGTATGCATCCTTAGCAGGGATGTGCCTTCGGCCACTCGGCCACGTCTCCAGTCAGGACCAACTTCGCAGTCAGCGCTGAGTGCAGGCATCTTACGTTCTGGACCTCATTTGGTCAAGATTGCACGGCAAAATTTCTGAAAATAATTATGCCTGTTCGAGGTTGAATGCCTTGTGCAGGGCGCGTACGGCCAGCTCCATGTACTTCTCGTCGATCAGCACCGAGATCTTGATCTCGGAGGTCGAGATCATCAGGATGTTGATGCCCTCTTCCGACAGCGTGCGGAACATTTGCGAGGCGACGCCGACGTGGCTGCGCATGCCCACGCCCACGGCCGACACCTTCGACACCTTGGCGTCGCCCAGCACCTTGGCCGCGCCCAGCGATTCGCGCTGGGTTTCCAGGACGCTCATTGCCTTCACGTAGTCGCCCCGCGACACGGTGAAGGTGAAGTCGGTCTTGCCGTCGACCGACTGGTTCTGGATGATCATGTCCACTTCAACATTGGCTTCGGCGATAGGGCCGAGGATGTGGAAGGCGACGCCTGGTTTGTCCGGCACGCCCAGAACGGTGATCTTGGCTTCATCGCGGTTAAAGGCGATACCGGAGATGACGGCTTGTTCCATATTGCTTTCTTCCTCAAACGAAATCAGGGTGCCGGACTTCGCTTCTTCGTCCAGCGGCATCAGGGGATCGGTCAGCGACGACAGCACGCGCGTCGGGACCTGGTAGTTACCGGCAAATTCGACCGAGCGCGTCTGCAGCACTTTCGAACCCAGCGAGGCCAGCTCGAGCATTTCTTCGAAGGTGATCTTCGACAGGCGGCGCGCCTCGTCCACCACGCGCGGGTCGGTCGTGTAGACGCCGTCGACGTCAGTGTAGATCAGGCATTCGTCGGCCTTCAGCGCTGCCGCAATCGCGACCGCGGAAGTGTCCGAGCCGCCGCGGCCCAGGGTCGAGATATTGCCGTCTTCGTCCATGCCCTGGAAACCCGTGATGATCACGATCTTGCCGGCATTCAGGTCGCCGCGCACGCGGGTGTCGTCGATCGACTGGATGCGCGCCTTCGTGAACGAGGAGTCGGTGCGGATGCCCGCCTGCCAGCCGGTGTAGGAGACGGCATCCTTTCCGATCGCCAGCAGCGCCATGGCCAGCAGGCCCACCGAGACCTGCTCGCCGGTCGAGGCGATCATGTCGAGTTCGCGCGGGTCCGGCTGCGCCATGATTTCCTTGGCCAGTCCAATCAGGCGGTTGGTTTCGCCGGACATTGCCGACGGCACCACGACGATCTGGTGGCCCGCGTCGTGCCACTTGGCCACGCGCGTGGCGACATTCTTGATACGGTCCGTCGAGCCCATCGACGTCCCGCCATATTTGTGGACAATTAAAGCCATATCAGGAGGGTTCCAGCGTGTTGAAGGATCAAAAGGGGACCCTCACTCTAGCATGCTGCAGCGCAGTATCACAAGGCAGGGAATAGAAAAAGCTATACGAAAAGAAAATAAAGTAATACGTTTTTCGTACAGAAACTATCCCTGGACTGCCAACCAGCGCAGGGCGATGCGTTCGCCCTCCCCCGTCGCCAGGTGATGGCAGTCCATGCCGATGCCGGCGGCGAACAGCAGCGCGCGGCCGGCGCTCACCACGGGCGCGCGTTCGCGCTCCCAGGCCGGCACGCCGAGCGACTGGTAATGGGCCTTCAGGCCGCGTGTCGGGCGGTTCGGGGCCAGTTTGAGGCGCTCGCCGCCCTTGCGGAAATCGATGGTGAGGGTTTGCGCGCGCAGCCAGGCTGCATCGAAGCCTTCGGGCGACGGGTCGAAGTGCAGCACGCCGCCGTAGCTTGGGAAGGCCAGCGACGCTTCGCCGCTCCAACGGAAGCTCTCGCCGAATTTTTCGATCACGCCTTCATCGTCCGGATCGCGCATGCCGGCCAGATCGGGCAGCCGCGGCGTGATGTGCAGCTTGCCGCGATGGCGGCGGATATGGCAGGCCGGGTGCGTCACCTTGAGCTGGGCGTCTTCGCGCGCCGAGAACAATTGCGACACCATCTCGGCCAGCCAGGCAGTCGAGGGCATGGCCAGGCCCTGCTTGCCGAACAGGTGGCGCAGCAGATTATCCACGCGGTCGCGGCTGAGCAATTGCAGCCGCGCCAGGTCGACGGTGTCGCCATCGAGGCAGGCGGCGAGATCTTGCGCGGCCAATTCGTCCAGCATGCGCTGGGCCGATTGCACGTGCGCCGCGCCGCGCGCCAGGCGCTGCTGGAAGCCCGGGAAGGCCGCGGCCAGGGCGGGCATCACCGTGTGGCGCAGCGCATTGCGCGCATAGCGCGGGTCGCTATTGGATTCGTCTTCCACCCACGCCAGATTTTCAAGCTGCGCATAGGCTTCGAGCCCGGCGCGCGAGACGGACAGCAAGGGGCGCGCCATGACAAGTGCAGGATCGCCCAGCAGTTCGGGCGCCGCGTTGGCGGCGTCCATGCCGGACAGGCCGGCCGGCCCCGAGCCGCGCAGCAGTTGCAGCAGCACGGTTTCGGCCTGGTCGTCGAGGTGGTGGGCGGTGAGCAGCAGCGGCACGCCGTGCTGCAGGCACATCTCGCCCAGGGCGCGGTAGCGGAGCTTGCGCGCGGCGGCTTCCGTGCCATCCTTGCCCTTGACGACGTCCACGCGGCGATGATCGAACGCGATGCCGAGCGCCGAGCAGGCTTGCCGGCAATGCGCCAGCCAGGCGTCGGCATTCGGGCTCAGGCCGTGGTGGACGTGGAAGACGTGCAGCGCAATGCCCCGGCTCGACGCCCAGTCGTGCGCGAGCCGCAGCAGGACCATCGAATCGAGGCCGCCGCTGCAGGCAATCGCCAGGGAAGTCGGGGGAGTTGCGGCGCGCAGGCCGCTCAAGGCCTGCGCAAAGACTGCCGGTACGGCTCCGGCTTTGGGATGGCTCACTCTTCGCGCGGCAGCGTTTCCTTGAACTTGCCGTAGCTCATCAGTTTCTGGTGACGGGCTTCGAGCAGATCCTTGGTCTTGACGCCGTTGAACTGGCGCAGGGTATCGGCCAGTGCGCGCTTGAGCATCTGCGCCATGCCTTTCGGATCGCGATGCGCGCCGCCCAGCGGCTCGCTGACGATCTTGTCGATCAGGCCGATGGCCTTGAGGCGATGCGCGGTCAGGCCCAGGGCGTCGGCGGCGTCGGAAGCGCGCTCCGAGGTCTTCCACAGGATCGAGGCGCAGCCTTCCGGCGAAATCACCGAATAGGTGGCGTATTGCAGCATCAGCACGGCGTCGCCCACGGCGATGGCCAGCGCGCCGCCCGAGCCGCCTTCACCGATGATGGTGGCGATCAGCGGCACTTTCAGCTCGGCCATGACGTAGAGGTTGTGGCCGATCGCTTCGGACTGGCCGCGCTCTTCGGCGTCGATGCCCGGGAAGGCGCCCGGGGTGTCCACGAAGGTGAAGATCGGCAGGCCGAATTTCTCGGCAACCTTCATCAGGCGCATGGCCTTGCGGTAGCCTTCGGGTTTCGGCATGCCGAAGTTGCGCATGGCGCGTTCTTTGGTGTCGCGGCCCTTCTGGTGGCCGATGACCATGCAGGCCTGGCCGTTGAAGCGCGCGAGGCCGCCGATGATCGACTGGTCGTCGGCAAAGGTACGGTCGCCGTGCAGTTCGTGGAAGTCGGTGAAGATCTCGTTCACGTAGTCCATGGTGTATGGACGCTGCGGGTGGCGGGCGATCTGCGACACCTGCCATGGCGTGAGCTTGGCGTAGATGTCCTTGGTCAGCTGCTGGCTCTTCTTGGCCAGGCGGTCGATCTCTTCGGAGATGTCGACGGCGGAATCGTCCTGCACGAAGCGCAGTTCTTCAATCTTGGAATCGAGCTCGGCGATTGGCTGTTCAAAATTGAGGAAAGTTGTTTTAGTCATTGTACCTCCGGATTATTTCGTGGCCACAGCGTCCGTCTCGGCGGTACGCTACCAGCCTGCTTTGGCCTGATTTTGGGCGCTATTTTACCGTACCCGTGCGCGCTGGGAAGACCTAAACAGGGTCCAGGCTGCGCCACAGGTACCAGGTGGCCACCGTGCGCCAGGGTTCCCAGTTGGCGGCGACCTCGCGCGCATCGCTGCGGGAAACAGGTTCGCCAGAGAAATAGTTCTGGCTGATACCCTGGATCAGGCCGGCGTCGTCGAGCGGCAGGACGTTCGGGCGGAGCAGATTAAATATCAAAAACATCTCCGCTGTCCAGCGGCTGATGCCGCGGATCTGGACCAGTTCGGCGATGACGGCCTCGTCGTCCATCTGCGACCACAGATCGGCATGGACGCGTTTTGCCTTGAAATGGTCGGCCAGGTCGAGGATGTATTCGGTCTTGCGCTTGGACAGCCCGCAGCCGGCCAGCTCGAACGCGCCGGCCTTCAGCACTTGCGCCGGGGACAGTTTTGGACAGATGGCGAGCAGCTTGCCCCAGGCCAGGTCGGCCGCCTTGGGCGTGACCTGCTGGCCGACGATGGAACGGGCCAGCGTGGTGAAGGGGTCGGGATGGCCGCGCAGGTGCAGGTCGCCGAATTGCGGGATCAGCTTGTTCATGATGCGGTCGCGCGCCATCAGCGCGGCTTTCGCCTCCGCCCAATAGGCTGGAACCGACAGTTCGCCCGGCGCTTCAAGCGCCGCCACCGGCTTGTCCTTGTCCGCCATTATGCGCGGCGCCAGGTCGTCGTTCCGTCCGGCTTGTCTTCCAGGATGATCCCGGCGGCAGTCAGTTCGGCGCGGATGGCGTCCGCTTCGGCAAAATTGCGGGCCTTCTTGACGGCGGCGCGGCGGGCGATGGCCTCAATCACGCCGGCGTCGGCGCCCTCTTCGCCGCTGCCGCCCTGCAGGTAGGCCTGGGGCGAACGCTCGAGCAGGCCCAGCACGCCGGCCAGGGCTTTCAGCTGACGCGCGGCCTCCACCGACTTGGTGCGATTGACTTCGCTTGCCAGGTCGAACAGCTCGGCCACTGCCAGCGCGGTATTGAAGTCGTCGTCCATCGCTTCGCGGAAACGCACGGCGTGCGCTTCGTCCCAATCCACCGCCGGGGTGTCGCTGCCGAGCTCGACCATCGACAGCGCCGTGTACAGGCGCGTCAGCGCGCCCTTGGCGTCGTCGATATGGGCATCGGAATAGTTCAGCGGGCTGCGGTAGTGCGCGCGCACGATGAAGAAGCGGATGACTTCGGCGTCGTATTGCTTGAGCACGTCGCGGATGGTGAAGAAATTGCCCAGGGACTTGGACATCTTCTCGTTGTCCACGCGCACGAAGCCGTTGTGGATCCAGTAGTTGACCATGTTGCCGCCGAAGGCGCCTTCGGACTGGGCGATCTCGTTCTCGTGGTGCGGGAACTGCAGGTCGGCGCCGCCGCCATGGATGTCGAAATGCTCGCCGAGCGTGGCGCAGGACATGGCCGAGCACTCGATATGCCAGCCCGGACGGCCCTTGCCCCATTTCGAATCCCACTGGGCCTCGGCCGGCTCGGATTCCTTGGCGGCCTTCCAGAGCACGAAGTCGAGTGGATCGCGCTTGCCGCTGTTGACGTCGACGCGCTCGCCGGCGCGCAGGTCGTCGAGCGACTTGCCCGACAGCTTGCCGTAGCCTTCGAAGCCGCGCACGGCGTAATTCACGTCGCCATCAACGCTCTTGTAGGCCAGGCCCCTGGCTTCGAGCTGCTCGATGATCGACAGCATCTGCGGCACGTATTCGGTGGCGCGCGGCACGACCGTTGGCGGCAGCATGTTGAGAGCAGCGATGTCCTCGTTCATGTAGGTGACATTGCGCGCCACCAGCTCCTTGATGCTCTCGCCATTTTCCACGGCGCGCTTGATGATCTTGTCATCGATGTCGGTGATGTTGCGGACGTAGTTTACTTCGTAGCCCGACGCCATGAGCCAGCGGTAAATCACGTCGAAGGCCATCATCATCCGCGCATGCCCGATGTGGCAGTAGTCGTAGACGGTCATGCCGCAGACATACATGCCGGCCTTGCCGGCTTCCATTGGGACAAATACCTGCTTGTCACGCGCGAGCGTGTTGTAGATCTTGAGTTGGCTCATGGGTGTGTTCTAACGGGACGAGAAATCGGGCAATGCGGTAGCGGGACACACACTGGGTAAAGCGTGCGCCGGCACAGCGGGATTGCGTCGAGATCGTCTGAACCCTTGGTGTTGTTCTTCTTTGATAGAATGGGACGTTCCGCGCAAAGTATAGCATTGTTAAAATCCCGGCTGGCCGCATATGGCTCAGCTTTATTTTTCGGGAAAAGACTTGACATCGCCTTGCGCGATGTCCACCAGAGGAGAGCCCAGACAATGACCGCATCGATCCGCACCTTCCTGCTGCGCCGCCTCGCGCTTGGCGCAGGCGCCCTGCTCCTGTCTGGCGCCGTTTTGGCCGATGCGCCGCTTGAAGCCACCGCGGCGCCCGTCAACGGGCCCCAGGTATCGCTGAAAACCTCGATGGGCGAGATCGTGCTGCAGCTGGACCAGGACAAGGCGCCGAAGACGGTGACCAACTTCATGCAGTACGTGAAGCAGGGCTTTTACAAGGGCACGATCTTCCACCGCGTGATCGAAGGCTTCATGATCCAGGCCGGCGGCATGAACGAGAAGTTCGAGGGCCGCCATACCAACAAGCCGATCAAGAACGAATCGAACAACGGCCTGTCGAACCAGCCGTACACGGTGGCCATGGCGCGCGAAGACCATCCGGATTCGGCCACCTCGCAATTCTTCATCAACGTGGCCGACAATTCCGGCATCGACTATCCGAACTACAAGGGCTCGGGTTATACCGTGTTCGGCAAGGTCGTGAAGGGCCAGGAAGTCGTGGACAGAATCAAGGGCGTACTGGTGGACGACGTCAAGGGCATGCAGAACGTGCCGGTGAAACCCATCTTCATTCAGTCCGCGACCGTCCTCAAGGGCGACAAGCTTGTAAAATAAGCGTTGCGGTTCTCGCACTCTTAACAAAAACCAACTCAAAGGACATTCGATGACCAGCGTACGCCTGACCACCAACATGGGCAACATCACCCTCGAACTGGACGCGGAAAAAGCGCCGAAGACGGTTGCCAACTTTGTCGACTACGTCAACAAGGGCCACTTCACCAACACCATCTTCCACCGCGTGATCAAGGACTTCATGGTCCAGGGCGGCGGTTTCGAGCCGGGCATGAAGCAGAAGGCCACCGACGCCACCGTCGAGAACGAAGGCAAGAACGGCCTGAAGAACGACAAGTACACCGTCGCCATGGCCCGCACCTCGGCCCCGCACTCGGCATCGGCCCAGTTCTTCATCAACACCAAAGACAACGCCTTCCTGAACTATCCAGGCCAGGACGGCTGGGGCTATGCCGTGTTCGGCAAGGTCACCGAAGGCCAGGACATCGTCGACCAGATGAACGCCGTCAAGACCAGCCGCACGGGCATGCACTCGGACGTGCCGGTCGAGCCGATCATCATCGAAAAAGCCGAAGTCATCTGATGAAGGCAGTGCGCGGGCTGTTGCAGCACCCATCCATCCGATGACGACGCTCGCGCTCTTCGTGTCCGACCTGCACCTGCAGGCGGCGCACCCGCGCACGGCCGAGGCCTTTTTCGGCTTCCTGGCCGGGCGCGCGCTGCAAGCCGAGCAGTTGTACCTGCTGGGCGACATCTTCGAATACTGGGCCGGCGACGACGATCTGTCCGAGCCTTTCCACGCAACAGTCATCGATGCGCTGCGCGCCGTGAGCGATGCGGGCGTGCGCGTGTATTGGCTGGCGGGGAACCGCGATTTCCTGGCCGGGCCGGGCCTGGCGGAAGCGGCGGGACTTACCTTGCTGGCCGAACCATACGTCATCGAGGCGGGTGGCAAACGCATTGCGCTGGTGCATGGCGACGCCCAATGCACCGCCGACCTCAAGTACATGGCCTTCCGCGCCCAGGTGCGCGACCCCGAATGGCAGCAGCAATTCCTCGGCATGCCCCTTAGTCAGAGGAAAGCGATCATCGCCGGATTGCGCGAAGGCAGCCGCGAGGCGCAGGCGGGGCAGTCGTACGAGATCATGGATGTGACGCCTGGCGCTGTCGATGCGCTGTTTGCCGCGACCGGGGCCGAAGTGATCGTCCACGGGCATACGCACCGGCCGGCGATGCATGAGGTCGGTGAAAGGGTGCGGTATGTGTTGCCGGATTGGGAGCTGGATGTGGCGCCCTTCCGGGGTGGGTGGCTGGAGCTGGATGAGCGTGGTCGGTTTACGCCCCGCGTAGTCGATTGATACGTAGGGTGGGCGGCTCCGCCGCCCGCGCGTTCAACATGGGCATGAATAATCGTCGCGTTTGAACGAGCCGGATTTGAACGCGCGGGCGGGAGACCCGCCCACCCTACCGTACTTCGTCCAACAGTTGCGGATGCCTTCCCAGCAACCGCAGCAGCTTCACCAGCGCCACCGGCGCTTCCGCTTTCCCCGCCTCGAAGCGGGCAAACTCCCCCTCCCCTTCGCCGAACATCTCGTCCGCCTTGCCCCGGGTCAGCCCGAGCGCCTTGCGCATGTTGCGGATCTCGACCGGCCCCGCTTCGTCGACCTGGCGCCTGAACTCCTTGATCAGCTCGCCGTAGTGTTCGTGCTCGCCCATCGTGAAGATCACCTCGCTGCAGCCGGCGCAGCAGTCGGCCATCACCTCGGGAATCGTGAGGCTCTTCCCCTTGTAGCTGTAGACCATCTCGCGGGCGGCGTGGACCAGTGGCGACACGCCACAGTTCGGGCAGTTGTGCATCGTGCGTCTCCTTGTTCCCTGGCTTAGCATCCTACCAAAATGCGCGGCGACAGCGCGCCCGCAGGGCAGGCTCAAACAATCTCGCATATGCATGTTGACACTCACCAAACTGGTGTTATACATTACTACAACACCACCTCAACGATGCACCAACACGGAGTAACACGATGAACCACAGCGCGTTTCGACAAAGGAGGGCTGGACATGACAGTCGGCTGGAATGACAACACCCCCATCTACCGCCAGCTCAAGGAGCGGGTGGTGGGCATGATGCTCGACGGCTTGCTCAAGGCGGGCGATGCCCTGCCCTCGGTGCGCCAGATCGCGGCCGAATATCAACTCAATCCGATCACCGTATCGAAGGCTTACCAGGAACTGGTCGACGAGAACTTAGTGGAAAAGCGAAGGGGAATTGGCATGTACGTCACCGAAGGAGCAAGCGAGAAACTCTTGTCCACCGAACGCGAGCGCTTCATTCGCGAAGAGTGGCCTGCCATGGTCGAACGCATCCGCCGCCTCGGCCTGGACCTCGAACAGCTGCTGCGCGCCAGCCCCGGCACGGCGCCGGGAGGTACAGCATGAGTGCCGTGATCCAGGCGCGCGGCCTGACCAAGCGCTACGGCAAGCGTACCGCCGTCGACGGCATCGATTTCGACATTCCGGCCGGGCGCATCGTCGGCCTGATCGGTCCCAACGGCTCGGGCAAGACCACCACCCTGAAAGCGGCGCTGGGCCTGATTCCCTTCGACGGCCAACTGTCGGTGCTGGGCTTCGACCCGCGCACCCAGCGCGACGACCTGATGAAGGAAGTCTGCTTCATCGCCGACGTGGCGATCCTGCCGCGCTGGCTGAAAGTACGCGACGCGATCGACTTCGTGGCCGGCGTGCACCCGCGCTTCGACCGCAGCAAGGCCGAGCGCTACATCGCCGGCACCAAGCTCGCCCCTGGCATGAAGGTCAAGGAGATGTCGAAGGGGATGATCGTCCAGCTGCACCTGGCGCTGGTGATGGCGATCGACGCCAAGCTGCTGGTACTCGATGAACCGACCCTGGGCCTGGACATCATCTACCGCAAGCAGTTCTACCAGAACCTGCTGGAAGACTACTTCGACGAAGAGAAGACCATCGTCATCACCACCCACCAGGTGGAAGAGGTCGAGCACATCCTGACCGACCTGATGTTCATCCGCGACGGCAAGATCGTGCTGGCGGCGTCGATGGAAGAAGTCGGCGAGCGCTATACCGAAGTGATGGTTGCGGCCGACAAGGTCAATGCGGCCAACGCGCTGCAGCCGATCGACCAGCGCACCGTGTTCGGCAAGTCGGTGATGCTGTTCGATGCGAACAAATCGGGCGGCGTGGCACGCAGCCAGCTCGCCCAGCTGGGCGAAACCCGTAACCCCAGCGTTGCCGACCTGTTCGTCGCAACCATGAAAGGAACCTACGCATGAAAACCATGAAATGGCTGCTCCAGCGCGAGTTCTGGGAGCACAAGGGCGCATTCTTCTGGGCGCCGATCGCGGTGGCCATCGCGATGGTGGTCTTCATCGGCGGCGGCTTCATGTACAGCATGGCTTTCGGCGGGACGGAACACATCCAGATCGACGGCCAGAACCTGGTCTCGATCCAGGGCTTCCCGCAGGCGCTGCGCTACAAGATCGCCCACATCGCGGCCTCGAGCTACATGGGCATCGCCGCGCCCCTGTTCATCGTGCTGCCGGTGGTGGTGTTCTTCTACTGCCTGTCGGCCCTGTACGACGACCGGCGCGACCGCAGCATCCTGTTCTGGAAGTCGCTGCCGCTGTCGGACCGCGACACCGTGCTCTCGAAAGTCGTCACCGCCCTGGTGGTGGCGCCGCTGGTCACGATCGTCGTCGCCGTCGCCGCCTCGCTGGTGCTGCTGGTGCTCGGCATGATCGCCGCCGCCGGCAAGGGCCTGAATCTGTTCGCACCGGTGCTGTCGGAACCGAACCTGTATCTCAGTCCCCTGTACCTGCTGGCCTTCCTGCCGCTGTACATCCTGTGGGCGCTACCGACCGTCGGCTGGCTGCTGCTGGTGTCGAGCTGGGCGCGCTCCAAGGTCTTCCTGTGGGCGGTGGGTATTCCCCTGATCACGGTGGTGCTGCTCAAGTGGTTCAATTTCCTGCTCAGCCAGGTGTCGAACACGCTGGTCGACGTCGACTGGTTCGTCGAGCAGGTGGTGGTGCGCGGCCTCGGCGGCCTGCTGCCGGGGATCTGGCTGGGCGCCGCCGACATGTCGGTCTTCGACAATGCGGACAAGGGGATCGACCCGGCACTGCTGCTCGGCCAGTCCTACCTGACCCTGGCGACGCCGGGCGTGTGGCTGGGCGTGGCGGCCGGCGTGGCGATGCTGTACGCGGCGATCCGCCTGCGCCGTTTCCGCGACGAGGGTTGATGATGCGGGCACTGAAAGCCATCCTTGCCGCCACCCTGCTCCTGTGCAGCGCCGCCGGCGCCGCACAGGAGGCGCGGGTCAAGGAACTCGATCCGGTGCACGTCAATGCGATGCGCAACCCGGAGGTGCGCAAGTACAAGGCGGTGCTGGCGGGACTGGATGCGTTCGACAAGCACCGCAAGCTGGCGCCCACGGTTCCGAAGCTGGAGTTCCGGCTCACGCCGCGCGGCACGGACGACAAGCTGGAGCCGCTGGCGGTGCGCCTGGCCGGGGACGATGGCTTCAAGCTGCCCCTGGCCCTGGATGCCGGCATGCGCTTCGTGGTGCCCCGCAGCGAGGCGGCGCTGGACGCCAGGAGCGAGCTGGAACTGAACCGGAAACGCCACGCCTACCGCATCGAGCCCGACATCCGCACGCCGGGCCTGGGCGCCAACCAGCGCCGCCTGGGCGACCTGCGGCTGGAATGCAAGGTCATGATCGCGATCGGAAAGGAAGAAATGCCGCTGTGGGCCGTGGTGCTGGTCAACGGCGTCCTGCTCAGGACCGACTGGTGCGGTTTCTTCGGCGATGAAAGAGGCGGCGCCTATGCCGAGGCGAAGAAGGAAGCGCATTTCGGCTACCGGGCCGAGCGGCCCCTGGCGCGCGCCCTGCTGGTCGAGGGCAATCGCTCGGCGCAGCTGCAAGTCCAGGGGAAATCGTTCAACGTCCCGATCGGGAATACCAGCTGGAGCGACGATGCGATCGTCGAGCTGAGCTTCGAGGAACCGCCTACTGGAACTGCTGGCGGAACGCCTCGAACTGGGCCTTGAGGTTTTCGAGTTCGCCGCGCAGGGCGGCGACTTCCTGTTCCAGCTGGCCGACGCGGCCGCCGCTGCTGCCTGAAGCGCCGGCGGCCGCAGGTTCGTAGGCATTGGCTGCGATCTCGCCGCCCAGCAGGTGGCCGTAGCGCGGCTCCTTGGTGCCCGGTGCGCGTTCCAGGCGCGCCACCAGCGGCGGGTATTTATCGATCAGGAACTGCAGCGTGGCCTCGACGTCCTGCACGCTCTTGAATTCATGCAGGCGGCCGGTGCGGGTGCGGATCTCGCCGGCAGTCTGCAGGCCGCGCAGCATCAGGATCGCCAGCACGGCGACCTTGTCCTGCTCCAGGGTCCACTTGATGCGCATGCGGTGCTCGTATTTCACGACGCGGGCGCCCGCTTGCGAAGTCGCATTGACCAGCTTGCGTTCGATGAGGCGCTGCAGCGTGTCCTGCACGACCTCGTCGGTCATCTGCATCACCGGATCGCGGCTGGACAGCTGGTTGCAGCCGTTGACGATGGCGTTGAGCGACATCGGGTAGTTGTCGGGCGTGAGCGCCTCTTTCTCGGCCAGCACCGCGAGCACGCGGGTTTCCAGAGTGTCCAGCACCGCAGGGCTGTCGCTGCCCGGCGCGCCAGTGGCTTCATTCGTCATGCGTTTCCTTATTCGACCAGTCGGTTCAGTTGTTCCGAGTCGAGTTTATCACCCTCCTCCACCTTCGGACAGCACAGGCCGGCTTCGCGCATGGTGTTGGTCAGGCGCTCGATCTGCTCGTCCTGCCTGGCCACGTGGTCGATCAGCCCGCGCAGGGCTTTCGACAGCGGGTCGTCGCCGTTGGGCGTGACGCCATAGGCGGCGAACAGGTGGGCGCTGCGCGACTGGTCTTCCTTACGGATGATGTGGGCCGGGTTGCCGACGGCCGTCGCGCCGCTTGGCACCGGCTTGATGACGACGGCGTTGGAGCCGATCTTGGCGTATTCGCCGACCGTGAAGGCGCCCAGCACCTGGGCTCCGGCGCCGACGATCACGCCGCGCTCCAGGGTCGGGTGGCGCTTGGTGCCGGCCACCAGCGTGGTGCCGCCCAGGGTGACGCCCTGGTAGATGGTGCAGTCGTCGCCCACCACGGCGGTCTCGCCGATGACGACGCCGAAGCCGTGGTCGATGAAGACGCGCCGGCCGATCACGGCGCCGGGGTGGATCTCGATGCCGGTGACGACGCGCGCGGCATAGGAAATGAAGCGGCCGATCCACTTCAGGTTCAGCTTCCAGCAGGCATGCGCCCAGCCGTGCATGATCACGGCATGCAGGCCGGGATAGCAGGTCAGGACTTCCCAGCCGTTACGTGCGGCAGGGTCGCGCTCCAGGATATTGCGGATATCGCCACGCAGCTTGGTAAATAAGTTGGAAAACATAATAAGGATGATCGCAAACCAAGTGGGATGGTAGCGTATGTTGCGGGTGGGTGCTTAAGGTGATGCGGGGAAAGATGGGGCCGGGGCTGCAGAACGAAATTGGGCTCCCTTAGGGAACCCAATTTTTCGTGAAACCCGTCACAGCAAGCGTTGGCTCACTCAGCCTTCGCGCGCGATGCGCTGGCGGCGCGCTTCATATAGACAGACGCCCGACGCGACCGACACGTTCAGGCTCTCGACCGAGCCGAACATCGGAATGCCGACCAGCACGTCGCAGGTCTCGCGGGTCAGGCGGCGCATGCCCTCGCCTTCCGAGCCCATGACCAGGGCGGCCGGGCCGGTGAAGTCGGCTTCGTACAGGCCCATATCGGCGTCGTCGGTGGTGCCGATCAGGAGGATGTCGCGTTCCTTGAGCTCGCGCATGGTGCGCGCCAGGTTGGTGACGGTGATGTAGGGAACCGTCTCGGCGGCGCCGCTGGCAACCTTGGCGGCGGTGGCGTTCAGGCCGACCGCGCGGTCTTTCGGGACGATGACCGCATGGGCGCCGACACCGTCGGCCACGCGCAGGCAAGCGCCGAGGTTGTGCGGATCGGTGATGCCGTCCAGGATCAGCAGCAGCGGCGGGCCTTCGATGGCGTCGAGCAGCTCGTCGAGGTTGCGCGCCAGCGCCAGCTGGCTGGCGAAGGCGATCACACCCTGGTGGCGGCGGGTGCCGGTGATCTTGTCGAGGCGCGAGGCATCGACCGGCATGACTCGCACGCCGACCGACTTGGCGTTGGCGATCAGGTCCTGCATGCGGCGGTCCTGGCGCGTTGCGTCGACGAAGATTTCTTCCACCGATTGCGCCTCGTGCCGCAGACGCGAGGTCACGGCGTGGAACCCGAATAACATTTTATTTTTCATTGCTTACTTCTTCCGGCTGGTTTTGGCGGCGGGGGGCTTGGCCTCCGCCCTGGTTTTCGGTGCGCTCGACTTGGCGGCACTCTTGCTTGGGGTCTTGGCGACAGGTTTTACTGCGGTCTTGGCCGCAGTCTTGGCAGGGGCCTTGGCGACGGTCTTGGCCGGGGCCTTCTTGGCCGGCGCCTTGGCCTTGGCTGGCGCCTCGGCTGGAAGCGCGACTTCGGCCGGGGCCTTGACCTTGGCCGGAGCCTTGGCCTTGGCAGGAGCCTTGGCCGGCTTGGCCGCCGGCGCCGCAACAGGCGTCACAGGCGCCACGGCATCGGTCTCCGCGCTGTTACCGGCATTCCGGGCTGCGGCAGCGGCCTTGCGGGCGCTGCGCGACGGACGCTTCGACGGCGCGGCCACATCCTGTTCGTCTGAAGTTTCGATTTCGGTGCTCATGAAACGCGACGGCACGGCGGCAGCGGCAGCTTCCGGCGCGCGGCCCTTGCCGCGTCCACGGTCCTTGTCGCGGCCGCGGCGCGAACCGGACTGCTTGCCTGAATTCTGGCCCTTCGGCTCCATCGCATCGATGCCGGCCTGGCGCGCGCGTTCCATCGGCGCCGGCACGCTCGCGCCGCTGTCGGCCAGCACCAGGTCGATCTTGCGCGACTCGAGGTCGACCTTCGCCACCTTGACGGTGACCTTGCTGGTCAGGCCGTAGCGCTGGCCGCTACGCTCGCCGCGCAGTTCGTGGCGCGCTTCGTCGTACTGGAAGTAATCGGTGCCCAGGGCGCTGATGTGCACCAGGCCTTCGACATACAGCTCGTCGAGGGTCACGAAGATGCCGAAGGCGGTCACGCCGGACACGGTGCCGGTGAAGTCTTCGCCGAGCTTGTCCTGCATGAAGAAGCACTTGAGCCAGTTCTCGACGTCGCGCGAGGCTTCGTCGGCGCGGCGCTCGTTGGCCGAGCAGTGCACGCCCAGGGCGTCCCAGATGGTCAGGTCTTTTTCGTTCTTCTGCGTGCCGGCGGCCTTGTCCTTGGCGGCCTGCTTGCGCGCGGAATTCGACATGGTCGTGTTCAGCTTGCCCAGCTCGATGCCCTTCGGCTCGTACTTCTTGCCTTGCAAGATGGCCTTGATGGCGCGGTGGGTCAGCAGGTCCGGGTAGCGGCGGATCGGGCTGGTGAAGTGGGCATAGGCCTCGTAGGCCAGGCCGAAGTGGCCGACGTTGTCCGGGCTGTAGACCGCTTGCTGCATCGAGCGCAGCAGCATGGTTTGCAAGAGCGCGGCATCCGGGCGCTCCTTGATCTTCTGCATCGTCTCGGCGTAGTCGCGCGCGGTCGGCTTGCTGCCGCCGCCCAGGTTCAGGCCGACGAGCTTCAGGAAGGTGCGCAGCTGGTTCAGCTTTTCTTCGGTCGGCACCGCGTGCACGCGGAAGGTGCCCGGATGCTTGTGGTGGATCAGCAGGTCGGCGGCGCAGACGTTCGCGGCCAGCATGCACTCTTCGATCAGGCGGTGCGCATCGTTGCGGGTGCGCGGGATGATCTTCTCGATCTTGCCCACGGCATTACAGACGATATAGGTTTCGGTGGTCTCGAAGTCGATCGCACCGCGCTGCTGGCGCGCCTTGAGCAGCGCACGGAACACGTCGTTCAGGTGCAGCAGGTGCGGCACGATGCCCGGGCGGCGCCGGGCTTCGGGGCCGGCCGTGTCGCCGAGGATGTCGGCCACTTCGTTATAGGTCAGGCGCGCGGCCGAGTGCATCACGGCCGGGTAGAACTGGTAGGCCGTGACCTCGCCCTCCATGGTGACGACCATGTCGCACACCAGGGTGCAGCGGTCCACCGCCGGATTGAGCGAACACAGGCCGTTGGACAGCTTCTCGGGCAGCATCGGGATCACGCGGCGCGGGAAATACACCGAGGTGCTGCGCTCGATTGCATCGATATCCAGCGCGTCGTTCGGCTTCACATAATGGCTGACGTCGGCGATGGCGACGAGCAGGCGGTAGCCGCTGGTCTTGCCGATCTTGACCGGCTCGCAGTACACCGCATCGTCGAAGTCGCGCGCGTCTTCGCCGTCGATGGTCACCAGGGGCACGTCGCGCAGGTCGACGCGATCAAGCAGGTCGGTGTCGATCACTTCGTTCGGCAGGCGGTTGGCCTGCTTCAGTGCCGCGGGCGAGAACACGTGCGGCACGCCGAACTTGCGCACGGCGATTTCGATTTCCATGCCCGGGTCGTCGAGCTCGCCGAGCACTTCGTGGATCCTGCCGGTCGGCTGCTGGAAGCGCGATGGCTGCTCGATGACCTCGACGCTGACGACCTGGCCGGCCTTGGCCTTGCCTGGTCCGCCTGCTACCAGGACGTCCTGGCTCATGCGGTTGTCTTCAGGCGAGACGATCCAGACGCCGCCCTCGTTCATCAGGCGTCCGATGATGTGGGTATTGGCGCGCGTGACCACCTCGACGATGGTGCCTTCGAGGCGGCCGCGGCGGTCGGTGCCGGTGACGCGTGCGCGCACGCGGTCGCCGTTCAGGACCTTGTTCATTTCCTTGTCGTTCAGGAAGAGATCGTCACCGCCTTCATCCGGAATGACGAAGCCGTAGCCGTCGCGGTGCGCGCTGACGCGGCCGGTGATGAAGCTGGACTGGTCGGCCAGCGCATAGGTGCCGCTGTTATCGATGCGGATCTGGCCGTCCCGCTCCATCGCGTTCAGGCGGCGGCCCAGCACTTCCTGCGCGGCAGGCTTGACCTTCAGGGCGCGCGCCAGCTCGGCCGCGTCGAGCGGATTCTTGGCAGTACGGAAGACGGCGAGGATTTCCTCGCGGCTCGGAATGGTATGAGTAGGTTGCTTCAAATCGTTTTCTTATTTCTCTTGATTGTGGGCGCCGCCATTTGCGAAGCCGGGGATTGTGTTGATTGACACCTTGACAGGCGTAGTGTAACGGAGGACGCGGGGATTCGCCTAACATAAGGCGCGAAGCGTGCCGGGGAAAACTTGCCGCGGCGGGTCTTTGACTTTTGCAAACCTTCCGCTATAATCTCGGTCTCTTCAGCAAGGGGCGCAAGCCGCAGCGGGAGAGAAGGCAGTAGCGGGATGGTGTTTTGCTGCGATGAGCAACGAAGGTTGATCTAGCGAAAAACGACAAAGCCTGCTATTGTAGCAGAGTAAGCAGTTCAGTGCCCACGTGGCGGAATTGGTAGACGCGCATGGTTCAGGTCCATGTGCCGCGAGGTGTGGGGGTTCGAGTCCCTCCGTGGGCACCACTCTACCGGAAGTGATTTCCGCAGCAGTTCGTAGCAAAGCGTAGTTGAAGTTGCAGTAACAGTGCCCACGTGGCGGAATTGGTAGACGCGCATGGTTCAGGTCCATGTGCCGCGAGGTGTGGGGGTTCGAGTCCCTCCGTGGGCACCATAGAATTCCGCAGAAGTATGCAGTATCGTAGGCCCGGCGGGTTTCCCGCCGGAGCGGAAGGCAGCACAGTAATCGCAGTGAGCGAAGTGGTAGTGTCAGTGCCCACGTGGCGGAATTGGTAGACGCGCATGGTTCAGGTCCATGTGCCGCGAGGTGTGGGGGTTCGAGTCCCTCCGTGGGCACCAAACTCTACCTGGATGTCATATCCCGCAAAACGCCGTAAGCTTTGAAAAAGGCTTACGGCGTTTTGCGTTGTGCCTCCCCTTTTCTAGTGCGCCGCGAGGTCGTCCAGGATCGGGCAGTTCGAACGCGCATCGCCATGGCAGGAGGCGGCCAGCGCTTCGAGCGTGCGGCGCATCGCTTGCATGTCCGCGATCTTCTTGTCCAGTTCGGCGATATGGCTGCGCGCCAGTGCGTGCACGTCGGCGCTGGCGCGCTGCTCGTCGCGCCATAGTTCCAGCAGCTGGCCGATCTGCTCGAGCGAAAAGCCGAGCGCCCTGGCCCGATGCACGAACTGCAGCACGTGCACATCCTGTCCGGTGTACACGCGGTAGCCGGCGTCGGTGCGCCGGGCTTGGCCAATCAGCCCGATCGATTCGTAGTGGCGAATCATCTTGGCCGAGACGCCGGATGCCTTGGCGGCGTCGCCGATGTTCAGCAGCGTTTCTCCCTGGCGCATCGTCATCTCCTGTTGTATCCCTCGGCAGAATACACCTTCCCATCGTAGGAAGGTCAAGGCAGCGCTTGACTTGCCGCCCCATCGGGGTAAGCTCGACTGGCCATGAAACACATTGTCCCTAGTCTCCTGATCCTCGTCCTCGCGGCGAACGCCGCGCTGGCGGGCCCGGCGCCCTGGTTCCAGTGGCGCAGCAAACTCAACGGCGCGCTGGCTTGCTCGCAGACCCCGCTCGGACCCGGTTGGGAAAAATCAGCCGGGCCGTATCGGGACGCGCGTTGCGAAAAACTCATTGTTGCTAAATAATGGGGTAGCAAGCGCAGCTCAACGATCCATTCCCATCATACGGAGGAGACACCGATGTTCACCAGTCCGGAGCAGTTCGCCAACGCCACCAAGACCCTGTTCGACCTGCAGATGCAGACCTTCAACGCCCTTGCCAGCAAGACGGTGAAAGGCGTGGAACAGGTGGTGGCGCTGAACATGAATGTAGCGAAGAGCTCGATGGAAGGCTCGATTGCCGCCGGCCAGGAAATGGCCAAGGCCAGCGACCCGAAAGCGGCGATCGCCGCGCTGCATGCCCGCATGCAGCCGGGCGCGGCCGGCGCCACCGAATACCGCGAGCAGATGAAAACCATCATCGACGAGATGCACCAGGAGTTCCGCCAGGCCGCCGATACCCATGTGGCCGAAGCCAAGAGCACCCTGTCGGCGCTGATTTATGACGTCACGCAAAACGTCAAGCCGGGTTCCGAGAACGCCGTCGAGATCATCAAGACCGCCATCGACAACGCCTTCAAGGGTTATGAGCAGGTGACGCAAGCCACCCGCCAGGCCGTCCAGACCGTCGAAGAGCAGATCGCCAAGGCCAGCTCGATGGTCCAGCCGGGAACGGAAAAAAAGGCGGACTAGCCTTCGCCCAGTCCGCCTGTCCCGTGAAAGAAAATTTCATTTTTCGCCCCACATGAAATTTTCTTTCACATTCACCCTTCAGCTTTCCGCTTCGATCCCCAGCAAATCCTCCAGCCGCGCGAGCGACGCGTCATCCTTGATGACCGAGCGCAGCCATGCGTGCAGCGGCTGCTCGCCCCAGCGCGCGGCCTTGTCGGCCAGGTAGGCAACCGGGCTGTGCGGCTCGGTGCGCCGGAAGAATTCGGCGACCGCCCGCAACTGCGCCAGCGCCTGTTCGCGGCTGTGGAGCGGGCCATCGAGCATCCGCGCCGGCATACCTGCCGCCCCCATCGCCTGCATAGCCGGCTGCAGCTGGACCGGCGCATGAACGGAGACTGCGGCCGGCGAGCCCGATGGCGGCACCGCCATGTCGGCCAGGTCGCGCAAGGCCGCCCTGCCCGCCCCGAAGCTCGGGCCGTCCGCGCCGAGCCGCTGGTCGACCGCGCGTTCGAGTTCGGCCAGCGCCGCGATGCAGTCTTCGGCGTCCTGCAGCAGCGCCTGGCGTGCCGCGTGCGAAGTACGCGAACGTATCGCATCGAGTTCGGCCACCGCCTCCGGACCGCGCCCCCGCGCCGCCTCCCAGGCATTGACGCTCACGCCTTCGGCCACCGGGATCTCCTTGACCAGCGGTGCGATCCGCGCCGCGATCCAGGCCAGGTTGCCGATGCGCCGCTCCTGGCCGTCTTCGTCGGGCAGCGGATGCACGCCCTCCCAGTAGCGCTCGCACAAAGCGGCGACCAGGCGCAGGCTGGTGGCCAGGCCGCGCAGCCCGTCGGTCTTGGCGCTGCTTTCTGCCAGCCAGACCGCCAGCTGCAGGTGCTTGCTGCGCGACTCCAGCATGTCGATGCAGCGCTTCGAGACGAACTTCCAGTCGGCTTCTTTGAGCGTGGTGACCCAGGCGCCCTGCTCGATCGACGGGTCGTCGGCCTGGCGCGCGCGGCTGATGGCATCGACGTCGGGCGAGAACGCGAGGTCCTCGCCGCAGGGCCGGTCCATGCTGATCGGCACCAGCAATTTGTCCAGATTGAGCATGCTCCCTCCTAGGTCGCGTTGGCCTCGATGGCGTACTTGAACTTGCCGGCACGGGTTGCGCTCACCTTCACCCGCGCGATCGCCCCGCCTTCGGCCATCTGCGCCAGCACGCTGTCGGCGATCTCGGGCAGCAGCGTGCCGTTGAGGATGTTGTCGACATTGCGCGCGCCCGAATCGACCTCGGTGCAGCGGCTGAGCACCGCCGACACCAGCGCCTCGTCGTACTCGAAGCGCGCGCGGTGATTGCTCATCACGCGCTCCTTGATGCGATCGAGTTTGAGCCGGATGATCCGGGTGAGCACCTCGTCGCGGATCGGGTAGAAAGGCACCACGCTCAAGCGGCCCAGGAAGGCCGGCTTGAAATGCTTCATCAAGAGCGGCCGGATCAGCTCCGCCAGCTGCTCGGGGTTCGGCACCTCGTTCAAGGGCTTGTTCAGGCAGGCCCCCATCATCTGGCTCGAGCCCACGTTCGAGGTCAGGATGATGATGGTGTTGCGGAAGTCGATCTGGCGCCCCTCGGCATCATCGAGCACGCCCTTGTCGAACACCTGGAAAATCATCATCGCTATCCCCAAGATTGTTTCTAATCAGAATTGGAAGAACCAATCTTAGGAGTAATGCCGTGCGGCCTACAGACGAAAATCAATCCCCGTCCATGCGTCCGAACCTGATGTCGCCCCGCCGCACCTCGGGCGAGGACAGCATCCTGGCGATGCTCGAGCGCGATCCCGCACGCAAGCGCGGCGCGGCCGGCGGTTCCAGCGGGCGTCTCGCATGGTATGGCGCAAGCGCCTTTGTTGCGATCGCCCTGACCGGCACGCTCGTCTGGCTGGCAGCGGGCAATGACGGGACCGTACTGCCGCAGGAGCAGCCCGTACTGGCCAGTGCGTCCGGCAGCCGCGCCGATCCACCCTCCGCCGCCTTGCCCGACCCGGCGCCGGCCCTGCGCCAGGTCGCCATGGCCACGACGGCGGCGGTCATCGTCGACCAGCAACCGGCCCACGATGTGCCGCCGATGCGCCTGCTTAAACCGGCCCCGGCCAAGCCCGCCCCCCTGCCGCCGGTGCGCGTGCCCGTGCCGGCAACTTCGCCGCGCCCGGCTGCGCGCAGCATCCCGCCCGCTGCCAGGCCTGCGCCCCTGGTTGCGGCCGCACCCCGCCCCGCGGCGCGTCCGGTCGCCGGCGCTCCCTTCCGGCCGCGTCCGGCGGTCGTGGCCCGCAACGCCGTGCGTCCGGGCCCGGCCAAAGCGCCGCGCGGCGCCACTCCTGCCGCCAAGGGCGCCGATGGGCACCTGGATGCGGACGTGGCCCTGATCTCGGCAGTGATCGTGCATGCCAACGGCCACGCACCCGAGGGCTCGCAAATGACCGAGCTCTTGTGCCCGAGCGATGCCTGTAAAGCAAAACCCGCTACCCAATAGCGTGGCGAAAAGCCACCATCCCCGGCGAAAATCCGGGATATTGCTGGGTGGTTGATGCCTCGTGGAGCTATACTGTACATAAGCACAGTACGGCAACACGAGATGATCAGGGTTCTGGAAAACGAGTTTTATTATCTGGACAATTTCCAGCGCGTCCTCGACTGGATCGGCGAGCGCTATCGCGACCTGCTGGGCGACGACGAGCTCGCCTTCCTGTCCGCCTTCCCCACCGTGCCCCGGAATGCGCGCGCCCTGTTCGTGCGCATGGTCATGCGCAAGGGGAGTCTGTTCCGCGCCAGCAAACTGATCTACGCCGAGATCGGCTGCCCGGTCGAAGCCTCCCGGCTCCTGGTAGCCACCGGCTGGGTCGACACCAACCCGAGCCTCTCCCTCGACGAATTGTTCGACCTGCTGTCCAAGCCCGAGATCGCCGCCGCCTTCCGCGAGCACCCGGCGCAGAAAAATGCGCGCAAGGGCGAGCAGCTCGAAGCCTTGCGCCCGGCATTTCAAGAACAGCGCCCCTTTGCCGACTGGTACCGCGACTGCACCGACCTGGCCCTGCGCATCCTGGTCAAGCCCCTGTGTGACCGGCTGCGCCTGATCTTCTTCGGCAACCTGCGCCAGGACTGGACCGAGTTCGTGCTGTCCGACCTAGGCATGTTCCGCTACGAGCAGGTCGAGATCTCGCAAGCCTCGCGCGGCTTTCGCTCGCGCGGCGACATCGACCATTACATCGTCCTGCACGCCTGCAAGGAGCGCTTCTATGCCGGCGAGCCGCTCGACGAGGTGGTGCGCGACCTGCCCTCGCACGCTTTCGACAACGACTGGCTGGCGGGCCGCCGCGAGAAGCTGCTGTTCCAGATCGGCCAGCAATACGAAAAAGCCAAGGACTGGGACAATGCCCACGCCGCCTATGCGCGCTGCCGCTTTCCGGGCGCACGCGGGCGCGCGATCCGGGTGCTGGAAAAGCACGAGCGCTTTGACGAAGCCTACGCACTCTTGAGCCTCGCGCAAGCCGCGCCCGAGAGCGAAGCCGAGCGCCAGCATCTGCTGCGGGTGGCCCCGCGCCTGGCGCGCCGCCTCGGCCACGCGAAGCTGGCGCCGCGCCGTGCTCCGGCCCCTCATCGTCTCGACCTGTGCCTGCCCATGCCCGCGGGCGACTGGTGGGTCGAAGGCGTGGTGCGGGACCACCTGGCAGGCGAGGATGCGCCCGTGTTCTACGTCGAAAATGCGCTGGCCAATTCCCTGTTCGGCCTGTTGTGCTGGCGCGCGATCTTCGCGGCGATTCCCGGCGCCTTCTTCCACCCCTTCCACCGTGGGCCGGCGGACCTGTACAGCCCGGACTTCCACCAGCGCCGCGAAGCGGAATTCGCGCAATGCCTGGCTGCCCTGGATGACGGCAGCTACCGCGACGCCATCCGCCGCACCGCGCTGGAAAAGGCGGGCATCTCTACACCCTTCGTGCATTGGGAAGCGCTCAGCCCCGAACTGCTCGAGCTGGCCCTGGCCTGCATCCCGCCCGCGCACCTGCGCAAGTGGTGCGAGCGCATCCTGGCCGACGTCAAGGCCAACCGCACGGGCTTTCCGGACCTGATCCAGTTCTGGCCGGCCGAAAACCGCTACACCATGATCGAAGTAAAAGGCCCGGGCGACCGCCTGCAGGACAACCAGCTGCGCTGGATCGAGTACTGCGCCGCGCACGAGATGCCGGTGTCGGTGTGCTACCTGCAATGGGAGCAGGCTGCTTGACCGAGGACGGGCTCAAGTACAAGGTAGCCGTGCGGGCCCTGTGCGAATTCACCGCCAAGGCGGGCGACCTGGACCTGCGCTTCACGCCCTCGCCCACCGCCCAGGAAGGCATCGCCGGCCACGCAGTGGTGCAGGGCCGGCGCGGCGGCAACTACCGCACCGAAGTCTCCCTCTCGGGCGACTGGGGCGATTTGCACGTGCGCGGCCGCGCCGACGGCTACGACCCGGACCAGAACCTGGTCGAAGAGATCAAGACCCACCGCGGCAAGTTCAGCTCGATTCCCGACAACCACCGCCACCTGCACTGGGCCCAGGTGCGGGTCTATGGCCACCTGCTGTGCCGCGAGCTGGGGCTGGCGCAGGTCAACCTGGCGCTGGTGTATTACGACATCGGCAGCGGGCATGAGACGGTGCTGCGCGAGACCCGCGATGCGGCGGAACTGGCCGCATTGTTTGCCGAACTGTGCGAGCGTTTCTCGGGCTGGGCGGCGCAGGAAGCCGCGCACCGGGCCGGGCGCGACGCCGGCCTTGCCACCATGCGCTTTCCGCATGCGGACTTCCGGCCCGGCCAGCGCGAGCTGGCGGAAAACGTCTACCGCGCCAACACCAGTAGGCGCTGCCTGCTGGCGCAGGCGCCGACCGGCATCGGCAAGACCATCGGCAGCCTGTTCCCGGTGCTCAAGGCGATGCCCCAGCAAAGCATCGACAAGCTGTTCTTCCTGGCCGCGAAGACACCGGGCCGCCGCCTGGCACTGGACGCCACCGCCAGCCTCACCAGCAAGGCCGGGATCCCGATCCGGGTGCTGGAACTGACCGCGCGCGACAAGGCCTGCGAACATCCCGACAAGGCCTGCCAGGGCGACGCCTGTCCGCTCGCGAAAGGCTTTTATGACCGCCTGCCGGCTGCACGCTCGAGCGCCGCCCAGGTGTCCGTTCTCGACCGCGAAGCCCTGCGCGAGGTCGCGCTGGCGCACGATGTCTGCCCCTATTACCTCGGCAGCGAGATGGCGCGCTGGGCCGACGTGGTGGTAGGCGACTACAACTATTATTTCGACGGCGGCGCGATGCTGTATGCGCTGACCCTGAACAACGGCTGGCGCGCCAGCGTACTGGTCGACGAAGCCCATAACATGGTCTCGCGTGCACGCTCGATGTACGGCGCGGAGCTGAATCGTTCCACCCTGCGCATCGCGCGCGCCAACGCGCCCGACATCGTGAAGAAGGCACTGGAACGCGTCGGCCGCGCCTGGACCGGTGTCGACAAGGAAGCGCCCGCGCCCTACCAAGTGCTGCCGGAAGTGCCGTCCAAGCTGCTGGACGCGCTGCAGAACGCCACCAGCACCGTCAACGACTACCTGGCCGAGGTACCCGGGCCGCTCGACCCGGACCTGCAGCGCTTTCATTTCGACGCCCTGGGTTTCCTGCGCCTGGCCGAATCCTTCGGTGAGCATTCGCTGTGCGATTTGGCGCGTGCGGGCCTGCGCGACTCCGTGATCAGCATCCGCAACGTGGTGCCGGCGCCTTTTCTCAAGCCCAGGTTCGCGCTGGCCCATTCGGTGACGCTGTTCTCGGCCACGCTCAGTCCCTGGCATTATTTCTGCGACCTGCTCGGCATGCCGCAAGACACCGCCTGGGCCGACGTCGCCTCGCCCTTCACCGCCTGCCAGCTGGAAGTGCACATCGCGGGCGGCATCTCGACACGCTACCAGCACCGCGCCGCCTCGCTCGGCCCCATCGCCGACCTGATCGCGCGCCAGTACGCGGCGCGCGAAGGCAACTACCTGGCTTTCTTCAGCAGCTTCGACTACATGGAGCAGGTGGCGGCGCAGCTGGAAGAGCGCCATCCGGGCGTGCCGGCCTGGCGCCAGGAACGGCGCATGAGCGAGCCTGAACGCGCCGCCTTCCTCGAACGCTTCACCCTGAGCGGGCGCGGGGTCGGTTTCGCGGTGCTGGGCGGGTCTTTCGGCGAAGGCATCGACCTGCCGGGCGAGCGCTTGATCGGCGCGTTCGTGGCCACGCTCGGCCTGCCGCAGGTGAACCCGGTGAACGAGCAGCTGCGCGAGCGCATGGGGGCGATGTTCGGCTCCGGCTACGACTACACGTATTTATATCCCGGCATGCAGAAGGTGGTGCAGGCGGCCGGCCGCGTGATCCGCACCGAGCAGGATCGGGGCGTGGTCTGGCTGATCGACGACCGGTTCGGCAAACCGGACGTGCTGTCCCTGCTGCCGGCCTGGTGGAAGGTCGATGGCCGCGCCCCCCTACCGGCCTAGCGCATCAGCTCGCGCAGCTTCTGGTAGCCGCTGCGGCTGATCGGCAGTTTGGTCCCATCCTTGAGCACGGCGCAGTGATTGTCCTTGCTGCTCGGTTCGATGCGAGCGATCGAACCGAGGTTGACGATATAGGAGCGGTGGATGCGGACGAAGACCTGCGGGTCGAGCTGGGCTTCGAGTTCGGCCATGCGCTGGTTCTTGAGCCAGGCCTTGCCGCCGCCCGTGACCTGCACGTAGTCGTCCTGGGCCTCGACGTAATCGATGGTGGACGCCGGCACCATGTGCACCCGTGCGCCGTCCTTGATCAGCACGCGCTCGAGATAGCCGTGGCGCTGGGCCGCTTCGGCGACCACGGCCTGCAACTGCGCCGGCGGCGTGCGGCGGCTGCGCGCATGCGCCAGCGCCTGGGCCAGGCGTTCGCGCGAAAAGGGCTTGAGCAGGTAGTCGATCGCATGCACCTCGAAGGCGCGCAGCGCGAAGCCGTCATAGGCCGTCGCGAAAATGTAGTGCGGCCTGGCTCCCGCCAGCTCGACCACTTCGAAGCCATCGAGCTTGGGCATCTGGATGTCCAGGAACACCAGGTCCGGATCGAGCTCGCCGATGGCCTTGACCGCTTCGAAGCCGTTCGCGCATTCGCCGACGATTTCGACGTCCGGGTGCGCGCCGAGCAATTCGCGCAGCAGCGCGCGCGCCAGGTGTTCGTCGTCCACGATCAGCACACGCATCGTTCTGTCCTCATGATTCATTCGTTTTCGTCTCTGCGGGCAGCACCAGCTCCACCCTGAAAGTCTTGTCGTCGCGTGCCCAGTGCACGCTGGCTTCCCTCCCGTAGGCCGCGGCCAGCCGCTGGCGCACGTTGACCAGGCCGATGCCCTTGCCGGCCTGCCGGATTCCCGCATCATCTGGATCGACGTCGTTCTCGACGCGGATGCGCAGCAGCGACCCGGCGCGTTCGGCACTGATCGTAATGGTACCGCCATCGAGCAGCTGGCCGATCCCGTGCTTGACCGCGTTCTCCACCAGCGGCTGCAGGATCATCGGCGGCAGCAGGCAGTCGCCCGCGCCCTCGCCCACCTGCTGCGCGAAGACCAGGCGCGGCCCGAAGCGCACCTGCTCGATCGCCAGGAAGCGTTCGACCAGTGCGACCTCGTCGCTCAAGGCCACCTTGCGGTGGGCCTCCAGGCCGAGCGTCTGGCGAAAGAATCCCGCCAGCTGCAAGCTCATGTCGCGCGCGCGGCTCGCATCGATGCTGGTGAGCGCACTGATCGAGTTCAGGCTGTTGAACAGGAAGTGCGGATCGACCTGGGTGCGCAGCATGCGCAGTTCGGCGTCCTGCGCCAGCAGCCGCGATTCGAGCGCGCGGGTCTCGGCGCGGCGGGCGCGCTCGAACTCCAGCACCAGGTAGTGGGCCACCGCCGTCATCCAGTACAGCAGCATGCCGATCCCGAGCATGACCGCGACAAAAGGACGCGTCACCTCCACTGCCTGCGGCAGTACCAGCGTGCAAAGGTAAGCCCAGGCGCTGCCCGCCGCGCACCACAGGATGGCGGCGCTCAGGGCGCTGAAGAAGAACACCGACAGCACCGCGCCCAGCGCGCGCTGCCCCAGCGGATAGGCGCGGCACAGGTAGTAGGCGGAAAAGCCGCAGGCGCTGGCATAGAACAGCGTCAGCGGCAGCGCGAACAGCAGGCTGGCGGCGGGGCCAAATCCCGTGGTCGCATGGATCAGCCCTGCCAGCAGCACGCCCAGCATCAGCCAGGCCAGCAGATAGAGCGCGACGCTGCGCCGCGCCCAGGATCCGCCGTTCATCGCGCCACCACCATCAGTTGCGCACTTCCACGCCGCCCATGATGGCGTAGCCGCGCACGACCAGGCGCTTGCTGTTGTCCGGCGGTGCGATGGTCTTTTCCTCGAAGCCGCCCATGACCGGCGTGCCGTCCAGGATCACCGTCCAGTCGGGCGGTACCTTTAGCGTGACGCCGCCCCAGAAGGCAAACACGTTGACCACGGCCTCGCCCTGGATCGAGGAGTTGCGCAGGTCGAGGGCGCAGCCGCCCATCACCGCCGTGATCTCGCCGCCGCGGAAATTGGGCGTAAACACGCGCCGCTCGAAGCCGCCCAGGATGGCGGTGATGTCCACCACGCCTTCGCCGCCGAGATCGGTTTCGCCCTTGACGCCGTCGATCGAGATCTGGCGCCGCCCGGTGCGCGCCTTGACCAGGGTGTAGATGCCGAAGCCGATGAAGAACAGCGGCCACAGGACGCGCCAGTTGAAATCGATGATGTCCATCCGGTCCAGCATGATCACCACGCCCAGCGCGATGAAGCCGCTGCCCAGCAGCCGCCCGCCGCGGGTCTGGGTGTCGCACAGCTTGACGGTGCCGACGATGATGAACAACATCGGCCAGAACGACACGGCGCGGCGGGTGTCGAGGATGTCGAGGTTATCGAGCAGGAACAGCAGGCCCACGAAGATCACCAGGAGGCCCAGCACGACCTGGCTGGTGATGCCTTTACGCTGGAGTTTATTTTGCATGGTCGTTCTCCGTATGATTGAGGGCAAGGCGGCGCGCAATGAAAGGTTCGGCTACCATCTTCACGCCCCAGGCCAGGATGAACAGCGGCCAGCTGTTGCGGAAGGTGAGCCCGAACACGTGCTCGAAACAGGCGAACAGCCACAGACCGATGAAGACGGTCCAGAGGCCGTTGCCGAATTCGCGCGGGCTCGGGTAGCCGATGGTCTGGTTGATGCCCACCACGACCAGCAGCAGCGGCCAATAATGCCACAGCGAGCCGGCGTCGAGATAATACAGGCGGTCGAGCAGGATGACCGTGCCGATAACGATCAGGAGCAGGCCCCAGACGACCTGCTTGCGCCAGCGGTAAGTGTCTTCGTTGTTCATGTTGCGTCTCCTCGTGTGTGATCGGAATGGACACACGATAGCGGACCGCAGGGATCCTGGAAAAGCGCAAATCGGTGAACGGCGGCCCCAGGGCGGTGAATGGCGAAGAATTCGGCGGATTGCGGGCCGGGTGCGGAAAATGGACGTAAAAAAGCCCGCCTTCGAGGGGCGGGCTTTCGGGCTTGCGGGCTATCAGGCTTGTGCCGACAGGTCCGTCTGTGGACGGCCCTTGACCTGATTGCGGTATTTGCCGCGTGCTTCGGCCATTTTCACGGCTTCGCGCGCGATGTTGGTGCGGCGGATTTCCAGGCGTTCCTGTTTGCCGCGGTGCTGTGCTTCGTGTTTGTTGCCGATCTTTTGGGTCATGAACGTCTCCTGGTTGAACACCGTGCTGCCGGTGAGGCCCGCCCCGTCCTGGCGCGGAATGGAATTACGAGCGGGTGCTGCCCATCTTGAGATCGGCCGGCATCAACATGCCCCATCCGAGCTGGCGCCGGATTTCTTCCGGCGTCGGGGGCGGTGCGGAATCCCGCGAGCGGCGCTCGAGGTATTCGCGTACCAAATGCTTGGGTGGGTGCTTGATCTCTAACATGGCATCCTCCGCTACTGTTTGGGGCCTTCGCTGTCGCGCCGGCCCGTATCTGGTGCCGGTCCTCGAGGCGACCGGCTAACCTGTTGAGCTGTTGGCGCCGCGCTCGTCGCGCAGTCCCTCACTCACACAGCTTCATCATAACGATGACCCGCCAAACCGACCGTTAGGTAGCACACACTTTTCGATAGGTGGCTTCCTACAAGAACGCTGGCGGCTTTGGAAGACGCGCCGAACCGCCATGAAAAAAGGGGAGCCGCAGCTCCCCTTCGAAACGAAGCTTCAGATGATCAGAAGCGGTACTTCAGGTTCAGGTAGTAGATGCGGCCCGAGACGTCCAGCTTCTGCTGCTCTTCCTCGCTGTAGCGGTAGTAAGCGCGCTTCACGTTGGTCAGGTTGGTCGCGTTGAACGACAGCTGCAGGTTCGGCATCAGGTTGTAGCTGGCGTTGAATGCCAGCGTGGTCACCGGCGCCGCGATGGTCGGCGCGACCGGCATCAGGATGCCGTTGATGGTCGACAGGCCCTGGCTGTTGGCGTTCGGCGCCGGCGCGGTCGAGGTGTTGATGTACTCGCTGCGGTAGTTGGCGACCAGGCGGGCCGACAGCTTGTCGTTCTCGAAGTACAGGCCCAGGTTGGCCGCGTATTCCGACGCGCCCACCATCGGACGGCCATCGGCCACGCGGGTGCGCGACTTGCTGGCGTTCGAGGTGAAGCCGAAGCCGGTGTCGCCGAACGGCTGTTCGTACATCACTTCGATGCCGCGGATGCGGGCGTCCTGCTGCGAGGCCGAATTGACCGCGAAGCTCTTGATCTGCGAATCACGCGGATCGAGCAGTTCCACCGTGTCCTGGCCGGCGACGCCGGTCTTCGGATAGCCGGTGATGTTCGAGGCGAACAGGTTGAAGCCGAACATCGACCGGCTGCCCAGGTACCACGAATAGGACAGGTCGAGGTTCTTGGAGAACAGCGGCTCCAGGTTCGGGTTCGGGCCGGTGACCTGGCAGACGCCGTCGGTACAGGCCGGCGAGCCGTAGCCGGCGCCGAGCAGGTTGTAGTTCTGGCGCGCGATGGTCTTGCTGGCGCCGAAACGCAGGATGTGATCCTTGGCCAGCTCGTAGCGCACGTTCATGCTCGGCAGCAGGTTGTTGAAGGTGCTTTCCTTGGCCTGCTTGTAGTACATCACGCCGGCCAGTGGATTGAACGGCACGCCGTCGTAGTACTGCACGCCGTCGCTGGCGGTGGTGACCGCACCCGGCACCGCGGCGCAGGTGGTGGCCGGCTTGCCCGGCTCCGTGCGTGGGCACAGGCCGACCGGGATCGGCGACGGCACCGCCGCATTGACCTGGGTGCGCACATAGCGCAGGCCGAGGTCGCCCGACCAGCGTTCGCCTTCCAGGTTGCCCATCAGGTAGGCCGCGCTCTGGCGTTCACGCATGTCCAGTTCGGTCGAGGTGCGGCGCTCCCAGTCCGCGGTGGTCGGCTTGTAGTTGGCGGCGAAATAGGCCTTCAGCGCTTCCGGGGTCAGGGTCCAGCTGGTGTTGTCCCAGCCGGCCGGGCCATCCAGGTCGGCGCCGAAGTCGGATGGATACGGGATGAAGTTCGAGCCGGCGACCGGTTCGTTGGCGCCCAGCGCGCCGGTGCGCAGCTGCGGGAAGCGGCGTGCGCTCTCGCGGCGGTGGTCGGCGTGGCGCGCGCCGAAGTCGAGCGACTTCAGCAGGCCGTGGTCGAGCTTGTACTCGGCGTCGAGGTTGAGGCTGGTTTCCTTGTCGGTCGTCTTCACGCCCGAGGCGGCGCGGCCGGACAGCACGAAGCCGCTGCCGTCGGCATTGCGGCCCGGGACATTCGGGCCGGTGCCGAAGTACTGGACGAAGGGTGCGTCGCGCAGGTCGCCCAGCGCGTAACGCACGCCGGTGCCGTAGCGGGTATAGGTCAGGCCCTGGTCGAGGCCGGTCTGGCCGGTGCCCTTGGTGGTCGACAGCAGGCCCTTGACGGTCAGGTCCTGGCTCACGCGGTACTTGACGTCGAGGTCGAGGAAGGCGCTGGTGGCCTTGGCGCCCTCGCGGTAGGCGCCTTCGGTTTCGCCGATGTACTGCGGGGTGGTGCCTGCCGGGTAGACGATGTCGGCCGATTTCAGCACCCTCAGGTCGTGGCCGTAGATGGTGCGCTCGTTCACGATCACCGGATTCTTGATCTGCGCGTAGACGCGCTGGCCGTTCGACAGGGTCGGCGCGGCGCCGCCCTGTATGCCGCCCTGGCCGCGCAGCATGCTGAACATGGCGCCGGCATTGAGGCGGCCGAAGTTATCGGCCTTCATCTCCGAATGGAAGCCGGTCATGGTCATATCGAGGTCGGCGTTCGGCTTGAACTGGGCCGAGAACATGCCGCCCTTGCGGTCACGCACGCTTTCGACGAATTCGGTGCTCATCGAGCCCGGGATGCGCACGCCGTTCAGGTCCGAGGCTTTGAACCCGGTGCCGGCCAGCGAGGCGTCCGTGATGCCCAGCATGGTCGAGGTATTGATCACGTCCCAGCCGCTGCCGCCCGCGTAGGCGAAGCGCGAGGCCGAATCGCGGCGCACGTGGCGCTTCTCTGCGAAGCCCTGCAGGATGAAGCCGAAGGTATTCGACTCGTTCTTCCAGTTCATCGAGGCGTTGGTGTCGTGCGCCGCCTTGCCCGGCAGTTCCGAGTACACGGCGCCGAGGTTGACGACGCCGGTCAGGCGTTCCTTCTGGGCCAGCGGCTTGCGGGTGCTGACATTGATGGTGCCGGCCATGCCGCCGTCGACGATGTCGGCCTGCGAAGTCTTGTAGACGATGGCCTGGTTCAGCACCGAGGACGGCATCAGGGAAAGGCTGGTCGAGCGGCTGCTGGAAAGCTGGTCGGCGACATACCAGTCGCCGCCCGAGACGGTGTGGCCGTTGAAGAGAATCAGGGTGTGGTCCGGGTTCGAGCCGCGCATGGCGACCTTCTCGGCTTCATCGTAGTCGGTGCGCACCGCCACGCCGGCCAGGCGCTGCAGCGAATCGGCGAGGTTCTTGTCCGGCATCTTGCCCACGTCTTCGGCGGTGATCACCTCGACGTTGGCGCCCGCATCGCGCTTGACGGCCAGCGATTTCGCCATCGAGGCGCGGATGCCCGTGACTTCGACGGTCTGGATCTGGCCCACGGGTGCATCCTGCGCCATGGCCGGCACGGCTGCCAGGCTCCAGACGGCCATCGATACGGCCGCGGCGAGCGGCTTCTGCTTGAACATGTGTCTCTCCTGATGATTGTAGCTTTAGTGTGTCGCTGTCGGTCTGCCAAGGCAGACGCCATCGCTGCCATTCTCGGAGTATTGATGAAGTAGGCCCTTGCTGAATAATCACTTGTTTTAGACGCTATATAACTTTGAGGAATGTACATATTCGGGGCTTGCGAAAGTTATACCGTGTGCATCAAATTTCATTACCCCGATTCGCGCGCGCAGGAGTAGCGTCAGGATATTGCTGACGACACCTCCACTCCTCCCGACGACCATGCGCCTTGCCCTCACGCTCCTGGCTGCCGCTGCCCTCACCGGCTGCGCCAGCGCCCCCCAGACCACGCCTGCTACGCCCCCGGCCCCGATTTCGCTCGCCGCCTTGCTGCAGAAGCAGGTCTACCAGATGACGCCGCAGGAAGCCGGCCGCTACATCGCCCACATGCAGGCCAGCGAGCCGGACCTGCGCAAGCGCATCGCCGCGATCGGGCGCAAGAACCTCGGCCAGCCCTATTCGCTGCACCTGCTGGGCGAGTTCCCGTATGAAATCCACGACAGTCTGCCGCTGTTCAGCCTGAAGGAAAGCGACTGCGTGGTATTTGCCGAACATACCTATGCGATGGCCTTGTCCGGATCGTGGGAAGAATTCTTCTGGATGCTGCAGCGGATCCGCTACCGCGACGGCGTGATCGGCGTGGCCACCCGCAACCACTACACCGAGATGGACTGGAACACGGCCAACCGCTGGCTGGTGACGGACGTCAGCGCGCAGCTGGCGGGCGCAAACGGTCCCTCGTACGCGATGACGGTGGACCGGGCGCGCTTCCTGCGCACCCGCCACGGCACCGTGCGCGACATTCCGGTGGAGAGCAGCCGCCAGGCTTTTGTTGCCAAGGAGGCGGTGGCGGCCATCGCCGCCCAGCTACAGGAGGGCGATTTCGTGAACGTGATCTCCACCCGCGACGGCGAATACTGGGCCTCCCACGTCGGCCTGGTGGTGCTGGGGCCGAATGGCGAGCGCCACCTGCTGCATTCGCAGGCGCCGCAGGTGCGCGAAGAGACCTTCGACTCCTTCATCGCGCGCGCAGCCGAGCGCGAAGCGCGCAATGCACGCGAGGGCAAGCGCGGCCAGGTGCTGGCCGGCTTCAAGTTCCTGCGCCTGAACGAACAGGTGGTGGTGCCGCCGATGGCGCCGCAACCGCGTCCGGGCCGTCCGCACGGCGCCTGATTCTCCGTTAACTTCTGTACACCGCCGGTGCACGCCGGCGGCGCGCCGTCCTTCCTTCCCTGCTTCCTTCCCCGGCTTCCTCCAGCCGCGCGCCTGTCACGTCCTTTCTTCGCGTTTTTGCTCCGTCTTGCTCGCCGCCCGAGCCCCTGCCATTCAGCCAGTTTCACAACAATTAAATAATCAATGGAAATTAAAAAAGCGATTTATTTCCTGTTTACATTTCCTATATTTAATTCTAGCCCCTTTCGTTTTAATTCACTCTTTGCCGTTGAGTCAAGTCAAGCTCCGCACGTAGTGGTCGCCAGATAATAAATTTACAAAATTTATTGAATGCCTATAGGTAGCTTGGTGCAGAGACCTGATTCATTTTTTTTAAATAATCTCTGCCCATCAATCAATTGCAGCGTCACTCATTTTTATTAACCACCAGCGGATCGCCATGTCGAATTCTAGCTTCGATCTATTCAGCCAGTTGTGCACCAGGATGGTGTCAATGAGCCGTACCAGCAAGATCGCCCTGATGGTGACGGTCGACCTGCTGGCATTACCGGTGTGTTTTCTGATCGCCATGATATTGCGCGGCGGAGATTTGCAGCTTGCAATGAATTACGGGCCAGCATCGTATGTATTGGTCGCCGTGGTCACCATTGCGGCATTTTCCATTTCCGATCTTTACCGCGCCGTGATCCGGTTTATCGACCAGCGCTTATTAAGCTTGACCGGCGCCGCGCTGGCATTCGCCATATTATGTGTTTATGTTGTATTAATCGTGATGAACGAGCCGCGTTTTCCACGTAGTGCACTCGCAATTTACTGGTTTGTCGTTTTCTCATATGTCGTCATGTCGCGCATCGGGCTGCGCAACCTGCTGCGGGTGCGTGGCGGGCGCCCCACCAGCAAATCCGACGCGGTCGCCGTCTACGGCGCCGGCGAGGCCGGGGCCCGCCTGGTGCAGGCCATGCGCCACAGCGACGAATACCGCCCGGTCTGCTTCTTCGACGACAAGCGCGCCCTCAACGAACGCACCATTGCCGGCCTGCGCGTCTTCAATACCGCACGCCTGGGCGAACTGGTGGCGGCCCAGGGCATCCGCACGATCGTCATCGCCCTGCCCACGGTGCCCCCGGAGCGCCTGCGCGACATCATGCAGCGCCTTGGCCAGGCCGGTGTGCCGACCAAGATCCTCAGCCGGGTGGTCGACCTGGCAGACGACCGTCCGCCGGCGCGCGGCACCATCCGCGAACTCAAGTTCGAAGACCTGCTGGGCCGCCCGCCGGTGCCGCCGCGGCTCGACCTGTTCGCCCGCTGCGTGCGCGGCAAAAGCGTGCTCGTCACCGGCGCCGGCGGCTCGATCGGCAGCGAACTGTGCCGCCAGATCGTCACCCTGACCCCGAGCGAACTGCACCTGCTCGATCACTCCGAATACGCGCTCTACACCGTACGCCAGGAACTGACCACGCGCTTCCCGGCGCTGACCATCCATGCCCACCTGGGCTCGGTCTGCAACAGCGACCTGGTCGAGCGGGTCCTGGGTGAAGGCAAGGTCAACACCATCTACCATGCGGCCGCCTACAAGCACGTGCCCCTGGTCGAGACCAATATCGTCGAAGGCCTGCGCAACAACGTGGTAGGCGCCCAGGTGGTGGCCAGCGCCGCCGCCAGGCACCAGGTCGAGACCTGCGTCCTGATTTCCAGCGACAAGGCTGTACGCCCGACCAACATCATGGGCGCCAGCAAGCGCATTGCCGAACTCATATTCCAGGCCGCCGCCGTGCGCCACGGCGCCCACACCACCTTCTGCATGGTCCGTTTCGGCAACGTGCTCGGCTCGTCCGGCTCGGTGATTCCGCTGTTCCAGCGCCAGATCGCCCGCGGCGGCCCGATGACCATTACCCATCCGGAAGTGTCGCGCTACTTCATGCTCATCGCCGAAGCGGCCCAGCTGGTGATCCAGGCCGGCGCCATGGCCAAGGGCGGCGACGTGTTCGTGCTCGACATGGGCGAGCCGGTTAAGATCGTCGACCTGGCGCGCACCATGATTGCCATGTCCGGCCTGACCGAGCGCACGGCGCAGAACCCCCGCGGCGACATCGAAGTCCAGTTCGTCGGCCTGTTCCCCGGCGAGAAGCTGCACGAAGAACTGCTCACCGACGGCACCGTCTTCCCCAGCGAGCACCCGCGCATCATGCGGATGAAGGAAAGCGCACTGCGCCCCAGCGTGCTCGAGACCTGCATCACCTGCCTGATGATGGCCTGCGAAACCCATGAGCGCGGCACGATCGAATCGATGGTCAAGGCCATCGTCGCCGAATACGTGCCCACTTCGCCCGACCTGGCGCCGCCGCTGGTGGCCGACACGCCGCGTCCGAGCCTGATCAAGAAATTCGTACCGTTCCGAATCTGAGTACTTCGAGCCTCAACCCCGCCCTACCCACTGTCACTGACTGACGAGGATACCCATGCGCGACGAGAACACCTCCCCTCACCTGGAGCAGCTGCTGGCAAAGCTGCAGGACCGCACCGCCGTCATCGGCATCGTCGGCCTCGGCTACAGGGTGTTGAGGTAGCCCTTCAGGTCGACGGCCGGTTCCTCGGCCAGCGGCTCTGCCGGGCGGGGGTCGAAGGGCACCGACAGCACCGGCGGGCGCTGGTAGAGGGGGCTGAGCGGGTGCGGATGGGGATCGTGCGGGGTGGTCATGGCGGACTTCTCCGGTCAAGGCCTGGTGGTGACGCCGACGGCCGAGGTCAGCGCGCCCGGGAACAGCATGCTCAGGTGGCGGTTCCAGTTCGCCAGCGGAGAGGCGGCGACATACACCACGTCTTTGGGCCGCAGCTCGAAGGCTTCGGCCATCCCGAGCGCCCCGCTGGCGCGGGCGTCGAGCCGGAACACGCGGGTGCGCTCCGGGGTCTTGCGCACGACATAGACCTGGCGCGCGTCGCCGCTCAGCGGGCTGATGCCGCCAGTCTCGCCCAGCGCCTCGTTGAGGGTCAGGCGGCCGTTGTGCATGGTGAGCGCTTTCGGGGTGATCACCTCGCCCGAGACGAAGACCTTGCTCTCGTCGCGCGAATGAACGCGCACCACGTCGCCATGCCCCAGCAAGATGGTGCCGGGGTTGACGCCTTTCTGGACCAGCTCGCGCAGGTTGACCGTGTAGCGCCGCTCGCCGCGCTCGAGGACGATCTGGCTCTGGTCGGCGCTGGGAAGCATGCCGCCGGCACGGTTGAGCGCTTCCACGAGCGTCATGGGAATGTCGTCGATCGCCTGCAGGCCGGGCGTGCGTACCTCGCCGTCGACATACACCCGCCTGCTGCGGTAGGACTGGACGCGCAGCGTGACGTTGGGATGGGCGAGGTAGCGCGCGAGCTTTTTGGCCAGCAGTTCGCGTGCCTGCTCTTCGGTCAGGCCTTCCATGGCCAGCAGGCCGATCAGCGGAAACTGGATGCGCCCCAGGTGGTCGACGGCAAAGCCGGGCGTGGCCACATTCGATGGCGCCGCGCCGCCCCCGCTCAGGGAGGTGGCCGCGTTCATGCCGCCCGCGGCGAGTTCGGGATGGTCCCAGACCACGATCGACAGGATATCGCCACGGCCGATTGTGTAAGGAGGCGGCTTGGCCACGAACAGCGGACCGAGATCCTGGCGGGCGCTGCCGGCTACCGCCTGGCGCTCCGCCGCGATCAGCTTGTCGGTAATGAGCTCGGTAGGCGGCGCGGAACCGCCATCCGCGCTGTCTCCGCCCACCGGAGAATCGAAACCGATACCGGTGGCACATCCGGCCAGTGCCAGCACCAGCGCCACCGCACAGCAAGCCCTAATTGCACCCGAACAAAACAAAGCCATGATTGTTGCCTATCAAAAATGGACCGTTACTTGAGCCGTTCAGCTCAGCGTACGGGGTCCATCAGGCTTGGCTTTGCACCCGATCAAAGTTCGAGCCTTGGCAGCGTGGCCCGGTGCTGGTAGCGCTCAGCGCATCTCTTCCATGAGCTTCAGGCCATCGGCAAAGGCCCAGACCCGGCGGATCTCGATGATGTCGAAGCGCGCCGCGACATTCGGGGGAAAGGCCGAGTAGCGCTCGTTCAGCCGCACGAAGCGGCGCACCGCGTCGTCCATATCGGCGCGGCCGCTCGAGCGCACGATCGTCACCTCATCGATGCTGCCGTCGCTGCGCAGCGACACGCTCACCAACGGATCGATGCGCACCTCGCGTGAGGCAAAGCGCGCGCCGCCGAGCACCGCATTGCGTTCGAGCTTCTGGCGCACGCTGTCGACATACATGCGCAGTGGCACGTCGCGCTCGCCGCCATCGGCGAGCACGCGGCGCCCATCCTGCCGTGCGTTGGGCGGCCGGGCCGGCGGCGCCACGCTCGGGATGGTGACGCCACGCAGCAATTCGCGTGCGCGGCTGCCGACGCTGCCTGCCAGGGCGCCGCCCGGGATTTCGCCACCGCCTCCGATACCTGGGCCGGCGGCTGCTTGACGGGCGGCTTCGCCGGCCGCCTGACGGGCCAGGCGCTCGGCTTGGGCACGCTCGTCGGCCTCGCGGCGCGCGCGCTCGTCCGCCAACCGCCGCGCGAGTTCCTCCAGCCGCTCACGCTCGGCCTGTTCCTGCGCCTGCCGCCGGGCTTGCTCGGCGCGCCGGCTTTCCATCACCTGGGCTTCGCGGGCGGCGGTCTGGTCGGCCAATCGCTGTTCGGCCTGGCGGCGGAGCACGTCCTGTTCGCGCCGGCGCTGCGCGGCTGCCTCATCGGCCAGGCGCCGGCGCTCCTCGGCAGCCTGCTGCTCAGCCTGCTGTTGCGCGATACGCCGCGCTTCGGCTTCGCGCTCCGCCGCGGCCAGCCGCTCGCGTTCCTGTGCTATGCGGGTTTCCGCCTCGGCAGCAAGGCGCGCGGCTTCGGCCTGCCCGGCGCTTTCCCGGGCCAGTACTGCCGGGTCCGGGTCCGGTTCCGCCATGACCTCAGACGTGTCCCCTTCAGGCTCGGGCCCTGGCTCCGTATCCGCGATTGAGGGCTCCGGCGCCGCGTCCACCTCCGGCAACGGCACGGTAAATGCAGAATCGGGACGCGCCTGCGCCGCGATCACGGGTGTCGGCACCGGCGCCACGCGCCGTTTCGGCTTGGCGGGGCGGTTGAGCCTGGGCGGAGCCGGCTGGTTCGCCACCACGGGATCGGCGGGACTCGGCGCAATCGGATCGACGAGTCGAAGGCCGCCAGCCGCCCGTGCGGGCGCGGGCGTCGGCGCTGCGACAGGCGGAGGGGGCAATGGCTCCTGCGCCATTGGCGGCGAAGGCGGCACGTCAGCGACAGGCGGCAGCGGCGCCAGCGCCACGGTGATCGGACCACCTCCGCCGGCATCGATGCCGGGCAACCCGAACTGCAGCGACAGCAGCAGCGCGTGCAGCACGACCGACACCGCCACCCCGGCCCCGAGGCGGCGGTCAGTGTGGCCGTATGGCTGGTGTCGACTGCTTGGGTTCGCTGGAGGCATGCCCGTCCTGATGCAACATTGTCAAGCTGGCATCTTAGCGTTTACTCAGCAGTATGGGGAAGCGCGCACGACAGGAATCGGCGCCGGCGGCAGGCTGCATCAATACCGGGGCGGTTTCCGGTCAGCGCTGCACGGGTGCGAACCCGTAGGTCTGGCCATGAGACAGGTAAATGACGTCCTGTTCCAGGCCGGCGGCCTTGACCTCGCGCGCAAACTCCTCGAGCGGCGAGGCGAACACGTCGTAATCGTTGTAGTGGACCGGTACGGTCTTTTTGGGCCGCACGACCTGCATCATGCGCACGCCGTCCTGGCCATCCATGGTCACCTTGACCACGCCGAAGATGCGCGTGCCGCCGAGGTGCAGCAGCGCCAGGTCGATATTCGGGAAGCGTTGCGGGATGGCGCGGATATCGTCAAAGACCAGCGTATCGCCACTGATATACATGCGGTAGTCCGGCGCTTGCGGATCGGCGCCGAAATCGAGCACCGAGCCCATGGTTTTCGGCAGCAGTACGGCAACGGCGGCGGGGCCGTGGCGGCCAGGTGCGGCCGTGATGCGCAGGCGCGCTTGCCCCTTGCTCACTTCGACGCGGTCCCAGGTACTCAGGCCAAAGGTGCGTGTGAATCCCATTCGCTTGAGCCGCTCGCCCGCTTCCTTGGTGCTGATGATGGGCGTGGCGCGGTTGAGGCGCTCCTGCACTTTCTTGTCGAAATGGTCGTCATGGAAATGCGACAGCACGACCAGGTCGATCGGCGGCAGGTCTTCGAAGCGGATGGCCGGATTGGTCTTGCGTTCGGAGGTCACACCATAGCCCAGGTGCACGTGCTCGCCCTTGTGCAGGAAGTTCGGGTCGGTCAGGATGGTGAAGCCCTGGAAGCGGATGATGACGGTCGCCGTGCCGATGAATTGCACCGTCCCGGTGTTCGCGTCCTGGGTCGGCGCACCTGCCGGCAACTGCAGCGTGAAGCTTTCGCCCTGGGCCGGCGTGGCGGGCGCATCGGCCTGGGCTGCCCCGGCCAAGGCGCACAGCGCGGCCAGCAGGAAGCAGGTCTGGAACAGTCGTGCGACAGGCATGGAAGGGACTCCGGAGCGATGCGCGTCCCGGAGCGGTGCGCGCTTGCCGGAACGTTAACACGGCAGGCTAGAAACCGGCGTTCGCTTGCCTTGCCTGCTCGATGGCGCAAAGGCCCGGCTAGAGCTTGGCGACCACCCCGGCCAGTTGCTGGCGCGCCTTATGCCAAGCGGTGCCGGCCAGGGCGGCGGCGCAGCGCTCGCAAGGCTCGAAGGGATTGCAGCCATGCTCCAGCGCCACATAATTGGTTCCGACGACGGTCTTGCCCTGGTAGCTGTCGACCCGCCCGCTCGCAGCCGGCGCCGCCGGTTCGCCGCCCTGCCCGGCCCATTTTTCGAAGGCGGCGGTGGCGACGCCGTCGGGAACATACCAGCGGCGCTTGGTGGGATTCCAGCGAGCGCCGAGCGCCTTGGCCTCGTCCTTCTCGGCGTAGGGAACAGTCAGGAAAAGCATGGTGTCGAAAAGCGTCCAGGATGAGCGACCGCGGCGGGAGGCCGGGTCCGGGACCGTGATCTTACTGCAAGGGGAAGAAATCGCGAAGCCCGACCCGGGTTCACGGTGCGCTTGATCGCAATGCGGGGCGTAACGGGGATGGCCTGCCCAGCAGGAATCGAACCTGCGACCCTCAGCTTAGAAGGCTGATGCTCTATCCAACTGAGCTATGGGCAGAAAATACGGCGCCGGAAGGCGAAAACAAAACGGGCTGTCAAAAGACAGCCCGTAGGGAAAACTGTGGTCGGAGTACAAGGATTCGAACCTTGGACCCCCTGGTCCCAAACCAGGTGCGCTACCGGGCTGCGCTACACTCCGAATAAGACGCATGATACTCCCCCAAAAGGGCTACGTCAAATCGGCGTGCCCGCTCTAGCACGCGCTGTCGCCGCCTATGCAGCCAGCTTGTCCGCAATCCGGCGCGCCATGCTTTCGGCGAGCTCGGCTTCCTTGGCTTCGACCATCACGCGAATCAAGGGCTCGGTGCCCGATGCGCGGATCAGCACGCGGCCGGTATCGCCCAGCTCGCGCTCGACAGCCTCTTTCTCGGCCACGACGGCGCCGTTGCTGGTCCAGTCGAAGCCCGGGGTCACCTTCTTGTTGATCAGCGTTTGTGGATACAAGGTCAGTTCGCTGCAGCATTCGGCCAGCGAGCGGTTGCTGCGCTTGAGGGCCGACAAGACCTGCAGTGCCGAGACGATGCCGTCGCCGGTCGAATGCTTGTCCAGCGCCAGCAGGTGGCCCGAGCTCTCGCCGCCGAACAGCCAGCCGCGCTCCTGCATCACTTCAAGCACATAGCGGTCGCCGACCTTGGCGCGCGCAAAGCCCACTCCGAGTTCCTTGAAGGCCACTTCCAGCGCCATATTGGTCATCAGGGTGCCGACGGCGCCGGCCACCGGGCCGGTCGACATGCGGTCGCGCACCATCAGGTAGAGCAGCTCGTCGCCGTTGTAGACGCGGCCGGTGGCGTCGACCATGATCAGGCGGTCGGCATCGCCGTCCAGCGCGATGCCGAGGTCGGCCTTGTTGGCGACGACGGATTCCGACAGCGCCTTCGGCGCGGTGGCGCCGACGCCGGCGTTGATGTTGAAACCGTCCGGCTGGTTGCCGATGGAAATGACTTCGGCGCCGAGTTCGTGGAACACGTGCGAGGCAATGTTGTAGGCGGCGCCGTGGGCGCTGTCGACCACGATCTTCAGGCCGCGCAGGTCGAGCTCGTTCGGGAAGGTGCTCTTGCAGAATTCGATGTAGCGGCCCTGGGCGTCGCGCAGGCGGGTGGCGCGGCCGAGCTTGTCCGAAGGCACGCAGCCCATCGGCTGGTCGATGGCCTCCTCGATCTCCATTTCGACCGCATCCGGCAGCTTGGTGCCGTGTTCCGAGAAGAACTTGATGCCGTTGTCCTGGAAAGGATTGTGCGAGGCCGAGATCACGACGCCGGCCTGCAGGCGCAGCGCGCGGGTCAGATAGGCAATCGCCGGGGTCGGCATCGGGCCGGCCAGCATGACGTCCACGCCTGCCGCCGAGAAGCCCGCTTCCAGTGCCGCTTCCAGCATGTAGCCGGAGATACGGGTGTCCTTGCCGATCAGGACGACCGGACGGCCGCTGGTCGATTTCCCGCCCTTGGCCAGCACCGTGCCGGCAGCATAGCCGAGGCGCATGACGAAGTCGGGAGTAATCGGCGCGGCGCCTACCAAACCGCGAATGCCATCCGTACCGAAATATTTACGTGCCATTCTTGTTCTCTTTTCTTTCCGTGATTATTCGTTGTTGGCCGCGTGCCATACCTTCAGGGCATCGACCGTATCTGCTACATCATGCACACGCACGATTCTAGCGCCATGCGCTACCGCAGCCAATGCCCCAGCGACACTGCCTGCAATACGTTGTTCAACTGGCCGCCCGGTGACGGCCCCGATCATCGACTTGCGCGACAGGCCAGCCAGAACAGGCAGGCCGACTTCCTCGCCGATGCGCTTCAAGCCGCGCAGCAAGGTGTAATTGTGTTCGACGGTTTTGCCGAAGCCAAAGCCGGGATCGATGCAGATGCGTTCGCGGGCAATGCCCTCGCCCACCATCGCATCGACACGTGCCTTGAGAAAAGCGATCACCTCCCCCACCACGTCGGTGTAGCTGGGCGCCTGCTGCATGGTCTGCGGCGTGGCCTGCATGTGCATCACGCACAGCCCGCAGTCGCTGTCGCGTACGGCATCGAGCGCGCCCGGCGCCTGGAAGGCATTGATGTCGTTGATCATGTCGGCCCCGGCAATGATTGCTTCACGCATCACCTCGGGCTTGCAGGTATCGACCGAGAGCGCAACCTCGAGCGTGCGCAGCGCGTACAGCACCGGCATTACACGCGCCAACTCTTCCCCAAGGGGCACGCTGGGCGATCCAGGCCGGGTGGACTCGCCGCCGATGTCGATCATGGTCGCGCCCTCGAGCATCATCTGTTCGGCGTGCGACAGCGCGAACTCGAGACCCTGGTAGCGCCCGCCATCGGAAAACGAATCGGGGGTGACGTTCAGGATGCCCATCACGATTGGATGGGTGGAGGCAGGGCCGTCCAGCGCGAAGCTGAACTGTCCGCATTGCAGGTTCTTTGGCATGGCAGGAAAGACGCGGGACGGGTAAGCGTTAACAAACAAAAGGCATCCGGAGGGATGCCTTTTGCGGGGGTAGTCTAGCGAGCCAAATCAGGCGATCAGGCTGGCGCGGTGGCGTTCGGCGCGACGCCACCCGAACCGCCGTCGCCCGGAGGGGTGCGCTTGGTCAGGATGCTGGTCGGCGACTGGCGCGGCTCGCGGCCGGCCATGATGTCGTTGATCTGCTCGGCATCGATGGTTTCCCACTCGAGCAGCGCCTTGGTCATGGCTTCGACCTTGTCGCGGTTTTCTTCCAGCAGGCGGCGCGACAGCGCGTACTGCGTGTCGAGGATCGCGCGGATTTCCGCATCGACCTTCTGCTGGGTGGCTTCCGAGATGGTCTTGGTGGCGCCGCCGAAGAAGCCTTCGTTCTCGCTGTCTTCGTAGACCATCACGCCCATACTCTCGGACATGCCGAAGCGGGTCACCATCGAACGGGCCAGCTTGGTGGCACGGGCGAAGTCGTTCGAGGCGCCGGTCGACATCTGGCCGACAAAGATCTCTTCGGCAATGCGGCCACCGAACAGGATCGAGATTTCCTCTAGCATCTTGTCTTTGTAACCGGACAGCGCATCGTGCTCCGGCAGCTGCCAGGTCAGGCCGAGCGCATAACCGCGCGGCATGATCGTGACCTTGTGCACCGGGTCGGCTTTCGGAAGCAGCTTGGCGATGACCGCATGGCCGGACTCGTGGTAGGCCGTATTGCGGCGCTCTTCCTCGCGGATGATCATCGACTTGCGCTCAGGACCCATGTAGATCTTGTCCTTGGCGTCTTCGAAATCGATCATCTCGACCAGGCGCTTGCTGCGGCGCGCGGCGAACAGCGCAGCCTCGTTGACCAGGTTGGCCAGGTCGGCGCCCGAGAAGCCCGGGGTGCCGCGTGCCAGGATATCGGCCTTGACGTCGGTGCCGATAGGTACTTTACGCATGTGCACGTTCAGGATCTGCTCGCGGCCGCGGATGTCCGGCAGGCCCACCGTCACCTGACGGTCGAAACGGCCCGGACGCAGCAGTGCTTTATCCAGCACGTCGGCGCGGTTGGTGGCGGCGATGACGATCACGCCGGACGAGGCTTCGAAGCCGTCCATCTCGACCAGCAGCTGGTTCAGCGTCTGTTCGCGTTCGTCGTTGCCGCCGCCCATGCCGGCGCCGCGGTGGCGGCCGACGGCATCGATCTCGTCGATGAAGATGATGCAAGGCGAATGCTTCTTGGCGTTCTCGAACATGTCGCGCACGCGGGACGCACCCACGCCGACGAACATCTCGACGAAGTCGGAACCGGAGATCGAGAAGAACGGGACCTTGGCTTCGCCCGCGATGGCGCGCGCCAGCAGGGTTTTACCAGTACCTGGAGGACCGACCATCAGCACGCCGCGTGGAATGCGGCCGCCCAGTTTCTGGAACTTGGTCGGGTCTTTCAGGAAGTCGACGATCTCGCTGACTTCTTCTTTCGCTTCGTCGCAGCCTGCGACGTCGGCGAAAGTGACGGTGTTGTTGGTTTCATCGAGCATGCGCGCCTTCGACTTGCCGAAGGAGAAAGCGCCGCCCTTGCCGCCGCCCTGCATCTGGCGCATGAAGAACACCCACACGCCGATGAGCAAGAGCATCGGGAACCAGGAAATGAAGACCTGCTGCAGGAAGGATGGTTCTTCCGGCGGCTTCACGTCGAAGCGCACGCCGTTCTCGCGCAGGTCGCCGATCAGGCCGCGGTCGAGGATGGTGGCGGTGGCGCGCACCTTGCTGTCGTCCTGGCGGGTCGCGGTGATGTTGGAACCTTCGATGACCACGTCCTTGATACGACGGGCCTTCACATCGTCGAGCAGCTCGGAATAAGCAATGGTCTTGCTGCCGCCTGCGACGCTGTGGTTGTCGAACTGCTTGAACAGCATGAACAACAGCAGTGCGACGACCACCCAGATGGCGGATTTGGAAAACATATTATTCACGAAAACTCCTCCGATGCGATTGCATCTCTACCGATATCAGTATCGCGATTTTAACCGCAATAAGCCGACACTGCCACGCAAGGTCGGCAATAGTGCCAAAACCTCATATTTGCTTGCTCAGCAGGCAGCGCAAACCTGTGCGATGCCGGCCTCACGCGGCAAATGTGCGGTTGCCGCGCCGAATATCAAGTGCCAAAACGGCGTCATGCATTGCTTTTTATGCAGCTGGATTCTTCAGGCCACGCCCAAGCAGGAAAATTTCGGACGATTTGTCCCGGCTGGCCTTGGGTTTGACCTGTTTGACCGTCTTGAATTCCACCCTGAATTTCTCCAGTATCTGGGTAAATCCCATATCTTTGAAGCATTTCACCAGCAATCCGCCGGTCGGTTTCAAGTGATGTTGAGAGAACTCAATAGCCAGATCGATCAAGTGTTCCATCCGCGCAGCATCCGCAGTCGGAATGCCCGACAGGTTGGGCGCCATGTCGGACAGCACGAGGTCGACCTGGCGCCCCTGCAGCACGGTATCGAGCTGGTCCAGCACTTCTTCCTCGCGGAAGTCGCCCTGGATGAATAAAACGTCGGCAATCGGCTCCATCGGCAGCATGTCGAGGCCAATGATGGTGCCATGGATACCGCCGCCGTCCTTGCCCGCCAGCTTGCGGCGGGTGTATTGCGCCCAGCTGCCGGGCGTGCAGCCGAGGTCGACAATGACCTGGCCCGGCTTGATCAGCTTTTCGCTTTCGTCGATTTCCTTGAGCTTGAAGGCGGCGCGTGCGCGGTAGCCCTCTTTCTGGGCCAGTTTGACGTATGGATCGTTAATATGGTCGTGTAACCAGTTTTGGTTGGATTTGTTCTTGGCCATTCGCGTAGAATACTGCTTTTAAAGGTACATCTAAAAATTATTATGCTTAAACTCACCCCGGCCGAGCGCAGCGCACTGCGCGCCGAAGCCCATGGACTGAATCCCGTAGTCATGATTGGCGAATCCGGCCTGACCGAATCCGTCATGAAAGAAGTTGCTGCCAGCCTCGACGCGCACGGCCTGATCAAGGTCCGCGTCTTCGGCGACGACCGCGAAGCCCGCATCGCCATGTACGAACAGATCTGCGCCGAACTCGATGCCGCGCCGGTCCAGCACATCGGCAAGCTGCTGGTGGTCTACCGTCCGAAGAAGGAAGTCGTCAAGGAACGCAGCACCCGATCCGGCAAGGGCATGCGCGAAGTCACCATCGTCAAGGCCAGCGCCAGCGGCACCAAGAAGCCGAGCGTCACCAAGGTCATGATCAAGGGGAACGAGCGCGTCACGGCGGGCGGCAACATCAAGCGCGCCAAACCGCGCCAGGCCAGCACCAAGAAGAATGCACTGAACAAGTGATTCGAGCCGCGCAAGGCAAAACCGGGGCGACCCGGTTTTTTTTCGCCTGTTCAGCGGCTCTTGAGGACGAGCACGGCCGCCAGCAAGCTTTCGATCACGTGAAACAGCTGCGACACCCCGTGCATGACGGCAAACTGCGTCCAGTACGGCGAGGCCCTGACCCCGCCCTGCCCGGCCAGCGCGCGCATCTGCGCCATTGCCGGCTGCAGGCCGACAACCATCACCAGCGCGCAGGCCAGCATCGCCAGCACCACCAGGTAGAGCGAGCGCTTGCGCGCGGGGGCGAGATCGGGCGCGAACCGCACCAGCACCAGCATCAGGGCGGCGCAGCCGAACGACACCCAGGCCAGGCGCGCCAGCAGCACGGCGACGACGTCGCCCGCCACGGTGCTCGGCACCGCCGCGAATACCGCCGGCGCCGCAATGTAGCCGAGCGCCCACAGTGCGCCCGCCCAGAGCGCCGCCACCAGCAGCCGTGCGCCCGCCAGGCGCGCAGCCGGGCGTGACGGCACGGTAGCCGCGGCTGCCTTCATCAGATGTAGCGCACTTCCAGGATTTCGTATTCGCGCGGGCCGGACGGCGCCTGCACTTCGACCACGTCGCCGGCATACTTGCCGATCAGGGCGCGGGCGATCGGCGAGGTCACCGATACCTTGTTCAGTTTCAGGTCGGCTTCATCGAGGCCGACGATCTGGTAGGTGACCTTCTGGCCGTTGTCCAGGTCTTCGAGGTCGACGGTCGATGCGAAGACGACGCGGCCTTCGGCATCCAGGGTCGCCGGATCGATGATCTGCGCGGCGGAAAGCTTGCTTTCGAGTTCGGCGATGCGGCCTTCCACGAAGGCCTGGCGCTCTTTAGCGGCATCGTATTCGGCGTTCTCGGACAGGTCGCCATGCGAGCGCGCCTCGGCGATCGCGTCGATCACGATACGGCGCTCCTTGGTCTTGAGCTGGTGCAGCTCTTCCTTCAGGAGTTGGGCGCCGTATTTGGTGAGTGGGACGGTATTGTTCATGTCTGTCTATATGTGCGTTTTTAGAGGTACCAAGTGAAAACCACAGAGTACGCGCGCCCAAGGGCGCACGAGCTCTGTGGTTTGACGGGGTACTGCTTCCAGCTTACTGCATTGCTGCTTTCACGCCTAGTTTAAGGTTTTATGAAGCCCTTGTAAATCGTACACCTGGAGTTCGTCGATATGACGCATGCCTTCGATCGCCGCTTCCGCGCCGGCGATTGTCGTATAGGTCACCACGCGCGACTGCAGGGCCGAGGTACGGATGGTGCGCGAGTCGGTCACCGCCGAGCGTTTTTCCTCGACCGTATTGACGACCAGGACGATCTCGCGGTTCTTGATCATGTCGACCACGTGCGGGCGCCCTTCCATGACCTTGTTCACCGCGCGCACCGGCATGCCGGCGGCCGCGATCACGGCAGCCGTGCCCTTGGTCGCCACCAGCGAGAAGCCCAGCGCCACCAGCTCGCGCGCCACGCCCACCGCGCGCGGCTTGTCCGAGGCCTTCACCGACAGGAATACGGTACCCTTGGTAGGCAGGATGATGCCGGCCGCCAGCTGCGACTTGACAAACGCTTCGCCGAAGGTCATGCCCACGCCCATGACTTCGCCGGTCGATTTCATTTCCGGCCCGAGGATGGTGTCCACGCCCGGGAATTTCACGAACGGGAAAACCACTTCCTTGACGCTGTAGAACGGCGGGACCACTTCTTTCGTGATGCCCTGGCTGGCAAGCGTCTGGCCCACCATGCAGCGCGCCGCGATCTTGGCCAGCTGCAGGCCGGTGGCCTTCGACACGAACGGCACGGTGCGCGAGGCACGCGGGTTCACTTCGAGCACGAACACGGTATCGACCGTCTTGCCGTCGACTTCCGACTGCTGGATCGCGAACTGCACGTTCATCAGGCCGACCACGTTCAGGGCCTTGGCCATGAGCGAAGTCTGGTGCTTGAGTTCCGCGATGGTCTCTTGCGACAGCGAATAAGGCGGCAGCGAGCAGGCCGAGTCGCCCGAGTGCACGCCGGCCTGTTCGATGTGTTCCATCACGCCGCCGATGAAGGTGGCTTCGCCGTCCGAGATGCAGTCGACGTCGACTTCGATGGCGTCGTTCAGGAAGCGGTCCAGCAGCACCGGCGAATCGTGCGAGACCTTGACCGCTTCGCGCATGTAGCGCTCGAGGTCACGCTGCTCGTGCACGATCTCCATCGCGCGGCCGCCCAGCACATAGGATGGACGCACCACCAGCGGGTAGCCGATTTCCTGGGCCAGTTCGAGCGCGTCCGCTTCGGTGCGCGCGGTGCGGTTCGGCGGCTGGCGCAGGCCGAGCTGTTGCAGCAGTTGCTGGAAACGTTCGCGGTCTTCGGCCGCATCGATCATGTCCGGCGAGGTGCCGATGATCGGCACGCCGTTCGCTTCCAGGTCGAGTGCGAGCTTGAGCGGCGTCTGGCCGCCGTACTGCACGATCACGCCGACCGGCTTTTCCAGCTCGACGATTTCCAGCACGTCTTCCAGCGTCAGCGACTCGAAGTACAGGCGGTCCGAAGTGTCGTAGTCGGTGGACACGGTTTCGGGATTGCAGTTGACCATGATGGTCTCGTAGCCGTCTTCGCGCATGGCCAGCGCCGCGTGCACGCAGCAGTAGTCGAACTCGATGCCCTGGCCGATGCGGTTCGGACCACCGCCCAGCACCATGATCTTCTTCTTGTCGGTCGGGTTGGACTCGCATTCCTCGTCGTACGTGGAATACATGTAGGCCGTATTGGTCGCGAATTCAGCCGCGCAGGTGTCGACCCGCTTGTACACCGGGCGGATGCCCAGGGCATGGCGCTGCTTGCGCACCGCTTCCGGCGTGGTCTGCATCAGGAAGGCCAGGCGGCGGTCCGAGAAGCCCTTCTGCTTCAATTTGTAGAAGGTCGGCTTGTCCAGGCTGTCCAGCTTCTGGTGGTCGAGCCACAGCTCGATGTCGACGATCTCCTTGATCTGCACCAGGAACCACGGATCGATCTTGGTGAGGTTGTGCACCTCGTCCAGCGTGAAGCCCTGGGCAAAAGCGTCGCCCACGTACCAGATGCGGTCCGGGCCCGGCTCGCCGAGTTCTTCTTCGATCTTCTCGCGGTCGCGGGTCTTTTCGTTCAGGCCATCGACGCCCACTTCCAGGCCGCGCAGCGCCTTCTGGAAGGATTCCTGGAAGGTGCGGCCCATCGCCATCACCTCGCCCACCGATTTCATCTGGGTGGTCAAGTGCTTGTCGGCGGTCGGGAATTTCTCGAAGGTGAAACGCGGGATCTTGACGACCACGTAATCGATCGACGGTTCGAACGAGGCCGGGGTCGCGCCGCCGGTGATCTCGTTGCGCAGTTCGTCGAGCGTGAAGCCCACGGCCAGCTTGGCCGCCACTTTCGCGATCGGGAAGCCGGTGGCTTTCGATGCCAAAGCGGAGGAGCGCGACACGCGCGGATTCATCTCGATGACGATCATGCGGCCGTCCTTCGGGTTGATCGCGAACTGCACGTTCGAGCCGCCCGTATCGACGCCGATTTCGCGCAGCACGTCGATCGACGCGTTGCGCATGATCTGGTATTCCTTGTCGGTCAGGGTCTGCGCCGGCGCCACGGTGATCGAGTCGCCGGTGTGCACGCCCATCGGGTCCAGGTTTTCGATCGAGCAGATGATGATGCAGTTGTCGTTCTTGTCGCGGACAACCTCCATCTCGTACTCTTTCCAGCCGAGCAGCGACTCTTCGATCAAGAGCTCGTTGGTCGGCGAGGCTTCCAGGCCGCGTTTGCAGATCGCTTCGAATTCTTCTTCGTTGTACGCAATGCCGCCGCCGCTGCCGCCCATCGTGAACGAGGGACGGATGATGGTCGGGAAGCCCAGCTCGCGCTGCACGGTCCAGGCCTCATCCATCGAATGCGCCACGCCCGAGCGTGCCGAACCCAGGCCGATCCTGGTCATCGCATCCTTGAACTTGGAGCGGTCCTCGGCCTTGTCGATGGCTTCCGGCGTCGCGCCGATCAGCTCCACCTTGTACTTTTCCAGCACGCCGTTGTGGTGCAGGTCGAGCGCGCAGTTCAGCGCGGTCTGGCCGCCCATGGTCGGCAGGATCGCGTCAGGGCGCTCCTTGGCGATGATGGTCTCGACGACCTTCCAGGTGATCGGCTCGATATAGGTGACGTCCGCGGTTTCCGGGTCGGTCATGATGGTCGCCGGGTTCGAGTTCACCAGGATGACCTTGTAGCCTTCTTCGCGCAGGGCCTTGCAGGCCTGGGCGCCCGAGTAATCGAACTCGACCGCCTGGCCGATGACGATCGGGCCGGCGCCGATGATCAGGATGCTTTTGATATCACTACGCTTAGGCATTTACTTCTCCTGCATGTTCTTTTTTTTCCGCCGCTTGCATCAAGCCGATGAAACGGTCAAACAGATAGGCGACGTCAGTCGGTCCTGGCGAGGCTTCCGGGTGGCCCTGGAAGCAGAAGGCTGGTTTGTCGGTACGCTCGAAGCCCTGCAGCGAACCGTCGAACAGCGACACGTGGGTCACGCGGCAGTTGGCCGGCAAGCTGGCCGGGTCGACCGCGAAGCCGTGGTTCTGCGAGGTGATCAAGACCTTTTTCGAATCCAGGTCCTGCACCGGGTGGTTGGCGCCGTGGTGGCCGAACTTCATCTTCATCGTCCTGGCGCCGGAGGCCAGCGCCATGATCTGGTGGCCGAGGCAGATGCCGAAGGTCGGGATGCCCTTCTCGATCAGCTCGCGGCTCGCCTTGATCGCGTAGTCGCACGGCTCCGGGTCGCCGGGGCCGTTGGCCAGGAAGATGCCATCCGGGTTCAGCGCCAGCGCGTCGGCGGCGGTTGATTCGGCCGGCAGCACCGTCACTTTGCAGCCGCGCTCGGCCAGCATGCGCAGGATGTTGCGCTTGACGCCGTAGTCGAAAGCGACCACATGGTATTGGGGATTCTCCTGCTTGCCGAAGCCCTCGCCCAGCTTCCACTCGGTCTCGGTGAATTCGTACGGCTCTTTCACCGACACCACCTTGGCCAGGTCCATGCCGGACAGGCCCGGGAAGGAGCGCGCCAGTTCCAGCGCCTGTGCTTCCGATGGCTGGTTGCCTTGCGTGCCGGTCAGGATGGCGCCGCCCTGGGCGCCCTTCTCGCGCAGGATGCGGGTCAGCTTGCGGGTATCGATGCCTGCGATGGCGACCACGTTTTCAAGCTTGAGGTAGTCCGCCAGCGACATCGTGGAACGGAAATTCGATGCCAGCAGCGGCAGGTCACGGATGATCAGGCCGGCGGCATGGACGCGGGAAGCCTCGACGTCGGCGGCATTGACGCCGTAGTTGCCGATGTGCGGGTAGGTCAGGGTAACGATCTGACGCGAGTAGCTGGGGTCGGTAAGGATTTCCTGGTAGCCGGTCATCGCAGTGTTAAACACCACCTCGCCGGTCGTATGGCCGGCAGCGCCAATGGAATGTCCTCTGAAAATCGTTCCGTCTGCGAGGGCCAGGATGGCCGGGACGGCTGGGCCAGAAAAAAATGGCGGCAAGGGTAACTCCCAATAAAGTTACCGTAGCTGCGCCACGTCAGACCGACATCCAAAGTGCCCGGGCGGACTAAGCGTGCCGGGAAATGGATATCAAGTTGAATGAGGGATGATGGGTAGGCGCTACGGCTGATGTGTGAATGGCTAAACTTCCAAATTATAGCGCGAAACCGCTGTATTCGGCAATGCAGCAATTCTATAGAAGTGCCGCCATTTTTGCCGGAACAGGTCGTGAAGTCGGCGCGGAAACAATGCTCCGCTCAGCCGTTGCCCAGGGCGGCAATGCCTGCCTTGGCGACCTGCGCGTCCTCGGTCGACTTCACGCCCGAGACGCCGACGGCGCCGATCACGTGGCCATCGACGATAACCGGCACGCCACCCTCCAGCATGCCTGCGATTTCGGGCGCCGACAGGAAAGAGGTGCGCCCGTTGTTGATCAGGTCTTCATAGATCTTCGATTCGCGCCGGCCCAGCGCGGCCGTCTTCGCCTTGGCCGGGGCAATATGCGAGGAGATCGGCGCGGCGCCGTCGAGGCGCTGGAACCAGAGCAGGTGGCCGCCATCGTCGACGATGGCAATCGACACGGCCCAGTTGTTGCGCACCGCTTCGCTTTCCGCGGCTGCGGCGATTTTTTTCACGTCGTCGAGGGTGAGGTATGGCTTCGATTGCATGGCGGTTCCCGTATTCCTGGTTAATGAGCTTGCTGCTTGGCTTTGAGCTTGGCCTTGATCTGAGGCATCACGCTTGCTGCCGCCTGCTCGCCGGCGAGGATCGCCAGGTTGCGGCTGCCAAAGTCGCTGCTGCCCATGTTGCCGAGCGCCGGGGTGATGACGACGTCGGCCTCCTTCAGCTCGAAATAGTTCAGGCGCTGGCCCATGATGCTGAAGGTCTGCATCAGCACGTCGAGCGAACTGGCGGTGGCCGCGCCTTCGGTGGCGCTGGAGATGTTCACCGCGATAATGAAATCCGCACCCATGTCCTTGACGAACTTGACCGGCACCGGCGCGACCAGGCCGCCATCGACATAGGAATTGGCGCCGATCTTCACCGGCTGGAAGATGCTCGGCACCGCGGAGGACGCACGCACGGCCATGCCGGTATTGCCCTTGTTAAACAAGATCGGCTGGCCGGTACGCAGGTCGGTGGCCACGGCGCCGAAGCGGATCTTCAGGCGTTCCATCGGTAGGTTATTGACGGCCTTGTTGACATAGCCCTGCAGCGCTTCGCCCTTGAGTACGCCGGTCGACTTGCCGAACAGGGGCAAGGCCCAGTCGGAAATCGTGGCCTCGTCCATGGCCATGGCCGTCTTCTGCAGCGCAAAGCCGTTCAGGCCCGAGGCGTAGAGCGCGCCGACCACCGAACCGGCGCTGGTGCCGACGACGATTTCCGGCACGATGCCTTGCGCTTCCAGCGCCTTGATGACGCCGATATGGGCAAACCCACGCGCGGCGCCGCCGCCGAGGGCCAGGCCAATGCGGACCTTGCGCGGCGCGGGCGGCGTCGCCTGCTGGGCAACCGGGGTAAGGGGAGGCGGAGTCGGGGTGCTGCCGCAGGCGCTCAGGAGCAGCGCGGTGCAGGCGATGAGGGACAGACGGCGAGAGAACATAGACGGTAAGAAAAAGAGCGAGGCCCGATTGTACCCCGAGTCCCTGGCCAACCGTCGAGTGTGACTAAGCCGGGGCGGATGCTTCCTCGAGCCATGCGTTCAGCTCGGACTGGCCCCGCTCGTCAAGGTGGGGCAGCATCGACGTGTACCACGCGCGGCTCGCTTCCCGGTCCAGCACCTGATTGACCACTGCTCCGCTCTTTTCCAGGAACATGTGGAACAGCGGCATTCGGTGCGCGAACAGGAAAGTCGGGTCGGTGACGTGCAGGCTGGTGTAGAAATCGCGCAACTGGCCCAGGTAGAACAGCGCTGGCTCCATCTGGTTCGCCGCCGTCAGGGCGCTGATGATCGTCGTGAGGATGGTCACGCTCGGCATTTCCCGGGACGACGCATTGATCGTGTCGGTCCGCTTGATCCATTCCTGCGCCTGCCCGGTTTCCCCGGCCATGATGGCGCTGGTCGCAACTTGCAGGGCGTTATGGGCCGAGGCTTCGCGGGCAAACAGCGCTGTCCAGTAGGCATGCGCTTTTTGCCATTCCTTAGCCTCCGAACAGGCGATCGCGCAGATGCGGTTGGCATCGCAAGACAGCTGGCGCTCGTCAGCCTGCACGAAGGGATGCGCTTCTTCGTAGGCCTCCTGGAAGCGCCCTCCCTGCATATGCTCGATGGCATCGGCCAGCTCGGGAGGGTCTTCCGCGGTCGCGTCCGGGTTCGCCAGCCCTGCCGTCAAGGCTTCGAGCTCGGCCGCGGGAACATACAGGTAGAGGCCGGGAGAACATTCGATGGTGCGCGGCTGGCCGTCCTTGCTGCTCATCTCGACGCCGACAACCGAGACCAACGCATCGGCGGTGCCGAACCCATACACCCTCAGCTTCATGTGGTTGGCCGTGGCCGGGCCGGAATGCGGATGAAGCAGGGTCGACAAGCGCTCCGACGGTGAGTCCAGCAGGCGCAGCAAGTCCGGCTGGTCGATAGGCAGGAACCGGTTCGGCAATTCATTGTATTCGGCCCAAGTGCCCGCCGCCTCGTCGAATACTTCGTCTGCCCGCATCTTGCCAATGTAATGTGGGAAGAACAGCAGCATCCACAGCTCTCCCAGCCAGCAAGACAGCAGCAAATACTTGAGTGGCAGGCCAGCAAAGGTGGATGTCGTCGACTGCATCATATTCTCCGCCACGGCTATGACCATCGAAGGCTCGATGACAAGCTGCATCGCTCCGGAAAATAGTGCGAAAAAGCCGGGATCGGATTCAAGTCGCATGAACGCCGATGCCGCCCACTGAACATACCAGCCGCAGAAGCCCAGCAGCAATCCGTAACGACCGATCCAGCGAGGATTGCGGACCTTGGCCGTCACGCACACCCGTTTGGCGAAACTACCCAACACAAGCGCGAAGGCAAAACAGACAAAGACATTGAGAATGCCCGGCAGATGAAAGCTGAGCCAGGCGTACAGGCTTGCAAGTGGGAGCGTCGCGGCGAGGAACAGGGCCGCCAGGGGAAAAGCGCGGGCGGGAACCACACCGGAAGGCCGATAAATGGAATAGGACATGGCGTAGGAGATGTTGTTGGAAGCGCGGAGAGAGTCGTCATCACAACTTACGCTTATGATGGCTGACGATATTGCACATACGCAATAAGCAAACGAACCGGACCTGTACATGAACGATCAGGCGTCTTGAAGCGCGTACGAGCGCTTCGCGGACAAGCGCTCTCCATTTGCGCCAACGCTTGTCGAGCATAAGAATTTCTAGCTAGCATTGCTCCTCGATATGAGATCGCGGAGGCAAGCATGGCGAGCATGTGCACTGCAATCGATTCATTTCCTGGCGCACTTGGGTTCATCAGCGCCGCACACCGAAGCGCCGTCCTGGCCCATCCGCAATGGAGCGACGTCGCGCAGAATCCCGACCCTGTCCGCCAGCTCGTCTGGATGGTTGAGCAGCAATTGCTTTCCTATGATGAGCTCGATGACTTGCAGACTCTGGAGCCAGAGCCATCCGAACCAGACCGGATCGTCGAAGAAGCCTACGCCCTGCTTGCCCAGTCCAATACGCCGGCGAATAACGGTCTGCTCCACCAGCCTTACCCGTAGACGGGCCTTGAGCAACCCGCTCATCGCCTAGACTGACTTCTTCCTGGCGGTCTTGGCCTTTTTCCGTTTAGGTTTCGACAAACGTTGAATGAGCCCCTCAAGGGCGGCACGGGGTACGCGAAGGTATTCCACCACCATCTCATTTTGTTTCCGGTATCCCCGACCAGTCGCCTGTAATTCGGTCATTTCGACCGACATGAAGTCCTCGTACTTCCCGGTGTACACGGTTGCCATGGCAAACCGCTTAGCGGACGGGCTCAAGGACAATTTTGCCAATGCCTGCTCGGGATGGGTCACGAAATCCGCGCGGACCTGCAGCAGCGGCCCGACGGCGAATCTGTACGGCAGGCGCGTCACGCTTGCCCATCGATGCGATGCCTCGCAAAACGGTTTTTCCGCCTGCTTGCGGCCAGCGTCGCAGGGCACGGTCAACAACAGCGAACATTCAACCAGCCAGCCAAAGCAGCGGACGAGGTCGACATCCATGTCGTCGCTCCACTCGGTGGCAGCCGACGCTGCCCGGAATCCGTCCCACAAGGCCGCCGGATAGGCCAGCAGGTCGGCCAGTGGGATCGCCATGGAATGGCCGGGCATGCTGCGTACGCTGTCATACGCCGCGAACACGATCCAGAAGACCCACTGGGATGCCCAGCCAAACAATCCGACCACCACCCCGAATTGCTTCATCATGAACGGATTGCGCACCTTCGCCAGGCAGCCGGCAGTCGTCACAACAAGATGTAGCCAGAAAGCGAAAGGCCAGATGGTGAGCGTGCCCATGTACCAGGGCGCCCGGGCGCTAATCCACGCATAAGGAAGCGCACCGGCAGCGGCGAGGCACAGGCAAGCCAGCAGTGAAGGGAAGGCCATGAGGGGAATCTGGCCGGAAGGCTGGTAGAAGGCCGGGCGCATGGCGCTGCTCCAGGAAGCACGACATTGGCGAACAGGACGTAAGCGAAGGTCGATACTACCCTGCGAGCAGCAGGGCTAATTGCGTCTGAGCAAGTTCTATCCGGGCAGCGACGTATTCGGCAACACCGCCGTAAAACTGCTCCCCTGCCCCGGCACCGAACTGATCATCAGGCGCCCGCCGTGGCGCAGCAGCACGTGCTTGACGATGGCCAGTCCCAGGCCCGTACCCTGGGTTTCGCGCGAGCGGCTCTTGTCGACGCGGTAGAAGCGCTCGGTCAGGCGCGCAATGTGGATCGGCTCGATGCCGATGCCGCAATCGATCACCGAGAAGCGCAGGTCGTCGGTCCCGCGCGTCCACGTCAAGCGGATGGTGCCGCCCGCGGGCGAGTAGCGCACCGCGTTCGAGGCCAGGTTGGCAAAGGCGCTGCGCAGTTCTTCGGCGTTGCCCATCAGGTCCGGCCCGTCGACCTCGGCCTCGACGGTGTGGCGCCCGCCGGACAGGGCCCGGGCCTCGAGCGCCACCGATTCCACCAGCGCGCGCACGTCGACGCGTTCGCGCCTGAGCGGGAACTCGTCGGATTCCAGGCGCGACAGGGTCAGCATGTCGCCGATCAGGCGTTGCATGCGCTGGGCCTGCTCCGTCATCAGGGACAGGTGGGCGGTGCGGGTGGCCACGTCCAGGCCGGGGTCGGACATCGCGATTTCCAGGAAACCGACGATGACGGTCAGCGGCGTGCGCAGCTCGTGCGAGGCGTTGGCGATGAAGTCGCGCCGCATCGCTTCGATGCGCTCGGTATCGGTGGCGTCGTGCGTCACCAGGATCTGGCGCCGGTTCTCGAACGGGATGATGCGGCATTCGAGCTTGCGGCCGCGGAAGGACAGGGTCAGCGGCGTGTCGTAGCGCCCCAGGATCACGTAGTCGATGAACTCGGGATGGCGCACCAGGTTGGTCACGCGCAGGCCCTTGTCGCGCGCCAGGCTCAGGCCCAGGTGGCGCTCGGCCGCCTCGTTGCACCATTCGAGGAACAGCACGTCGTCCATGATGGCCACGCCCTCCGGCAGCATCTGCATCGCCTGGCGAAAGCGCGCCAGCCATTCGGCCATCTCGGCCTGGTGGCGCTCGTCTTCGCGGCGCAGGCGGTACAGGCGCGCGAACACGTCGGTCCAGGCCCCCCACCCGTCCGGCAGGCGGCTCGAGTGCGGGTCGTTCAGCCATTCGCCCAATTCGTGCAGGTAGCGCAACTGGACGAACAGCGCGATGATCACCGCCCCCAAGGCGAAGACCAGCGCCTCGACGATGCCCGACATCCACCAGACCACCAGGGCCGCGACGAACACCATGCCCAGGCGCAGCACGGCCGGCACCCAGAACAGCAGCTTCGGGTTCATCGAGCGCACGCTATTTTTCGGACAGCATATAGCCGACGCTGCGCACCGTCCGGATCAGGCCGTCGGCGCTCTTGAGCGCCTTGCGCAGCCGCAGCACGTGCACGTCCACCGTGCGCTCTTCGATCACGGCATGGTCGCCCCATACCTTGTCGAGCAGCTGGGCGCGCGAGAACACGCGCTCGCGGTGCGCCAGCAGGAACTTGAGCAGCTTGTATTCGGCATTGCCGATCTCGACCTGCTGGTCGTCGACGCAGACCGTGCAGCTGTTCGGGTCGAGCACCACGCTGCCGGCGCGCAGCGGCGCTTCCGACAGGTGCGGGCTCTTGCGGCGCAGCAGCGCACGCGAGCGCGCCAGCAGTTCGCGCGGCGAGAACGGCTTGGTGATGTAGTCGTCGGCGCCCGTATCGAGGCCGGCGAGCTTGTCTTCTTCCATGCTTTTCGCGGTCAGCATGATGACCGGGATGTCCTGGAAGTCGCGGTCGCCGCGCAGGCGCGACAGCAGGCGCAGGCCGCTCTGGTCGGGCAGCATCCAGTCCAGCAGCAGCAGGTCGGGCTTGCCGTGCTTGATGCTGTCCCAGGCGCCGCCGACGGTATGGGCGGTGCGGATGTCCCAGCCGGCTTCGCGCAGCGAGTACTTCACCAGCTCGACGATCGCCGGTTCGTCCTCGACCACCAGCACGCGCGTGTTGTCCGCCATGCTCAGGCTGCCGGCTGCTCGATGGCCACCGGCTTGCTGTGGCGGATGTCGCGGCCTTCGACCACATAGATCACATATTCGGCGATGTTCTTGGCGTGGTCGCCGATGCGCTCGATCGCCTTGGCCACCCACAGCGTATCGAGTGCCGACGAAATCGTGCGCGGGTCTTCCATCATGAAGGTGATTAGGTTGCGCAGGATGGTGCGGAATTCGTGGTCGATGCCTTCGTCGGCCGCGATCAGTTCCAGCGCCTGCTTGCCGTCCAGGCGGGCGAAGGCGTCCAGCGCATTGTGCAGCAGCTCGCAGGTGGCTTTCGCAATCGAGCGGACCATGTCGTAATGCGCGAAGCTGGTGTTGCCACGCTCGTACAAACTCTTGGAGGTGCGCGCGATCTTCGAGGCTTCGTCGCCGATGCGTTCGAGGTCGGTGATCACCTTGATGCTGGCCATCACGGTGCGCAAATCGTTCGCGGTCGGCTGGCGGCGCACGATCAGGTGGCTGCAGGCGTCGTCCAGCTGCACTTCGAGCTGGTTGACGGCCTGGTCCTCGGCCATCACGCGGTCGGCACGCTCGGCGTCGCCGGTCCGGAAGCACTCGAGTGCCTGCTCGAACTGGGTCTCCACCATACCGCCCATCAAGAGGACCTTGGAACGAATCGCTTCCAGCTCCTGGTCATACTGCTTGGATGAATGCTCGCCCGTCATGTATATCTCCGTCTAATGTTTGTATTCTCGTGATCAGCCAAAACGACCGGTAATGTAATCCTGCGTCTCTTTGCGCGCGGGATTCATGAAGATCTGGTCGGTTTCGCCGAATTCCACCAGCTCGCCAAGGTACATGTAGGCGGTGTAATCGGAACAGCGCGCGGCCTGCTGCATGTTGTGGGTCACGATGGTGATCGTGTAATCCTGCTTGAGCTCGCTGATCAGTTCCTCGATCTTCGCGGTCGAGATCGGGTCCAGCGCCGAGGTCGGCTCGTCCAGCAGCAGCACGTCCGGCTTGACCGCCACGCCGCGCGCGATGCACAGGCGCTGCTGCTGGCCGCCCGACAGCGACAGGCCGCTCTTGCTCAGCTTGTCCTTGGCTTCTTCCCACAGCGCGGCCTTCTTCAGCGCCCATTCCACGCGCTCGTCCATCTCGCCTTTCGAGAGGTTCTCGTACAGGCGCACGCCGAAGGCGATGTTGTCGTAGATCGACATCGGGAACGGGGTCGGCTTCTGGAACACCATGCCGATCTTGGCGCGCAGCATGTTCACGTCGACACCCGGCTCCAGGATATTGCGGCCGTGGTACATGATCGAGCCCTCGGCGCGCTGGCCCGGGTACAGATCGTACATGCGGTTCAGGGTGCGCAGCAGGGTCGACTTGCCGCAGCCCGACGGGCCGATGAAGGCCGTCACCTGCTTGTCGTGGACGTCGAGCGACACGTTCTTCAGGCTCTGCGTCTTACCGTAGAAGAAGTTCAGGCCTTCGATTTCGATCGTCTTGGCTTTGGCGCTGGCTGCGGCCTGGTTCGGCATAAGTTGGGTCATCGGTTTGTTCTAGAAAAAATTAACGTGGAGTCTTCTGGCTGAACAGGGTGCGCGACAGGATGTTCAGCAGCAGCACGGTAAAGGTCACGAGCAGCGCACCACCCCATGCCAGCGAACGCCAGTCGTCGTAAGGGCTCATCGCGAACTGGTAGATCACGACCGGCAGGTTGGCCATCGGCGAGGTCATGTCGTTGCTGTAGAACTGGTTGTTCAGCGAGGTGAACAGGAGCGGCGCGGTCTCGCCGGACACGCGGGCCACGGCCAGCAGTACTCCCGTGATCACGCCTGCCTTGACGGCGCGCAGGCGCACCATCGTTGCAACTTTCCAGTGCGGGGCACCCAGCGCATACGCCGCCTCGAGCAGGCTGGTGGGAACCAGGCGCAGCATGTTATCGGTGGTGCGGACCACCACCGGCACGGCGATCAGGGACAATGCGATCGAACCGGCAAAGCCGGAGAAATTACCGGTCCTGGTCACATACAGGGCATACACGAACACGCCGATCACGATCGAGGGCGCCGACAGCATGATGTCGGTCACGAAACGCGTGACCTGGGCGAAGCGGTTGCCTTCGCCGTATTCGGCCAGGTAGATGCCTGCCAGGATGCCGATCGGGGTGCTGACCAGGGTCGACAGGCCGACCATCATCAGGCTGCCCACGATCGCATTGCGCAGGCCGCCGGGGCTGCCCGGGGCCGGGGTGTCGCCCGTGAACAGGCTGAGCGACAAGGCGCCGAAGCCGTTGATCAGGAGCGTGATCAGGATCCAGGCCAGGAAGGCCAGGCCTATGCCCATTGCCAGCACCGACAGCGCGATGCCGAAACGGTGCGCCAGCAGGCGCTTGCGGTACACGGGGTTTTTTACAGGAGTAGTCATTATTTGCTTCCTTCGTTGCGCGCCATCCCGGCCAGCATCAACTTGGCTGCCGACAGCACGATGAAGGTGATGGCGAACAGGATCAGGCCGAGCGCGTACAGCGACGAGGTGTGCAGCGGCGTGGTGGCTTCGTTGAACTCGTTGGCCAGGGTCGAGGAAATCGAATTACCGGCCGAGAACAGCGACCAGGACAGGTCGTGCGCATTGCCGATCAAGAAAGTCACCGCCATGGTCTCGCCCAGCGCGCGGCCCAGACCGAGCATCACGCCACCGACCACGCCGTTGCGCGTATAGGGCAGGACGATCTTGCGCACCACTTCCCATTTGGTGCAACCGAGGCCGTATGCGGACTCCTTGAGCACCGTCGGAACGATTTCGAACACGTCGCGCATGACGGACGCAATGAACGGAATGATCATGATCGCGAGGATCAGACCTGCTGTAAGGATGCCGATGCCCATGATCGGGCCCTGGAACAGCTGGCCGATGACCGGCAGCTGGCCGATGGTGCTCTTGAGCAGGGGCTGGACGTGGTCGGCGAACAGCGGCGCGAACACGAAGAAGCCCCACATGCCGTAAATGATGGACGGAACGCCGGCCAGCAGCTCGACGGCCGTGCCCAGCGGGCGACGCAGCCAGACCGGACAGATCTCGGTCAGGAACAGGGCAATACCGAAGCTGATCGGAAAGGCCACGGCCAGCGCGATGATCGAGGTGGCGAGCGTGCCCCAGATCGCGATCAGGGCGCCGAACTGGTCGCCCACCGGATCCCACTCGACCCGGGTGACGAATCCCAGTCCGAATTCGCGGAAGGCTGGAGCCGCGCCGATCACCAGCGAAGCAATAATCCCGACCAACACCAGCAGCACCGAGGCCGCGAACAGCAGCGTGACCTTATGGAAGATGAAATCCTGGATGCGCTGGTTGCGCATCGTGTTGCGCAGGGCGGCCGAGTGGAAGCCGTTGGCATCGTCCTGCTGTTTGGACAGATCGGGCATCGCGACGGAGGTGTGTACGCTCATAACTTTTTGTCAATCTTGCTGGCGAACGAAAGGGCTGGCGTACCTTAAAACCGCCAGCCCTGCCCTTCGCTGTGAAAGGGAAATTACCAGAGCGCCTTGCCCGCAGCGTCCTTCATATTGGCGCGCCATGCGTCCTGCACCAGCTTGGTGACGGTGTCCGGCATCGGTACATAGTCCAGCTCGGCCGCAGCGGCATCGCCGTTCTTGTAGGCCCAGTCGAAGAACTTCAGCACTTCCTTGCCCTTGTTCGCGTCGGCCTGGCTTTTGTGCACCAGGATATAGGACACGCCGGTGATCGGCCAACTGGCTTTGCCTGGCTGGTTGGTCAGGACCACGGCGAAGCCCGGGGTGCCGGTCCAGTTGGCGCCTGCAGCGGCGGCCTTGAAGTTCGCATCGTCCGGCTGCAGGAACACACCGTCCTTGTTCTGCAGCTGGGTGTGCTGCATGCGGTTCTTCTTGGCGTAGGCCCACTCGACATAACCGATCGAACCCTTGATGCGCTGGACGTTGGCGGCGACGCCCTCATTGCCCTTGCCTCCCACGCCCACGGCCCATTTCACCGCGGTGCCGGAGCCAATCTTCGTCTTCCATTCAGGGCTGGTCTGGGACAGGTAATCGGTCCAGAGGAAGGAGGTGCCCGAACTGTCTGCGCGGTGCACGACGGTGATTTCATCGGCGGGCAGCTTCACGCCCGGGTTCAGCGCAGCGATCTGCGGCGCATTCCAGGTCTTGATCTTGCCCAGGAAGATGTCGGCCAGCACTGCCCCGGTGAGCTTGAGCTGGCCCGGAGCGGTCCCCGGCAGGTTCACGACCGGCACCACGCCGCCCATGATGGCCGGGAACTGGAACAGGCCGGCGGCGTTCAGTTCAGCGGCAGGAAGCGGCATGTCGGAAGCGCCGAAATCGACGGTCCTGGCCTTGATCTGCTTGATGCCGGCGCCCGAGCCTACCGACTGGTAGTTCAGGCCGTTGCCGGAGGTGGCCTTGTACATCTCGGCCCATTTTGCGTAGATCGGGTACGGGAAGGTCGCGCCGGCGCCGGTGATGTTGGCGGCCTGGGCGGCGGCTGCGAAGCTGGAAGCCGCGATGGCGACGGAGATGAACAGATGCTTCATGCGCATGGTGGTTCCTTTGTAAAGAGGCCTGGGACGAGTCCCGTTCATTGACGTTGCGAAGTCTACTGCCCGATTATGACAAGTTCATGACAGATGTAATAATCGAGCCTGCCGGGCGTAGCTTGCCCCGGTTTTGAACACTGGAGCACACGATTGCCGGGATTGGCCGCTTTCGGCGTCAAGCAGCCTCTACTGTTGTAAATATATTATCGGTTGGCGCCGCCGCCTGCCTTGTAAAGACAGCCGCTTCTGCTAACCTGAAGACAGGTTCTTCACAGGGAGGGGATGCTGAAAGGCGTTTACAGTTATGTTCAGTATTATGGTGTTTGGTATCCTGAGTGGCTTGGCTGGACTTGTTGCTTTCGAGATCTTCCAAGAGGTCAAAGGCAGCAAGGATAGCCTGACCGATCACTATCACGAATAGTGTGGATCCGATACTTCGGATCATGTCCTAAAGCGACAAAACGGCGAGGCCCAGAGGGCACTCGCCGTTTTGCATGGGGCCGCAGGACGGCCCGGATCGCTTCGAAGCTGGCGCTCAGCGCAGGTAGCGCGCCACCGCCGTCATCGCCGCCAGTTCCAGGTTCAGGAACTGGAAGCCGACCTTGAATTCTCCATTGCTGAAGATGCAGTAGAGCGCCCGGGCTCGCGCGCTGATCGGCACGAGCTTGCCGTCGATCAGCAGCTCGAAGCTGACTTGCCCGGTCTGGCCGACCGGCAGCGGGTCCGGCAGGTTGATGCAGACGCCATTGGCGCCGAGATCGCTGGTGCGCCCGCTCGCCGGGGCCATGCCTTCCATGGCCACGCGGGCGCGGGTACGCAGCAGCTTGCGTTCGGATGTCCTTTGTTCTGAAAGCACGTTATACCAATACTGTTAGTGAGTGAGTGCCTGCGGCAGGCAGGATGACAGGAGCGCGGGCGCGCTCAGTCGAGCTCGCGCAGCTTGGTGAAGGCCTGGTCGATGCGCTCGACCGCGATGATGGTCATGCCCTCGATTTTCTGCTTCGGCACGTTCCCCTTCGGGATCAGGGCGTGCGAGAACCCGAGTTTGGCCGCTTCCTTCAGGCGTTCCTGCCCGCGCGGCGCAGGACGGATCTCGCCGGCCAGGCCGACTTCGCCGAACACCACCAGGCCGCGCGGCAACGGCTTGTTGCGCATCGAGGAATTAATCGCCAGCAGCACGGCCAGGTCGGCCGCCGGTTCGGCGATCTTCACGCCGCCCACCGCGTTGATGAAGACGTCCTGATCGAAGGCGGCGATGCCGGCATGGCGGTGCAGCACGGCGAGCAGCATCGCCAGGCGATTCTGTTCCAGGCCGACCGACAGGCGGCGCGCGTTGGGCAGATGGCTGGCGTCGACCAGGGCCTGGATCTCGACCAGCAAGGGGCGCGTGCCCTCTTGCGTCACCATCACGCAGGAACCCGGCACCTGGTTGTCGTGCTGCGACAGGAACAGGGCCGACGGATTCGACACGCCCTTCAGGCCCTTCTCGGTCATCGCGAATACGCCCAGCTCGTTCACGGCGCCGAAGCGGTTCTTGATCGCCCGCACCAGGCGGAAGCTCGACTGGGTGTCGCCCTCGAAATACAGCACGGTGTCGACGATGTGCTCGAGCACGCGCGGGCCGGCCAGCGCGCCTTCTTTGGTCACGTGGCCCACCAGGATGATGGTCACCCCTGTCTGTTTGGCCATGCGGGTGAGCTGGGCCGCACATTCGCGCACCTGGGCCACCGAGCCGGGGGCCGAGGTCAGCGCGTCCGAATACAGGGTCTGGATCGAGTCGATCACCGCCACTTCGGGTTTGAGGTCGGCCAGGGTGCCGAGGATCTTCTCCAGCTGGATCTCGGCCTGGAAATTCAGCTCGGACGAATCGACCGACAGGCGCCGTGCGCGCAGCGCGATCTGGGAGCCGGATTCCTCGCCCGACACGTAGAGCGTGTTACGGGTGGCGGCCAGGTTGGCCAGTGCCTGCAGCAGCAGGGTCGACTTGCCGATGCCCGGGTCGCCGCCGATCAGCACCACGCCGCCGGCCACCAGGCCGCCGCCGAGCACGCGGTCGAATTCCTCGATGCCGGTGCCGAAGCGCGGCACGTCGAGCGCGTCGATGTCTTTCAGCGAGAGCACCGGCGCGGTCTGGGCCAGGCTTTTATGCTGGACCTGGGACATGCGGTTCACGCCCGGCGCCTCGACCACGCTCTCGACCAGGGTGTTCCAGGCCTTGCAGTCCGGGCATTGGCCGGCCCAGCGGCTGGCGGTCGCGCCGCATTCGCTGCAGACAAAAGCGGTTCGTGATTTAGCCATCGGTTCCCATCCGTCCTTCTTGTACGCGCACCCGCTGGGCGAGTGCGCACATCAGTTCATAGCCGATCGTGCCGGCCGATTGCGCCACCTCGTCGATCGGCAGGCCGTCGCCCCAGAGCGTGACCTTGCTGCCGATGCGGGCATTGCGGATCGGCGTCAGGTCGACCGTCATCATGTCCATCGACACCCGCCCGACCAGGGTCGTGCGCACGCCGTCGACCACCACCGGGGTGCCGTGCGGCGCGTGGCGCGGATAGCCGTCGGCATAGCCGCAGGCCACCACGCCCACCGTCATCGGGCCGGTCGCTTCGAAGCGGCTGCCGTAGCCGACCGTGTCGCCGGCCTTGATTTCCTGGATGCCGATGATCTCCGAGCGCAAGGTCATGGTCGGGCGCAGGCCGAAGTCTTGCGCGCTGCGTCCGCCCGGGGTGCCGCCATAGAGCATGACGCCGGGCCGCACCCAGTCGTTCGACAGCGCGTCGCCCAGCTCGGGCTGGTGCAGCACGCCGCCGGAATTGGACAGGCTGCGCTCGCCCGCCAGGTCGCCGGCGCCATGCTGGAAGCGGCGCACCTGCTCGGCGATGGTCAGGCGCGGGTGCTCCAGCTCGTCGGCATTGGCGAAATGGGTCATGTGGGTGATGTTGCGCACGCCGGGAATCGCGCGCAGGCGCTTGAAGGCCGCCGCATACTCGCCGGGCTGGAAGCCGAGGCGGTTCATCCCGGTATTCATCTTCAGGTGCACGTCGATCGGGCGGTAGAGCTGGGTGTACTCGAGCATCTTGATCTGCTCGATGTTGTGGACCGCACTATTGATATTGTGCTCGGCCAGCAGCGGCACGTCGGAGGCGTCGAAAATCCCTTCCAGCAGCAGCACCGGCTTGATCCAGCCGCTCTCGCGCAGGCGCACCGCGTTCTCGGTTTCGATCAGGGCCAGGCCGTCGGCCAGGGCGAAGCCGCGCATGGCGCGCTCCAGGCCATGGCCATAGGCGTTGGCCTTGACGACGGCCCAGATCTTTGCCTGCGGCGCGCAGCTGCGCGCACGCGACAGGTTGTGTTGCATGGAATCGAGGTGGATGGTGGCGGAGAGCGGACGTGGCATCGTCAATACCGGCGTTTCGAGGCCGGCTTTCAAAGCTGGGAAAGGGTGTATTTTACCGGAGTGGGCCGGGGTGTGCCGGCGCGCATACTGCTGACAAGCCCGGTTTTCTTTTGGAGCGGAGACCATTCATGGTATAAAGCAACTCGGACCAGCTTTTACTCTTTTAGAATGAACCGTGGTTTTTATACCATCATGGCGGCGCAGTTTTTCTCGTCGCTGGCAGACAATGCGCTCCTGTTTGTTGCGATCAGTCTGTTGACGTCGATGAATGCCCCGGCTTCGCTGACTCCCCTGCTGAAGCTTTCATTCGTGCTCTTCTACGTGCTGCTGGCCGCCTTCGTCGGCGCCTTCGCCGATTCGCTGCCCAAGGGCCGCGTGATGTTCATCGCGAACCTGATCAAGGTGTTCGGCTGCGCGCTGATGTTCCTGACCGTGCACCCGCTGCTGGCCTATGCCGTCGTGGGTTTCGGCGCAGCCGTCTACTCCCCCGCCAAATACGGCATCCTGACCGAATTGCTCCCGCCGGAAAAACTCGTGCCCGCCAATGGCTGGATCGAAGGCCTGACCGTGATGTCGATCATCCTCGGCACCGTGCTGGGCGGCACCCTGGTGAGCACGCGCGGCAGCGCATGGCTGCTGGGCTTCGACATTCCCGGCTTCGAGTCCGGGATCGATACCGGCGCGGAAGCGGCGATGTCGGTGGTCGTCGTCATCTATGTGCTGGCTACCCTGTTCAACCTGCGCATCCCGGACACCGGCGCGCGCTACGAGCACCAGGAACGCAACCCGGCCAAGCTGATCGCCGATTTCGCCAACTGCTCGGCCACCCTCTGGCGCGACAAACTGGGCCAGATCTCGCTGGCCGTGACCACCCTGTTCTGGGGCGCCGGCGCCACCTTGCAGTTCATCGTGCTGAAATGGGCCGAACGCTCGCTGCACATGCCGCTGGACAAGGCGACCAATCTGATCGGCGTGGTGGCGATCGGCGTGGCGCTGGGCGCCGTGATGGCGGCGCGCATGATCCCGCTGCGCAAATCGCTCACCGTGATCCCGCTCGGGATCATCATGGGCCTGGTGGTGTGCAGCATGGTGTTCGTCACGTCGGTGAGCTTCGCCTATCCGCTCTTGATGCTGATCGGCTTCCTGTCGGGCTTCTTCGTGGTGCCGATGAACGCCCTGCTCCAGCACCGCGGCCACGTGTTGATGAGCGCGGGCCACTCGATCGCGGTCCAGAACTTCAACGAAAACCTGTCGATCCTGACCATGCTGGCGCTGTACGCGATCATGATCACCCTGAACCTGGACCTGGACATCATCGTCGTCATGTTCGGCCTGTCGGTGGCGGGCATCATGTATTTCATCGGCCGTCGCCACGCGGCGAACCAGCGCGAGCATGATTCGCTCGCGCTGATTGGTGAACACAAGCATTGATTATCGGCGTGCCGCGGCCCGCGCGCGCCAATCGTTCGGTACGATGAACCCTCGGTCGATTTCCTCGATTATCCCCGCCACATGCCGCACCACCGCCACCAGCACCGGGGTCTGGTTCGTCTCGAACTGCGCCTCCAGCTCCGCATGCAGCTGCGCGCCATTCAACATCCATTCGGCTGAACTGGCGCGGAACGGCGCCAGCCACTGCAGCTTGGGCAGGACCAGGAAGCCTTCCCCGTGCAGGGTGTCGATGTCCTCCAGCGCGCACCAGAAGCCGCGGCAATGGCCGGCGGCGATGCCTTGCATCTCCAGCCAGCTGCCTGCCGGATAAAACAACCAGCCCTTGACCAGCGCCCGCGCCCGCACGACGGGGCGCGGCAGCAAGGCCTGCGCGGCGGGGTGCTCGCCCAGGCTCAATTGGCGCTCGAAGACCTTGCGCATCTTGGCGCCCAGGCTGTCGGCCAGGTTGGGGCCGACCAGCGCGTCCATCTCGCGCCCGCCCTGCCCTTCGAGCAGGTAGAACTTGGTGGCGAACTCGATATGCTCGACCGCGTCCGGGCCGTCTTCCAGTAAAAAGTCGAATTCGCCGACGGTGTCGTTGCGGTTGGCGCGCACCTGCAGGCCGTGGGCGACCAGCATGCCGTGCTGCTCATAATAGAAGGCCATCAGTTTTTCGGCATACAGGCCGAGGCGCGTGTAGACGCGCGGCCCCAGCGCCGCGTCCAGCGCGGAAGGATCGTGGTCGAGCTGATTGAGCCAGGCGGCGGTCTCCGGCGTGACCGGGCCCACCGTGGCGATGCGGCCGGCCCACAGCGGGTGGTGGGCATCGAGCAGGCCGGGCGCATCGAGCAGCCAGGCCAGCGCCCGCACCCGGGCGCGCCGCAGGTGGCCCCAGCGGCGGTGGAAGCCCTGCTGGTAGCTATCGAGGGGCGCGTCCATCCGTGGCTTTCGCCCGGCACAAATCCGCCCAGGCCAGCGCCTTGTCGGCGCCGCGCCGCAGCAGCTCGCCCGGATGCAGGGTCGCCACCATCGGCACCTCGCCAAGTCGATGGGTGACGCCGCGCGAACCGGCCAGCGGCTCGGCGAGCGGCTTGCCGAGCAGGCCATTGGTGGCCACCTGGCCCAGGGTCAGGACGGTGGCGGCGCCGCACAGTTCGCGCTCGCGCTCGAGGAAGGGACGGCAGGCCGCCACTTCGTCGAGCGTCGGCGCGCGGTCGCCGCCATTGCGGTTGGCGGGGCGGCATTTGACCAGGCTGGTGATGTACACGTCGGTCTCGCGCGACATGCCGACCGCCTGCAGCATGTTGTCGAGCAGCTTGCCGGGATCCCCGGTCATCGGCTCCCCGGCCTGTTCATCGATGGCGCTGGCGGTGCCCGCCGCGACCAGCCAGCGCGCGCTGCGCGCACCGGCGCCGAATACCGGCTTGCGGCCTTCGCTGCAGGCGCTGCAATGCTTGCAATTGGCCACCGCCAGACGCAGGCCATCCCAGTCGAGCGCGGAGACGTCGACCTGTTCGGGCGCGGGAACCGGTTCGACGACCGGCGGCGACCAGCTGCGCGCCGGCGCCGGCTCGGCGACCTGGCGCGGCATCGGCGGGGGCGCCAGCGCAGCCGGCGGCGCTACCGGTGCGGCTGCGGCCGGAGCGGCTTGGTCGACGACGTCCACCGCGGCGGGCGCCGCGCGCACGCTCCACAGCGGGCCGATGCCCATCTCGGCCAGGAAGGCCGCATCGCGGTCGCTGATTCGATTCACAGGTCCAGCCTCATCACAATGGCATCCTCGCGCAGGCCGGCATGGGCCGGGTAATAGCCTTTGCGGCGGCCGATTTCGCGGTAGCCGTAGCGGCGGTAGACGTCCAGTGCGCGCTCGTTCGACGGGCGCACTTCGAGCAGGATCGAGTCCATGCCCTGCTCTTTCGCGCGCGCGCCAATGCGGTCCAAAAGGTGGCGGCCCAGCCCCTGGCGCTGGCGGCCGGCAGCCACCGCCACGTCGAGCAGGTGGGCTTCGTCGACCGCGTACATCAAGAGATAGTAGCCGGCCAGCGCGCCGTCCCGGTCGCGCACGGTCCAGGCATCGTAGCTGCTGGCCAGCGAATCGCTAAAATTGGTCCGGCTCCACGGGTGCGGGAACACGCTGCATTCGAGCGCGTGTACTTCGTCCAGGTCGCCAGGCGCCATCGGCGCGAACACCAGCTGGCCCAGCGCATTGGCTACCGTCATGCGCCCGCCTTGGCAGCATTGATCGCCAGCCGCTCGGCGCTGGTGAAGGCGATCTTGTTGCGCAGGTAGAGCGGCTGGGCCTGTGCCGCCGGCAGGCCCAGGCCGGCCGCCAGGGCGGGCACTGCCAGCAGCGCCATCTCGCGCGCCTGCGGCAGGATGTCGTCCATGGCACCCGCGGCGAAGGCCTTGCCGGCAAACGCCTCCGGATAGGCGCAGAAACCGTTGCCGCAGGCCGCCAGGCCATCGGCCGCGACCGGCTGCACCGCATCGGGCGCCGACAGGGTGGGCGCCACGACCTCGATCCAGTCGCCATCGTAGCGGTACTGGGCCCAGTAAACCTCGTTCATGCGCGCGTCCAGCACGGCCAATACTTCGGTGGCGCCGGTGCGGGCGCGGCAGGTTTCCGCCATGGCGGCCAGGGTCACCATCGGCAGCACCGGCAGGCCGGCCCCGAAAGCCATGCCCTGGGCCACGCCGCAGGCGGTGCGCACGCCCGTGAAGGAGCCGGGACCGGCGCCGAAGGCCACGGCATCGCAATCGGCCAGCCGGATGCCGGCTTCGGCCAGCAGTTCCTGCACCATCGGCAAAATCGATTGCGAATGGGTGCGCACACCGGTGGTGGAGCGGGCGAATACGGTGTCCCCGGCCAGCAGCGCGCAGGACGCGAGCTCGGACGAGGTTTCGATGGCGAGGATGTTGGGCATGCCGACATTTTACCCGCTCGGCCGCGCATCGACCACGTCCTAGGCGCCGGCGTTTCCCCGGATGCACAAGAACCGGGCAACACGCGGTAGAATTCGGCTCATGCAAAGCCTGACACTCGATTCCGCCAACCGCGAGGCCATCGCCGCCGCCATCGAAGGAGACGCCCTGACGGTCGCCTGCCTGTGCGCCGCCTGGTGCGGCACCTGCGCGACCTACCGCGCCACCTTCGAGCTGCTGGCCACGCGCCATCCGGACAAGACTTTTGTGTGGATCGACATCGAAGACCAGGCCGACATCGTGGGCGACCTCGACGTCGACAACTTCCCGACCCTGCTGGTGCAGCGCGGCGACACGGTGGGCTTTTTCGGGACCATGGTGCCGGACGCGCTCGTGGCCGACCGCCTGGTGCAGGCCCAGGCTTCGCAGACGCCGGAAGAGATGAATTGCTGGGCCAACTCGAGCGAAGAGCGGCGCGCGTGGCAGCGCGACTGCAACCTGCGCATCTTGCTGGCGGCGTAGGGTGGGCGGGTTTTCCCGCCCGCGCGTTCAAACCAAGGTGCTGCAGCCCGTGCGCGATTCATAGTGTAACTATCGCCGCGCGGGGTGATCTGGTCCAGTGGACCAGATCACAAGCCGCCCACCCTACGCCACCCGCAGCGGCAGGCTGCGCAGGCGCTGCCCGGTCAGCGTGAACACGGCTGCGGCCACCGCCGGTGCGATCGGCGGCGTGGCCGGCTCGCCCACCCCTTCCGGATGCGCGGCGCTCGGCATGATGATGGTCTCGACCTGCGGCGCCTCGCTCATGCGCAGCACCGGATAGTCGCCGAAGTTCGACTGCTCCACCCGCCCACTTTTCAGCGTGATCTCGCCGTACAGCGCCGCCGACAATCCGAACAGCACGCCGGACTCCATCTGCTGGGCCACGATGTTCGGGTTGACCACGATGCCGCAATCGATTGCGCACCAGACCCGGTGTACGCGGATCTGCTTTCCCTCGACCGACACCTCGGCCACCTGGGCCACCGTGCTGCCGAAGGAACGGTGCAGGGCCACGCCATGGGCGCGGCCTGCGGGCGGTTTGCCGGCGCGCGCCACCGCCGCATCGAGCACCGCCAGCGCGCGCGGCTGCGTCTTCAACAGCGCGCGGCGGAACGCCACGCCATCGTGCCCGGCCGCATGCGCCAGCTCGTCGATGAAGCCCTCCTTGAAGAAGGCATTGTGCGAATGCCCCACCGAGCGCCAGTAGCCGATCGGCACCGGACTGTCCACGGTCACGTGGGCGATGCGCTGGTTGGCGATCGCATACTGCATGTCGTACTCGCCTTCGGCCGTGGTCTTGTCCGGCCCCACGCCGGGCAGACCCAGGTTGCGCGCGAAGTACTGGTGGCCGATCGCCCCGCCGGCCGACTTGTTATCCCAGGCCAGGATGTTCCCCGCAGCGTCGAGATGGGCGCGAAAGCGCGCCAGCGCCGCCGGGCGGTAGACGTCGTGGGTGGTGTCGTCCTCGCGGGTCCAGATCAGCTGCACCGGCTTGCCGCCCGCAGCCATGGCCACCACGACCGCCTGGGCCACCATGTCCGCTTCCAGGCGGCGCCCGAAACCGCCGCCCAGCAGCATCACTTCGATGGCGACGTCTTCACGGGCCACGCCGGCCACGCGCGCCGCCACGTCGACGGCCACGCTCGGCACCTGGGTCGAGGCCCATAGCCGCACCTTGCCGTCCGCGACCTGGGCGGTGCAGTTCACCGGCTCCAGCGCCGCATGCGCCAGGTAGGGTGCGCGGTATTCGGCCGTGACGGTGAGGGCCGCGCCGTGCACGTCCTGGCTGCCGGCCTCGTGGTAGACGTAACCGCCCTCTTCATCGAGCGCGCGTGCGAATTCCTCGAACACCGCCTCGCTCGACAGCTTGGCCCAGGCCCCTTCGTTCCAGGTCACCGGCAAGGCCGCCACGGCCTGGCGCGCCTGCCACCAGGCAGCCGCAACAACTGCCACGCCGGCGCCGGCCCCGGTGCGGTCGCCCGGTGCGCCGGGAATCGCCACCACCTGCAGCACGCCGGGCATCGAGGCCACCGCCGCGGCCTCGAACGTCGCCAGTTCGCCGCCGACGACGGGCGACATCTTGACCGCCGCATAGACCATGCCGGGCGCCCGCGCATCGATGCCGAAGCGGGCGGCGCCGGTGACCTTGGCGCGGCTGTCCAGGCGCGGCAGGGGTTTGCCGATCAGACGAAATTCATGGGCTTCCTTCAGGCGCACGTCGCCCGCGTCGATGGCGGCGCCGACACGGGCCGCATCCTGGGCCAGCGCGCCGTAGGCCAGGCGTGCGCCGCGCGCGTGGATGACGAAACCGTTCTCGGTCCGGCATTGCGCCAGCGGCACCCGCCAGCGCTGCGCGGCGGCCTTGACCAGCATGGCGCGCGCCACGGCGCCCGCTTCGCGCATCGGCAGCCAGGCGTCCCTGACGCTGGTCGAGCCACCCGTGAACATGATGCCCAGTTCGCGTCCCAGCTTGGCGGCCAGCCACTGCGCGCCCTGGCGCGTGCGGCCGTCGTCATCGGGATGGAAGGGCAAGGTCTCGCGCAGGACCGTGAGGTTGGCGTAGATCTTGTCGATCGGGGCCTGGACGATCCGCACCGCGTCCATCGGCACGTCGAGCTCCTCGGCCACCAGCATCGGCAGCGCGGTGTTCACGCCCTGCCCCATTTCGCTGCGCGGCACCACCACCGATACCGTGCCGTCGGGCGCGATCGCGACCCAGCCGTTCAGGCCGACCGCGCCGCCTTCGAGCGGCAGCGGTTCGGCCGCATGCAGGCGCTGGCGCGGCGGCTGGAAGCCCCAGCCGACCAGCAGCGCGCCGGTGCCGAGCAGGCCGCCGGCGAGGAAACGCCGGCGCCCGCGCCTGGGCTGATGGTCAGATGTGCCTGGTGTTGCCGGCTGCGGCCTCGTTTGCGTCATCGCGTTCTTTGTCGTGTCCCTGGCCCCAGCGTGCCAGTATCTCGGCCGGCAGCACCGGACGGCTGTATAGATAACCCTGCGCGTGGCTGCAGCCATGGCGCAGCAGGAAGGCTGCCTGCTCCTCCGACTCGACGCCCTCGGCAATCACCGACAGGTTCAGGCTCTTCCCGAGCTGGATGATCGCCACCGCGATCGCCTCGTCGCTCGCATCGGTCGAGATGTCCTTGATGAAGCTGCGGTCGATCTTCAGGGTCTGCACCGGCAGCTGCTTCAGGTAGGCCAGCGACGAGTAACCGGTGCCGAAATCGTCGATCGCCAGCCCGACGCCGATCGCGCGCAGGTCGTTGATGTACTCGAGCGCGTCGCCGGTATTCATGATGACCGATTCGGTGACTTCCAGCTGCAGGCGCGCGGCGCTCAGGCCGGCGCCCTGCAGGACCGCGGCCACCGTCGGCGCCAGGCTGCCGCGGTCGAACTGGCGCACCGACAGGTTCACCGCCATCTTCGGCACGCGCAGCCCATCCGTTTCCCAGCATACCATCTGGCGGCAGGCCTCGGCCAGCACCCACTGCCCCAGCTGGCCGATGAAGCCGGTGTCCTCGGCCACCGGGATGAAGCGCGTTGGCGGAACCAGCCCCAGCTCGGGGTTCTGCCAGCGCACCAGCGCCTCGACGCCGACCAGGCGGCCGCTCTCGATGTCGACCTGGGGTTGATAGTGCAGGAAGATCTCGTTTTTCTCGATCGCGCGGCGCAGCATCGTTTCCAGGCGCAGGCGCTCGACGCCTTCCCCGCTCATCGAAGGCGCGTAGAACTGGTAGCCGTTGCGCCCGCGCGCCTTGGCCTGGTACATCGCCACGTCGGCGTTGCGCACCAACATGTTCACGTCGAGGCCATCCTGCGGGAACAGGCTGATGCCGATGCTGGCGGTGACGAACAGTTCGTAGCCCGACACGGTGAAGGGCTGCTCGAAAAGGGTCATCAGCTTGCCGGCCACGTGGCCCGCGCCGAACTCGCCCTTGGCGTCTTCGAGCAGCACGATGAATTCGTCGCCGCCCAGGCGCGCCAGGGTGTCGCCCTCGCGCAGGCACCCGGTCAATGCCGCCGCCACCTGCTTGAGCAGCTCGTCGCCGACGTGGTGGCCGAGCGTGTCGTTCACGTTCTTGAAGCGGTCCAGGTCGATGAACAGCACGGCCAGCTGCTCGTCGGCGCGGGCGGCGCGGATCATCGCGTGCTGCAGGCGGTCGTGGAACAACAGGCGGTTCGGCAGCGCGGTCAGCGGGTCGTGGTGGGCCAGGTGATCGAGCTTGTCCTGCGATTCCTTGACCTTGGTGATGTCGCTGAACACGCAGACATAGTGGGTGACCGCGTCCTGGTCGTCGCCGTCGTCGCTGCGCACCGCCGACACGGTGAGCGACTCCAGGTAGACCTCGCCGTTCTTGCGGGTGTCCCAGATCTCGCCGCGCCAGAAGCCGGTATCGGCCAGGTCGCCCCACAGTTGCTGGTAGAAGTCGTCGTCGTGGCGGGTCGAGCGCGTCAGGCTCGAATGCTGGCCCAGCGCTTCGCGCTCGGTGTAGCCGGTGATCTGGGTGAAGGCCGGGTTGGTGGCGATGATGCGGCCGAACACGTCCAGCACCATCACGCCGTCGGCGATGTGTTCGAGCACGGTGGCGGCCAGGCGCAGCTTTTCCTCGGCCTGCTTGCGCTCGGTGATGTCGGCGAACACCCAGATACTGCCTTCGTTCGGGCGCAGCGGATCGAGCGCGCTGCCGCTCACCAGGAGCCAGAAAGGCGTGCCGTCGCGGCGCCGGAACTGGATCTCCTCGCCGGTATCGAGGCTGCCGGCGCGGGCCGGATAGCTCTCGAGCCAGCCCTGCTCGTAGTCGGCGCGCCCGGGGAACAGGATCTCGGTCGAGCTGCCGACCATGCCGCCATCGAGGTAGCCGAACAGCGCTTCGCCGCGGCGGTTGGCCGAGACGATGCGGCGCTGACGCACGAACAGCACGCCGAACATGACGTTGTCCAGGATCGCGCCCTGCTCGGTCAGCAGCGCCTCGATGCGCATTTCATCGTGCTTGCGCGCGCTGATGTCGTAGATGATGCCGTCCACGCGGAAGGCGTCGCTGCCCCACTCGCCCTGCGGCTGGCCGCATTCCAGCACCCAGCGCTCGATGCCGCCGGCGTCCATGATGCGGTACTCGACTTCATACGGGATCCCGGCCAGCAGCGCATCCTTGGCCAGGTGGCGCTGCATGCGGCGGTCTTCCGGATGGATGATGTTGGACCAGTCGTCGGTGGTGGCCAGCATGAAGCGCTCGGCTGGAAACCCGGAGATCTCCTCGATGGCGTCGCTGACGAAATCGATCGCGCCGCCCGGACGCGCGCGGAACACGGCGCCCGGCACCTGGGTGACGATGGTGCGGAACTGCTCCTCGCGCCGGCCGATGTCGGCGAACAGCTCGCCGATCGCCATGCGCATGCGCTCCATCTGGCTGCCCAGGCGTCCGAGTTCGTCCTCGGCGCTGAGCACCAGGGGGGTATCGAAGTCGCCGCGCGCCAGCCGGTCGGAGAAACCGGTGAGCGTGCGCAGAGGCGAGAGCAGACGCCGGCGCAGCAGCAGCGCGATCAGGAGCAGCGAGATGCCGAGCTGGATCGCCAGCACCAGCGCGTAGTTGCGCTGCTTGGCGCGCAATTCCTGCTGGCTGAGGTAGTCGCCCATCTCGATCGCGATGCGGCCGATCTTCTGGCCCTGCACCACGATGTCGCGCTCGGCGCGGTAGGCGCGCGCGCCCGGCGGCAAGCTGGCGCGGCGGTTGATGATCTCCGCCTCCGACACCCCGCGCACTTCGACATGCACCACGGCCGGGTCGCGCATGAAGGAATCGACCAGCGAACGCGCCGCCTCCAGGTTCATGTCCCAGAGCGACTCCTGCATCCCGAGCGCCAGGATGTCGGCATTGCGCTGCAGCGCGTCGTTCAGTCCGTGGACGGCCGCTTCGCGTTCCTGCACCCCGATCAGGAACACGCCGCCGACCACGGCGGGCACCGCCAGGCTGGCGAAGACCACCAGCAGCAGCGCGCCATAGATCGAGCGCCCGTAGAGTTTTTGCAGCCGGGCCGGCAATCCGCGGAAGGTGAAGCGTGGCAGGGGCATGGGACAGTCGGCGCCGCCCTTGCGCTCGCGCAAGGAAACACCCATTTATTTATGGCAAGGGAATGCGGTGATTATGCATGTTCGATAGCAAGGCGTCACGCATTTGCAGAGGACGCCTCATCCCCGGACTCCCGGCTGTCGGCAGGACGCGACAAGACTTGTTATGATTGAATCTTTCAGAGGAGACAAGATGAGCCTGTCCATGTATTCCGCCTCGGTCCCGGTCTTGCGCCGCATGCTCGGCAGCCTCGCCGCGCTGCTGGAAACCGCCGAGACCCACGCCCAGCAGCACAAGATCGAACCAGCCGCCCTGCTGCAGGCGCGCCTGTTCCCGGATATGTTCCCTCTTGTTAAGCAGGTGCAGGTCGCGACCGACTTCGCCAAGGGCGCGAGCGCGCGCCTGGCCGGCCAGGACGTGCCGCGCTTTGACGACAACGAGCAGACCTTCGCCGAACTGCAGCAGCGCATCACCAAGACCCTCGGCTTCATCGACTCGCTGCCCCGGGATGCCTTCGACGGCGCCGACACGCGCCCGGTCACCCACGGCACTGGTGAGCGCGCGCGCCATTTCGACCGCGGCGACGCCTACCTGACGGGCTTCGTGCTGCCGAACTTCTACTTCCATGTCACGACCGCCTACGCGATCCTGCGCCATAACGGCGTGCCGATCGGGAAGCGCGATTTTTTGGGCGTGAGCTGATCGGGAAAACAGAGTAGCTACTATCCCTACGTATTCCTGCGCGGGTAGCCCTCGGACAAGATCCGCACCCACACCTTTTCCTTTTCCTCGTCGCTCATCGACACCCAGTGCGCCACCTCGGCCACGGTCCGCCCGCAGCCGCGGCAGACGTCGTCGAAGGTCGTCGAGCACACCGCCACGCAGGGCGTATCCGCCCGCTCCGGCACCTTGCCGGGATCAGCGGGCCGGGCCGACATCGAGCTTGTCCCAGCCGTCATGGCCCAGCTTTTCCATGGTCTCGATATTCTTCTCGAAGATCTCTGCCGCCTCCGGGAAGGCCTCGACCGCGCGGTCGATGCTGTCCTCGCGCAGCAGGTGCAGGATCGGGTACGGCGCGCGGTTGGTGTAGTTGGCGATGTCGTTCGGGTCGCTGTCCGCGAACTGGTAGTCCGGGTGGAAGCTGGCCACCTGCAACTCGCCCTCCAACTGCATGTCCTCGACCGCGGCGTCGGCCACGTCCAGGAACTCGTTGTAGTCCTCGAAATCGTTCAGCACGAAAGGATGGATCAGCAGGGTCGTGTCGATTTCCTCGGCCGGGGTGTCGGACAGGCGCTGCAGCTCGTCCATCAGCTGCTCGAGCAGCGCTTCCGGCGTGGTCGCATTCGACACCACGTAGCGCACCTGCTCCTTTATATAGACAGCCTTGGCAAACGGGCAAAGGTTCAGGCCGATGACGGCCCGTTCCAGCCAGCCGCGGGTGGCGGCAATGACGGCGTCGTCGTCGACATTGGAGTTCGGTCGTGCAGTGCTCATGGTGGCTCGTTCTGGAATGCGGGATGCGGAAGCCGGATTGTACGCACTCTTTGCGTGCCCTCATAGATCAGGACCCCGGCAGGGCTAGTCTAGCCCTTGAGGCAGCCGTTCATGCCGCCTGCATGAAGCCGGTTGCGCAGGCAGCGAGGGGTGAAATCCTACAAGCGCGTCATGCGCTTATTGCCGCGAACACCTGTCAATTTGCACCCATCTTTCATGTTCAAGATGGCAATTTATAAAAATTACAACATGAAAATAATTTGTAACGAGCTGGAACTACTTCTTGACGCGTAAGAGCATGCCTACGTACACTGCCCCCTTACCTAGTCCGTTCGTTCCTGGACGCAACACTGGAAAGCGATGCACGATATGATCCGCAAGACCTTAGCGACTGCCGCGCTGGCCCTGTTGGCCGCCCCGATGACCTACGCGATGGAGACCGCACCGAGCGCTCCGCTGGCAACCGTAGCGCCTGCCACCGCCGCAAGCACGCTCCGCCCTGCCCTGGCAACCGCACCAAGCCTGCTCAAGGCCGACGAATTCAAGGAAACCGACGTCTGGGGCCGCATCCGCAGCGGTTATGCGATTCCCGACATCGACAACAGCCTGGTAGTACGCCACACCCAGGCCTATAGCGTCCGCCCCGACAGCCTCAAGCGCATCTCGGGCCGCGCCTCGCCCTATCTCTACCATATCGTGCAGGAACTCGAAAAGCGGGGCATGCCGACCGAACTGGCGCTGCTGCCGGTGATCGAGTCCGCCTTCAACCCGCAAGCCCTGTCCACCGCCAGCGCGGCCGGCCTGTGGCAGTTCGTGCCGGGCACCGGCAAGGACTACGACCTCAAGCAGAACATGTTCAAGGACGAGCGCCGCGGCGTGCTGGCCTCGACCGATGCCGCCCTGACCTACCTGCAACGCCTGTACACCATGTTCGGCGACTGGCAGCTGGCCCTGGCCGCTTATAACTGGGGCGAAGGCAATGTGCAGCGCGCCATCAAGAAGAATCAGGCGCTGGGCAAGGGCACCGACTTCGAAAGCCTGGCCGAGCTGATGCCGGCCGAAACCCGCAACTACGTGCCGAAGCTGCAGGCGGTCAAGAACATCGTCGCCAATCCGGCGCAGTACAACGTTGCCCTGCCGGCCATCGACAACCAGCCTTACTTCACCGCCGTCGACAAGACCAGCGACATCGACGTCGCCGTCGCTGCCCAGCTGGCGGAAATGTCGCTCGACGAATTCCGCGCCCTGAACCCGCAGTTCAAGAAACCGGTCATCACCGGCGGCGAGAAGACCAAGATTTTGCTGCCGAAGGAAAACGCCGAGAAGTTCCATGTGAATCTCGCGCAGTGGGGCCGCAACCTGTCCACCTGGACCACCCACAAGATCACCGGGGCCCGCGTGACGATCGCCTCGCTGGCCTCGAAATTCGGCACCACCCCGGAAATCATCCGCCAGGCCAACAACATCCCGGCCAAATCCACCGTGTCGGCTGGCTCGACCATCCTGGTGCCAAGGGTCTCGGCCTCGAACGCAGGCGACATCGCCGAGAACATCATCGACAATGCCGTGGTGGCCTTCGAAGCCGAACGCAGCAGCACCAAGCGCGTCAAGGCATCCGCAGGCTCGCGCTACAAGACCAAGGCCGAAGCCCGCAGCTCGTCCAAGGGCGGCCGTATCGCCCGCAACACCACCTCGAAGCGCAAGCACCGCTAAGTTCCCCCAAGGCCGGCCCCGCGCCGGCCTTGTCCCCACCTGCATTCCTGAACAGCTGCGTGCAGACTTTTCCAAACTGTTGTATAGTGTCGTTTGTGCGCTGCAATAGAACGTCCGAACAGACTGGACGCAGCAGCTGATTCGTCAGCCTGGCAAGCAGCATCACAAGTAACAAACAAGCAGCATCGCAACCCTTGGCGACAAATTGGTCGCCCCCCATAAAGCCCTCCCGCCCTGTGTGTCAGCACCAAGACACCGTCCCGGCGCAAAGCTTTTGTGCCGAAATTTCTTTCTATTCTGAGTCATTTCGTAGTGTTGGTTCGCGTTGCTATTTTGCGCTCGTCGTTTCGACACGCGCGATCATGATTTAATTCGAAAGTAAAAATCCACATGAGTTTTGAAGCCCTAGGTTTGCACGCATCCCTCGTCAACGCAGTCGCCGCCGCCGGCTACACCCAGCCGACCCCGGTGCAGGCGCAGGCAATCCCTGCCGCCATCGCCGGCCGTGACCTGCTGGTGTCGTCGCAAACCGGTTCAGGCAAGACTGCAGCCTTCATGCTGCCGGCCCTGAACAAGCTGGCCAATGCCGAGCAGGTCGAAAGCGGCCGTACCACCGCGCAGAGCGCCCAGTCGGCACGGGCACGCGGCGAAAAAGTCCGCTTTACCGCAGCCCAGCCGAAAATGCTGGTCCTGACCCCGACCCGCGAACTGGCACTGCAAGTGACCAGCGCGACCGAGCAATTGACCGTCGAAATGCGCCGCATCCGCTGCGTCTCGATTCTGGGCGGCATGCCTTACCCGAAGCAGATGCAACTGCTGGCCAAGAATCCCGAGATCCTGGTCGCCACTCCTGGCCGCCTGATCGATCACATGGAATCGGGCAAGATCGATTTCTCGCAACTGGAAATCCTGGTGCTGGACGAAGCCGACCGCATGCTGGACATGGGTTTCATCGACGACATCGAGAAGATCGTCGCCGCCACCCCGGCCAGCCGCCAGACCATGCTGTTCTCGGCAACGCTCGACGGCGTCGTCGGCAACATGGCGCGCCGCATCACCAAGGATCCGCAGACGATCCAGATCATGAGCGCGGCCAACCGCCACGAAAACATCACCCAGCGCGTGCACTTCGTCGACGACCTGTCGCACAAGAACCGCCTGCTGGACCACCTGCTGCGCGACGAATCGGTCGACCAGGCCGTCGTGTTCACCGCTACCAAGCGTGACGCCGACACCATCGCCGACCGCCTGAACATCGCCGGCTTCGCAGCCGCCGCGCTGCACGGCGACATGCACCAGGGCGCGCGTAACCGCACCCTGGACAGCATGCGCCGCGGCCAGGTGCGCGTGCTGGTGGCGACCGACGTTGCCGCCCGCGGCATCGACGTTCCGACCATCACCCACGTGGTGAACTACGACCTGCCGAAGTTCCCGGAAGACTATGTGCACCGTATCGGCCGTACCGGCCGTGCCGGCCGCAATGGCCTGGCGATCTCGCTGGTGAACCACGCGGAAGGCATGAACGTGAAGCGCATCGAGCGTTTCACCAAGCAGCTGATTCCGGTCAACGTCGTGGAAGGCTTCGAGCCGAAGCGTTCGGCGCCTGCCCGCACCGGCGCCCGCCCAGGCTGGAAACCAGGCGACGGCCGCAATGCCGCGCCGAGCAAGCCAGGCCAGCGCAGCTTCGCCAAGCCGGGCGCGCCACGTGAAGGCGGTTACGCCGACCGTGCAGCCCGTCCTGCCGACAGCCGTTACGCCGACCGTGGCCCGCGTGAAGGTTTCGGCGCAGCGCGCGAAGCCGGCCGTGCACCAGCAGCCGGCGCCCCGCGCGAAGGCGGCTACCGTGGCACCCGCACCGAAGGCGCGCCACGCCGCGACAGCGGTTTCGCCAAGCCATCGGCGCATCCGCGTTCGGGCGACGGCGTGCGCCGCACCTTCGGCGAGTATTAATCGCTGAACCCGGGGAGCGCGCTCCCCCATGAAGAACGGCTGCCTCGGCAGCCGTTTTTTCGTTCCGGGCCACCGGGCCGTATAATCGCGTTCCCGCTTCCTGGAGTATCCGGCAGTGCGCAAGCGCATCCTCATCGTCAGTCCCGCCAGCGCGCGGGAAAACAATGGCAACTGGCAGACGGCCAGCCGCTGGGCGCGTTTCCTGCGCGGGGCGTACGACGTGCAGATTGCGGGCGACTGGTCCCCGGGCGACGCTCCACCCGACCTGATGGTGGCCCTGCACGCGCGCCGCTCGGCCGCGCCGCTGGCTGCCTTCTCCGACCTGCACCCCGGCCGGCCTTCGGTGCTGGTGCTGACGGGGACGGATCTGTACCGCGACATCGGGGCGAATCCTGAAGCGCGCGCTTCCCTGGTGCGCGCGCAGGCCCTCGTGCTGCTGCAGCCGGCGGGCCTCGACCTGCTGCCGCCCGCGCTGCGCCTAAAGGCCCGCGTCATCTACCAGTCGGCCCCGCCCTTGCAGCCGCACCGCCGCACAAGCAAGGCGCGTTTCGCCGACATCTGCATGGTCGGCCACCTGCGCGAGGAAAAAGACCCGCTGGCCTTCATCCGCGCAGCGAGCCTGGTGACCGCACCAGGCGCGCGCCTGCTGCACATCGGCGGCGCGCTCGACCCCCTGCTTGGCGCCGCCGCCGAAGCCGCGCAAGCAGGGAACCCGCGCTACCGCTGGCTCGGCGCCCTGCCCCACGCGGCCGCGCGCCAGCGCCTGAAGCGCTGCCATGCGATGGCGATCACCTCCCGCATGGAAGGCGGCGCCAACGTCATCATCGAAGCCGTCACCTGCGGCGTGCCCGTACTTGCATCAAGCATCAGCGGCAACCGCGGCATGCTGGGCGAGGACTATGCCGGCTATTTCGCACCGGGCGACGCGGCCGCGCTGGCACGCCTGATCGACCGTTGCATTGGTGATGCCGCCTTCGACGCCCTGCTACGGCGCCAGTGCGCGGCGCGCGCCGCCCTGTTCGCCCCCGATCTCGAGCAAGCGGCGCTGCGCGAACTGGTGGATAATCTCCTCCTTGCCGCGCCCGGCGCGCACCTGACAATGACTGGATAAGCCAATGAGCACGACGCCTGAACAACCCATCAAACTGACCTCCTTCTCGCACGGCGGCGGCTGCGGCTGCAAGATCGCGCCCGGCGTGCTGGCCGAAATCCTCGGCAAGTCGAAAGGCTTCCCGATCCCCAAGGAGCTGATGGTCGGCATCGAGACCGCCGACGACGCCGCGGTGTATAAACTCAACGACGAGCAGGCCCTGATCGCCACCACCGACTTCTTCATGCCGATCGTGGACGACCCCTTCGACTTCGGCCGCATCGCCGCCACCAATGCGATCTCGGACGTGTACGCGATGGGCGGCACGCCGATCATGGCGCTGGCCCTGGTCGGCATGCCGGTCAATAAGCTGCCCTTGGAGACCATCGGCGAGATCATCCGCGGCGGCGAATCGATCTGCGCCGAAGCCGGCATCCCGATCGCGGGCGGCCATACCATCGACTCGGTCGAGCCGATCTACGGGCTGGTGGTGCTGGGCCTGGTGCATCCGTCCAAGGTCAAGCGCAATGCCGACGCGCGTGCCGGCGACGTCCTCATCCTGAGCAAGCCGCTCGGCGTAGGCGTGCTCTCGGCTGCGCTCAAGAAGGATGCCGTGGGTCCGGAGGGCTATGCGGCGATGATCGAGAACACCACCAAGCTGAACAAGCCGGGCAAGGCCCTGGCCGAGATGGAAGGCGTGCATGCGCTGACCGACGTCACCGGCTTCGGCCTGCTGGGCCACCTGCTGGAACTGGCGCGCGGCGCGAAATTGTCCGCCTGGCTCGAGATGGGCCGGGTGCCGCTGCTGCCGAACGTGCTGCGCCTTGCCCAGGATGGCTTCTTCACCGGCGCGTCCGGGCGCAACTGGGATGCCTACGGCAAGGACGTGACCCTGCGCGCCGCCGTCACCCCGGCGCAGCAGGCGCTGCTGACCGATCCGCAGACCTCGGGCGGCCTGCTGGTGGCCTGCGACCCGGCCAGCGTCGACGAAGTGATGGCGCTGTTTGCGCGCGAAGGCTTCGGCGACGCCGCCATCATCGGCAGCATGGGCGAAGGCGAAGCGCGCGTCACCGTTATTTAAGGGCCGACGCTCAGCGCGTGTGGCGCTGCGGGGCGGTCAGCTCGCCGATGCCGTCGATCTGCAGCCGGCCCAGCCGGAACAGGTCGGCATCCCCGTCCTCGCGCGCGTCCTCCGGGTGGCGTACCGGCAGCGGTTTGCGCAGCGACAGCGCGACCGCGCTCAGGGCCACCAGCACCAGCAGCAGCAAGACCAGCGCGAGGGCGACCGGCAGGGGCAGGACGAAGGCGACAGTTTGGCTCATGACATCTCCCGATGAGGTTGATCCCGCGCTCGATTAACTTGGCGCAAGTGCCTACTGTGCCACTGCCAGAAATGGGGGAAATTGACGAAGCGCAACCAGTTGCAAACAGGAAGATTCAGGCGGCCGGATGGGTGATCAGGGGCTCGGGCGGCCGGTTGGCATGGCCCTGCCCGACCCGCTCGTATTCGGCGATCACCTGGGCGCCGAGCAGCAGCAAGGTGGCCGCGATCTCGAGGCTGAACATCACCACGATGGCGGTCGTCATCGAGCCGTAGACGACGTTCACCTGCGACAGGGTCGAGAAATACCAGACCAGCACATGGCGCGCGATTTCCCAGAGCAAGGTCGCGGTGACGCCGCCGATCAGCGCATGCCAGACCGACAGCCGGCCCACCGGCATCACCAGGTAGATCGAGGTCAGCACCAGGATCTCGCCGAGCAGGCCGAGCAGGTAGAGCAGCACGCCGGAGACGCCGTTGAGCGACCATTGGTAGCCGAACAGCCAGACGCTTTCCTGGCCCATCACTTCCAGGGTGCCGGCCACCAGGGTGACGATCATGACGCCGAAGCCCAGCGCCAGGATATAGCAGTAAGGCAGCACGGCCGACACCAGGAAATGGCGGCGCGTGATCTCGACCCGGTGCTTGAAGATCACGCTCATGGCGTTTTCCAGCACCGTGAAGGCAAACGAGCTGAAGAACAGCATGGTGCCGCCCAGCAGCCAGGTGATCAGGTCGCGGTTTTCCAGGAAGTTCGCCACCTCGCCCACGATCGAGTCGGACTGGCCGGGCATCAGGAGTTTCAGGTAGCGGTGCAGGGTCTCGAGCAGCTCGCCCTGGGGGATGAAATGCGACAGGGCCACCACCACCAGCATCAGGAAGGGCACGATCGACAGCAGCGCGTAATAGGCCACGGCGCCGGCCAGCAGCAGGCCCTGGTTGGCGCGGAAACCCCGGATCACCTGCAGGGTGAAGGCAAAGGGGTGGGCGAGGATATGGGCGTTTGCACGCTGGTCGAGCAGGTGCTCGCGCCAACTGCGGCGGCTCATCGGGCCAACCTGACCCCGGTGAACTGCCAACGGGCACCTGCCGGGAAAAAGTTGCGGTAGCTGGCGCGCGCATGGCCATCGGGCGTGGCGCAGGATGAGCCGCGCAGCACGTACTGGTTGACCATGAACTTGCCGTTGTATTCGCCGATGGCGCCAGGCGCCGGGGCGTAGCCGGGATAAGCCGCATAGCTGCTGCTGGTCCACTGCCAGCAGGCGCCGAACATCTGCTGCAGGCCGTCGCCGTTGGCCGCCTCCGGATGCAGGCCCCCGCCGCTGAGTGCCGCCTGGCGTGCGGCGAATTCCCATTCGGATTCAAGCGGCAGGCGCGCACCGCGCCAGCGCGCGTAGGCATCGGCCTCGTAGAGCGACAGGTGGGTTACCGGGCGCCCTGCATCGAGCGGCTGCACGCCGTGCAGGGTGAATTCGCTCCAGTCGCCGCTGCCATTGGCGATCCAGTACAGCGGATGCGAGAGCTCGCCCGTGCAGACGCGGTCCCAGCCCTCGGCCAGCCACAGCGCCGGGTCGCGGTAGCCGTCGGCCTCGATGAATTCGCGGTATTCGCCATTGGTGACCAGGCGCGAGGCCAGCTCGAAGGGCGCGATATAGGTGCTGTGGCGCGGCAGCTCGTTGTCGAAGCAAAAGCCGCTGCCGCCATGGCCGATCTCGGCCAGGCCGCCGTCGAATTCGATCCAGGACGCCGCGCCATCGGGTGCGCAGGCCTCCAGGTCTTGCGGGGAATACGCCGGGAACATCGGATTCTGTGCCAGCAGGTGCTTCAGGTCGGTGAGCATCAGCTCCTGGTGCTGCTGCTCGTGCTGCAGGCCGATTTCGACGAGCTTGCCGATGGCCGGGTCGCCGTTGCCGCCGACGAGATTCGCGACACGGCGGTCGACGTCGGCGCGGTAGGCCAGCACATCCGTCAGCGAAGGCCGCGTGAGCAGGCCTCGCTGCGGGCGCGGGTGCTTGGCGCCGATGCCGTTGTAGTAGGAATTGAACAGCACCCGGAAGGCCGGGTGGAAGGGAGCAAAGCCCGCCTCGAACGGCTCCAGGATGAAGGTTTCGAAGAACCAGGTCGTGTGCGCCAGGTGCCACTTCACCGGACTGGCATCGGGCATCGATTGCGCGCAGCAGTCTTCGTTTGATAGCGGCGCCGCGATCTCGAGCGAGCGCTGCCGCACACGCGCATGAGCGTGCTGGAGGTCTTCGCGCTGCCCGATACCCATCAGTGGACCACCTTTGCCTGCGTGCGTGCGTGCGCCTGTGCGTGGATCACCGCGAACCAGCGCTGCGGGTCGGTCCACACATGCGTGGCCTCGAAGCCGGAACGCTCCAGCAGCGCGATCGCGTCTGCCTGCTGGTATTTGTAGCTGTTCTCGGTGTGGATGGTCTCGCCCGCCTGGAACGTGCGCCCGCCGCCGGTCCAGTGCACCTCTTGTGCGCGGGTCGCTTCGAGGTGCATTTCGACGCGGCCGCGCGCTTCATGATAGAAGCCATGGTGGCGCCATGCACGAATGTCGAAGTCGGCCCCGATCAGGTGGTTCACATGGCGCAGCGCATTGAGGTTGAAGGCGGCGGTCACGCCCAGCGCGTCGTCGTAGGCGGCGTCGAGGATGGGTTTTTCCTTGACCAGGTCGATGCCGATCAGCACCGCGCCATCGTCGCCGCATTGCCCGCGCAGGCGGCGCAGGAAGCCCTGGGCTTCGTCGGGCGTGAAATTGCCTAGCGACGAGCCCGGATAGAAGAACAGGCGGCGCTCGGCGCGTACCTGCGGCGGCAGCTCGAATCGGCTGGAAAAGTCCATGCCCAGGCCCTCCATGGCGATCTGCGGGAAGCGCTGGCGCAGCCGCACCAGGGCGTCGGCCAGGAATTCGGCCGAGATGTCGATCGCGACATACTGCGCCGGGGCCAGCAAGGGGAACAGCGAGGCCGCCTTGGCGCAGTTGCCGGCGCCGAGGTCGACCAGGGTAGTGCCGGAGCCGGCCACGCGCGCGATCTCGGCGCCGTGGCGCGCGAAGATCGCGGCCTCGGTGCGGGTCGGGTAATACTCGGGCAGCTCGCAGATGGCTTCGAACAGCTTGGAGCCGAGCGCGTCGTACAGGAATTTGGGCGAGATCCACGCATCGGGAGCCTCTAACCCGGCATGCAGTTCGTCGGCCACGTGGGCGTTGGCGGCGCGCGGCGTATCTTGCGTGCAGGAGGTGTGCATAAGCGTTATCATTCGTGCCGCCACTTCGCACCATGCGTCATGGCAAAGGGGTTACCGCTTCGAAGTTGCCGATTTGGCTATCATAGCGGAATACGGTTTTTTGCCGCTTTCGCGTGGCGCGCAAACGTGGCGTGCGGCGTGACGTCTCCGGTTCATCCCATTTCCAAAACTCAATAAGAAAGCCCGACATGACTTCGTTTTCGCCTTCGCGTGTCCTGAAATCCCTGTTCGCCGCTACCGCTACTGCCGGCCTGATGTTCGCCGCCGGCGGCGCGTATGCCCAGAATACCCCGGGTGTGCTGCGCGTCTCGGCCATTCCGGACGAAGCGCCGACCGAGCTGCAGCGCAAGTTCAAGCCACTGGGCGACTACCTGGCCAAGGCGACCGGCCTGAAGGTCGAATTCACCCCGGTCACCGACTACGCCGCGTCGGTCGAAGGCCTGGTCAACCGCAAGATCGACATGGTCTGGTTCGGCGGCTTCACCTTCGTCCAGGCCAACGAGCGCAGCAAGGGCCAGGTCACGCCGCTGGTGCAGCGTGTCGAGGACGAAAAATTCCGCTCGGTCTTCATCACCACCAACCCTGCCATCACCAGGCTGGAAGACCTGAAGGGCAAGACCCTGTCCTTCGGTTCGGAATCGTCGACCTCGGGCCACCTGATGCCGCGCTCCTTCCTGCTGCGCGCGAAGATCAACCCGGACACCGACCTCAAGCGCATCGCGTTTTCGGGCGCGCACGACGCCACCGTCGCCGCGGTCGCGGGCGGCAAGGTCGATGCCGGCGCGCTGAACATTTCGGTCTGGGACAAGCTGATCGAAACGAAAAAGGTCGACCCGAAAGTGGTCCGCGTGTTCTACACCACCCCGGGCTATTTCGACTACAACTGGACGGTGCGCAGCGACATGAATGCCGCGCTGAAGAAGAAGATCACGGATGCCTTCCTGGCACTGGACGCCTCGACTCCTGAAGGCAAGGAAATCCTGGAACTGCAGCGCGCCACCAAGTTCATCCCGACCAAGGTCGCGAACTACGCGGAAATCGAGGCTGCCGCGCGCAACGCCGGCCTGCTGAAGTAATCGCTTTCCAGCCTCATTGATGACCTACCGGCTCGCCCAACTCACGGTACGCCACCTGGTGGCGGGCGCAGGCAGCGCCCCTGCCCTGCAGGCGCTCGACCTGGTCATCGCACCCGGCGAGCAGCTGGCCCTGATCGGCCCTTCGGGGGCCGGCAAGACCACCCTGCTCGCCACCCTCGCCTGCGCGCACAAGCCGGGCGAAGGCAGCTTCTCGGTCTTCGGGCAAGACCCGTGGACCCTGTCGCAGGCCGCCCGCCACCGACTGCGCGCGCGCCTGTTCCTGGCGCCGCAGACGCCGCCGCTGCCGCCGCGCCAGCGCGTGGTGACCACGGTGCTGGCCGCGCGCCTGCCGCACATGAGCTTCTGGCAGGCCTTCGCTTCGCTGGTGCGCCCGAGCGACCCCGATGCCGCCCACGCCGCATTGGTGCGCTTCGGCCTGGGCGACAAACTGTATGCCCGCGTCGACCGCCTCTCCGGCGGCGAGCGCCAGCGCTGCGGGCTGGCGCGCCTGATGCTCTCCAGCGCCGAAGTCCTGCTGGTCGACGAGCCGATCTCCGCGCTCGACCCGGCCCTGGCGCAACACACCCTGGCCACGCTGCAGCAGGAAGCAGGCGAGCGCCGCGCCACGCTGGTGTGCAGCCTGCACCAGGTCGAGATGGCGCGCGCCCACTTCCCGCGCCTGGTCGGCCTGAAGGACGGCCGCATCGTGTTCGACCTGCCGCGCGAACAAGTCACCGACGCCATGATCGCGGCGCTCTACGACAACGAACACGTGCAGCCGGCGTCCCTGCATCCGCACGAGTCGCCGGACCGGATCGCCGTCGGCGCCTGCTTCTGATGGCCTTCGCACGATTGGCGCCCGCGCACCCGGACCCGGCCTGGCGCGGGCGCGTCATGGCCACCGTCGTCTGCCTGGCCTTGCTGTGGCCGATGCTGGTCGCCAGCGAATTCAAGCCCTGGATCCTGTTCGACCCGCAAAGCCTGGCGTCCGCTGGCATGTTCCTGCTTGATTTTTTGCGCCCGGCACTGGGCGCGGAATTCCTGGCCATGGTGCTGCGCGAGACCTGGCAGACGGTCGCCATCGCCACCGCGGGCCTGAGCCTGGCGCTGCTGGGGGCGATTCCCGCCACGATCCTGATCACCGGGCGGCTGTCGGTGTCGCGGCTCGGCACGGGCCGCATGCGTCCGGTGTCAAGGCTCATCCGCCAGTTGCTGCGCTGGGTGCTGGTGCTGCTGCGCAGCGTGCCCGAACTGGTATGGGCGCTGCTGTTCGTGCGCATCGCCGGCCTGGGCCCGACCGCGGGCGTGCTGGCGATTGCCCTGACCTATTGCGGCATGCTGGCCAAGGTGTATGCCGAGATCCTCGAATCGAGCGACGCGCAGGCCACCGACGCGCTGCTGGCCAATGGCGCCGGGCGCCTGCCGGCGCTGCTGTACGGCGCGCTGCCGGCGTCGTCGGCCGAACTGGTGTCCTATACCGTCTACCGCTGGGAGTGCGCGATTCGCGGCTCGGCGGTGATGGGTTTCGTCGGCGCCGGCGGCCTGGGCCAGCGCATGGATGAATCGACCAGGATGATGGCCGGCGGCGAAGTGGCCACCATGCTGGTCATGTTCGTGCTGCTGGTGGCCCTGGCCGACCTGGTCTCGAAACTGCTGCGCCGGAGGCTGGGATGACCCCAAGGGCGCCCGCGCCGCCGCCACGCTCGCCCGGCACCATCCTGCTGCTGGCCGGGCTCATCGCGCTGGTGCTGGCCAGCTTCGCCTCGCTGCCCCTGCAATGGGCCGCCTTCTTCGCGCCCGAAGCACTTGGCTCGGCGGCCGAATTCCTGGCCGGCTTCTCACCGCCCGATACCGCGCCCGCGTTCCTGTCCAAGACCGTCAAGGCGCTGTGGGAGACGCTGGCCATGTCCCTGGTCGGCACGCTGCTGGCCGTGGCCGGCGGCCTGGCGCTGGCCTTGCCGGCGTCCGGGCGCATGGGTCGGGCCCCACGCGGCGCCATCCGCGCCCTGCTCAATGTGCTGCGCTCGATCCCGGAACTGGTGTGGGCTTCGCTGCTGCTGGTGGCGGCCGGCCTGGGGCCCTTCGCCGGCACCCTTGCCTTGGGCGCGCACACCACCGGCGTGCTGGGGCGCCTGTTCGCCGACGCGCTGGAGAATGTCGAGCCGCTGCCGGAAACCACCCTGCGCACGAATGGCGCGGCGCCGCTGGCGGCCTTCCTGTATGCCACCTTGCCGCAGGCGCTGCCGCAGATGCTGTCGTATGCGCTGTACCGGTGGGAAAACAATATCCGCGCGGCGGCCGTGCTGGGCGTGGTCGGGGCCGGAGGCCTGGGCCAGATGCTCAAATACCACCTGTCGCTGTTCCAGATGCCCAGCGCGGCCACGGTGGTGATCGCGATGCTGCTGCTGGTGGCCATGGTCGATGCGGCCAGCTTCGCGCTGCGCCGCACCCTCACCCGTTAAGCTTGGAAAGCCGATGCTCGTCCTCGACAAATTAAGCAAATCCTATGGCGGCCGCGCGGTGCTGGCCGAGCTGTCGCACAGCTTCCAGGGCGGCGAGTTCGTCGCCATCATGGGCGAATCGGGAGTGGGCAAATCGACGCTGCTGAACCTGGTGGCCGGCCTGGATGCACCCGACAGCGGGCAGGTGATCGTGGACGGCACGCCGATGTCGGCGCTTGACGATGCCGCGGCCACGCGCCTGCGCCGCACCCGCATGGGTTTCATCTTCCAGGCCTTCCACGTGCTGCCCCACCTGACGCTGCGCCAGAACGTGGCGCTGCCGCTGCTGCTCAACCACGAACCGCCCGGCCGCGCCGACGCCATGCTCGATGCGGTGGGATTGGCAGGGCGCGGCGAGGACTTCCCGCGCCAGCTCTCCGGCGGCGAACTGCAGCGGGTCGCGATCGCGCGCGCGCTCGTGCACCGCCCCGCCCTGCTGCTGGCCGATGAACCGACCGGCAACCTCGATCCGGAGACCGCCGCCGTCATCCTCGGCTTGCTGCGCCGGGAAACCCGCGCCAGCGGGGCCGGCGCCATCATGGTCACGCACTCCCACGCCGCGGCCGCCATGGCCGACAAGGTGCTGATCTTGAGTCGTTCCGGATTGAAATTAGCGTAAATTCCACGAAGAAAGACGCAAATTAAGCGGATTTGCGTTGTACCCGTGAATCGTGCGTGACGTAATCGTAGTAATATCACAACTACCCGCCACCGAATAAATCAACAGAACAGGCAGGGCTCTTTCCAGAACAGTCGATCTGTCCCGAATCCATGTTTTCAAATTCGGAGAAGCATCATGAGCGTACGACAGAAAAAACAGGAAATGCTCGCCGCAATGCATCGGGCCCGTGCCATGGAACCGCCCAGCTTTGTGCCCAACAAACTGCTCGACACGCTGATCGAGCGCATGCAACTCAAGAACGACGCGGAACTGTGCCGCGTGCTCGAGGTGCAGCCGCCGATCATCAGCAAGATCCGCCACCGCAAGCTCAATGTGGGCGCCACGATCCTGCTGCGGATGCACGAGAAATCGAACATCCCGATCCGTGAACTCAAGGAGCTGACCAGCGCCTCGATTCACTGATCGCTAGCCCGCCGCCGGCGGCCGTCCCGTTTTCAGCTGGGGCAGCGCCGCCAGCACCGCCTTGAGCGTGGCGATGTCGACCTGCCCCAGCAGGGCCACGCCCACGCGCAGCAGTTCACTCTTCTTGACATCGACGCCGGCGCGCAGACAGGCGCCCTTCACGTCGGCCAATACCGCGTATTCCTGCTCGGGCATGGTGAAGCTGTCGCGCACCAGCACCGGCCGCACCGCCGCGGCTGGCGCAGTGGGGGCCGGCGCCTTGCGCGCGGCTTTCTTCGGTGCAGGGTGCGAGAGCGCTTTGGCCGCTGCTTTCACGGCAGTCTTGATGGAGGGCTTGGCGGCCGGTTTTGCAGCCGGCTTGAGCGCAGGTCTGGCTCGCTTGGCCGCGGCGCTCTTGACCGCGCGGACCGGGGCTTTCGCCGTCTTGGCTGGCGCGGCTTTCGCGCGCGCGCCTGCTTTCGCTGCCACTGCAACAGTGGCGGACTTCCTGGGCATTACCGACTCCATCGTTCAACAAGCTAAACAATATAGTCGATTTGGCCCCGGACTGCCAAGACGCCGCGCAGTCAGGACGGGCGGGCGAACGCCGGCAAGCCCGGTGACACGGCAAGACTGCGCCGATGCAGGTCCCACAGCGCCCCCACGCGCAGGCCGGCATGCACCGGTACGGTCTCGCCGATGCCGCACTCTTCCATCAGCGCCAGCAGCAGGGCCAGCCCACCGGCCAGGTGGGGCGCGCGTGCGGCCGGCGCCCAGGACAGGCGCACCCGCGCGACGTGGCCGGTTTCGATGAAGCGCCGCCGCAGTTCGTAAAGGGTTCCGAGCGTTAACCGCCCATCCGCGATACCCTCTTCCAGCGCGATCTCGGCCAGCGCGCGCACCGTGCCGCAGGCGCCGTGGGCGAGCGCCGGGTGGCACCCGGCAAGCGTCGTCCCGGCAAAGCGGCTGCGCCCGGAGCGCACCGCGGCGTCGAAACAGGCGGCATCGATGCGGCCGTCGGCGAAAAAGCTCAGGCTCTGGCGCACCGCGCCCACCGCAAAGGATTCGATGCGCTCGATGGCCGGGCCGCGGCCCAGCACCAGTTCGGTCGAGGCGCTGCCGATGTCGAGCACCAGGAGCCGGCGCCCGCCGTTCCCGCCCAGGGTGCTGGCCACGCCCATGTAAACCAGGCGCCCGGCCTCGTCGTCGCCAATCAGTTCGATGGGACGGCGCAGCGCCGACTCGAGAGCGGGCAGGAACACGGCCGCATTGCGCGCCAGGCGCAGGGCCGAGGTGGCCACCACCCGCACGGCCTGCGGGCGCCAGGCATCGAGCGTGTCGGCGAAGCCGCGCAGGCAGGCCAGCGCCTGGCGCAGGGTGGCCTCGCACAGGCTGCCGTCCTCTTCGAAGGAGGCAGCCAGGCGTACCGGCTCGCACAGGCTGGCGTCGAACAGCAGTTCGCCGCCTTCGATGCGCCCGACGTGCAGGCGAAAACTGCTGGAGCCGAGTTCGACGGCCGCGTAATAGGGAGGGTCCGGCGGGGTGACGGGCATGAAAGCTCCTGCTGCAGAATGCCGCAGGATACGTCCACGATATGACAGCGATGTGACTGCGGGGCGCCCCTGGGGCTTCAGGCCTCGGCCGGGATGGCCACTGCCTGGCTGACCCGGTTGCGCCCGCCGCTCTTGGCAGCCTGCAGGGCGTCGTCGGCGCGCCGGAACAGGGTCACGGTGCTGTCTTCCGGGCGCAGGACGGTCACGCCGAGGCTGGCGGTCATGGTGATCAAGGCGCGTTCGCTCTTGACCGGAGTGCTGGCGATCGCGGCGCGGATGCGCTCGGCCACGAGCAGGGCTTCGTCGACGTTGGTGCGCGGCAGCAGGATCGCGAATTCGACGCCGACCAGCCGGCCGACCAGGTCGGAATCGCGCAGCTGGCGCTTGCACAGCTCGACCACGTTGCGCAGCACGGCGTCGCCGGCCGGATGGCCGTAGCTGTCGTTGACGCGCTTGAAGCCGTCCAGGTCCAGCACCACCAGCGCGGTCGGCAGCCCGGGGCGGCGCGCCAGCGCCATCCAGGGCGCCAGCGCATGGAAGAAACCGCGCCGGTTCGGCACATTGGTCAGCGGGTCGACCAGTTCCAGGCGCGCCAGTTCGCGCCCGGCGCGCTCGCGCCCGAGCAGCAGCATGCCGAAGCCGTTGGCCAGCATCAGGACGTAGAGCGCGGCGCTCGAGAGCTGGCGCAGCAGTTCGCTCGACAGCCAGCGCCAGCCGCCCGGCAGCACCAGCACCGACAGCCCGCGCAGGGCCACCACCAGGGCCAGCACGGCGGTGAGCAGCGCCAGGAAGCGCTGCAGCAGGCTGGCGCTGCGCCAGTTCGAGGCCAGCGCGATCGCGCCCAGCAGGTAAAAAGCGCCGAGCAGCAGCGACGAGGCGACGCTGCGCAGGCCCTGCTCGTCGATCAGGTAGCAGACGAAGAAGGCGAGGATCCCGAACGCGGCCGCCAGCAGCATCGGGCGGCGCCAGCCTTCGTGACCATTGGTTTCCCAGGCCGCGCCGGCTTCGATCGCGACACCGGCGAACAGCAGCGCATAGCCGCCCGGCAGCGCCAACGGCTCGGGCACCACGCCGAAGCCGCCCAGCGCCAGCAGGGTCCAGGCCCCGGCCTGCACCTGCTTCGACAGCGCCCAGGCGGCCAGCGCCGGCGGGGCTACCTTGCCGTGGTCGTAGAAGGTCAGCACGGCGCACAGGGCCAGGTTACCCAGGGCCAGCACCATGACCATCGTGGTCGCGTCGAGGTTCGTCATCGTTCGGGGTCCGGCGGCTCAGTATTCGTGTTCGACACGCCGGGTGCCGTCGCCGACCTTGCTGGTCCAGGCGCGCGCAAAATAATCCTGCTCTTCAAGGCTGGGCGCCGCATGCCAGAACACGATCAGGGTGCCCTTGTGGTCGTGCAGCTGGGTCAGCTTGTCGACGAAGCCGGCATTGCCGGCATTGTCGGCCATGGCCATGGCGTAGCCGTACACGCGCTGCAGGCGCTCGATCCGGTCGGGCTCGCTCAAAGCATTGGTGGCGGTAATCGAGGGATGGTCCAGGAACATGGGATCTTCCAGTTGTTCGAATAATCAGCTTATCAGAAAGCGATGCTTGGCAACAAGCTGCGTCGAGCGCATTTCATCCCTTACACTGGCCGCATGGCCGAACCGCGCAACCATCTGTACCCGCCTGCCCCGATTGTCACGACCGTGGGCGACCGGCGCACCCTGGAATTCACACCAGGTGACATCCAGAGCGAAATGCGGCTGTCGCGCCCGAGCGCGCTGGTGCTGGCCTATGCGCGCGCCATGATGTGCTTCGCGCTCCTGGTGCCGCGTCCGCGCCATATCGTGATGGTGGGCCTGGGCGGCGGCTCGTTCGCCAAGTTCTGCCACCGCCATTTTCCCTGGGCGCGCATCACGGTGCTGGAGGTACGCGCCGACGTGATCGCGCTGCGCGGGCAGTTCCAGGTGCCGCCGGACGACGCCCGGCTGCGCGTGCTGCACGTCGATGCCGCCGCCTGGCTGGCCGGGCAGGACGCGATGGCCGACGTGCTGCTGGTCGATGGCTTCGACGCCGCCGGCCTGCCCCCCGCCCTGTCGAGCGCGGGGTTTTATGCCGACTGCAGGCAGGCCTTGCGGCCCGGCGGCGTGCTGGTGGCGAATATCTTTACGTACGATCCCGGCTATGTGACTGCGGTGCAACGCCTGCACGGCGCCTTCGGCGGCGCCGTTTGCTGGCTGTCCGGCATGGCCGGCAACAACCAGATCCTGTTCGCGCAACGTCCGTGCCATCCCGGCGCCGCGCCCGGGCGCGCCCTGCGCCTCCTGCGCGACACCCTCGGCAACCGGGGCCTGGGCGCGGCCCTGGCCAACCGCCTGCTGGCGCGGCTGGTGGTGGCATGGCTGGGCCGGCGCAGCTGGTTTGCCCGCGGCTGACCCGCTGCCGGCGCGCAGATGCGGCCCATGCATACGACATTTCGTTTGCGGAAAACCACGCGCTTGTGACACACTTCATGTATTGATGCCTATTGGCAAGCCTTACCTCGTCACCATCCGGATCATTCCAATGCCGCGTCGCCTGCCCTTGTCGCTGACCCTTGCGGCGGCCCTTACGCTCGGGGGCGGCCTCGCCGTATCCGGCGCGCTGTTCCTGGGTGTCAGCCACCTCGAGTACGACAACATGGCGCTGGCCTTTGCCCAGCGCTCCAACGAGCGCGTCGCGGCGGTGCGCCAGGGCGTGAACCAGGCAGTCGAGCTTCTCACCGTCACCAACCAGCTGTTCGCCCGCGGGGAACCGGTCTCGCGCGAAGGCTTCCGCGATTTCACGGCGGCCCTGCTCGAGCGCCACCGCTATATCCAGGCCTTCAATTTCCACCGTTCGGTTCCGGGCGAAGCGCGCGCCGCCGTCGAGGCCGAGCTGCAGCGCATCCGGCCCGGCACCGTGTTCACCGAACTCACGCCCGGCGGCCTGCAACCCGCGCCGGTGCGCGCCCGCTACCACATCGTCGACTACATCGAGCCGATCGCCGGCAACGAGCGCGCCTTCGGCCTGAACATCACCGAAAACCTGCAGGTGATGAGCGCGCTCGAGATCGCCCGCGGCGAAGGCCGCGCCGCCGCCACCGACCTGTTCCAGCTGGCGCAAGATCCCCGCCGCGAACCCGCTTTCGAGCTGATCATGCCGGTGCTGGACCGCCAGGGCGTGCTGGCCGGCGACACCGCGGTCGTGATCCGCGGGCCGGAACTGGTGCGCGCCTCGCTGGCCGGCGCCGGCCTGCTCGATTCGCGCGACATCTTCGTGTCGGTGTATGCGGGGGAACGTACCGGGCCCGAGGCCCTGCTGTTTTCCACCGGCGACACCCGCAAGCGGCTTGACAGCTGGCTGACCGGTTTCATCTCCTCCGGGCACACCGGCCACAGCAGCGACCTGCTGCGCATCGCCGGCAAGCCATGGCGGATCGAAGTGGCGGCCGCCCCGCGCCCCTTCCTGCCGGACCACATGGCCTCGAGCGCCCTGCTGGTCGGCGGGATCCTGATGACCCTGATGAGCACGGCCTTCGTGCAGGCTTCCGGCCGGCGCGCGCGCAAGATCCAGCAACTGGTGCGCCAGCGCACCGCCGACCTGCGCCGCACCAACCGGCGCCTGGTGGAAGACATGGCCGCGCGCGAACGCGCCGAGCGCGCCCTGCAGCAAAGCGAGCAGCGCTTCCGCCAGCTGGTATCGATGTCCTCGGACTGGTACTGGGAACAGGACCGCGAGCTGCGCTTTACCATGGTCACCGGCGGCTTCACCGAAAAAGCCGGCGTGGCCGTGGAAAGCCTGCTGGGCAAGACGCGCTGGGAATATGTGCCGGCCCTGCTCGAATCCGAGCTGGGGCGCGTCCACATCGCCCAGGTGCGCGCCCACGAACCCTTCGCCAACCTCGAATACCAGGTGGTCGACGAGCATGGCGACACCCGCTGGTTCTGCGTCAACGGCCAGCCGGTGTTCGACGATGGCGGCGCCCTGATGGGCTACCGCGGCACCGGCAGCGACATCACCGAGCGCAAGCTCACCGAGCAGCGCGTGCACCACGTGGCCCAGCACGACGTGCTCACCGGCCTGCCGAACCGCTCGCTGCTGCAGGACCGGCTGAGCCAGGCGATCGCCTACGCCAACCGCAACGGACGCCCGATGTGGGTCATGCTGATCGACCTGGACCGCTTCAAGTTCGTCAACGACTCGATGGGCCACAAGGCCGGCGACGTGCTCCTGATGACGGTGGCGGCGCGCTTGAGCTCGTCGCTGCGCGACACCGATACCGTGGCGCGCCTGTCGGGCGACGAATTCGTCGTGATCCTCTCCGAGCAGCACGACGCGCCGCTCTCCACCGACATCGTGCAGCGCGTGATGGATTCCGTGGCCCAACCGGTCATGCTCGGTCCCAAGGAATTCTTCATGACCTGCTCGATCGGGGTGGCGGTCTACCCGAGCGAAGGCACGCCGGCCGACAGCCTGATCGAGCATGCCGACATCGCGATGTACAGCGCCAAGAAGCTCGGCCGCAACAATTTCCAGTTCTACACCCCGGCCATGAACGAGGAGTCGATGGAGCGGGTGCGCATCGAAAGCGCATTGCGCTGCGCCCTCGATCGCAACGAATTCGTATTGCACTACCAGCCCCAGGTGGACCTGAAGACCGGCCAGATCGTCGGCATGGAAGCCCTGATCCGCTGGAAGCACCCGGAGCTGGGCATGGTGCCGCCGGTCCGCTTCATCGGCATCGCCGAGGAAACCGGCCTGATCGTGCAGATCGGCGCCTGGGTGATGCGCACCGCCTGCGCCCAGAACAAGGCCTGGCAGGATGCCGGCCTGGGCAAGCTGCGGGTGGCGGTGAACTTGTCGGCGCGCCAGTTCGGCGCACCCGACCTGATCGCCGGGCTGGAGTCGGTGCTGCTTGATACCATGCTGGACCCGGACTGCCTCGAGATCGAGCTGACCGAGAGCCTGTTCATGGCCGACGTGACGCCGGCGGTGGAACTGCTGCACCGGATGAAGTCGCTGGGGGTGAACCTGTCGATCGACGATTTCGGCACCGGCTTCTCGAGCCTGTCCTACCTGTCGCGCTTCCCGATCGACGTGCTCAAGATCGACCGCTCCTTCGTTGCCGACATCACCATCGACGCCAACGATGCGGCGATTGTCACCTCCATCATCGGCCTGGCCCACAACCTGAAGCTGGCGGTGATCGCCGAAGGCGTCGAGACCCTCGAGCAGCTCGACTACCTGCGCAGCCACGGCTGCGACGAGATGCAGGGCTATTATTTCAGCAAGCCGCTGCCGGCCGACGAGTTCGAAGCCATGCTGCGCCGCCGCCACTGCCTACCGTCACCCCATGAAATCGAGGCTGAACCGGCCCTGGCTTGATCCAGATCGCCGCTTGATTGATAAATATCTAATGTAATTACATAAAAAGCTATTTATTTGTAGCTAAATTACTATCCTTGGTCTTAGAATACCTGTGTCTCTTTGGCAATCTTGGACCTACGGATATATATGATGATGAATGACACGGGTGACCTGGCCGTCGCTGCACACCCCGCTGCGGCCCGCCGCCAGCGCACCGACGACCGCACGCGCGACCTGATCAACCAGGCCATCGCGTCGGTACCGACCCTCGGGCTGCAGCGCGCAGCCGAATTCCTGGCGACGATGAACGTGCCGGCGGAAGTGGCGGTGCGGGTCCTGGTATATCCCAACCGGCGCCGCGCTAATTAAGGCAGGCGCGGCCCGGTGGCGGAACGGCGGCGCCTAGCGGCGCTGTTGTTCCTGCTGCTGGGTGATGTCGGCCAGCGATTCGCGGCCGCGTTCGGTCAGCGCATGGCCGCCGCCCTCGATCGGGGCGATATGCGACTTGGCGCTCAGGAAACGGGCGACGTCGTTGTCGATCGCCGCCGCAGGGTCGGCGGCCAGCGCCGTCAGGGCCTGCACGCAGCGGCGCAGGAACAGCACGGTCTGCCCCTTTTCCGTGAGGGCAATCCGTCCGTCACGGGTAAATTCCATCATCTTCAGTCCCGACAGGCGCTTGGCATTGCGTCCCACGCAGGCACCCGGGGAATCGCGCTTGACACCACGACGCACCAGCTCGAGTGCGTCGTATTCGTCCGTCGTCAGTTGTTCGTTCTTCATTCCTGCTTTCTTCAATCTGGGCGCGCCATGGTACCCGCCGCGCCCACCGAGGGCAAGCCTTGGCGCCGATTAGCGCACCATGCGCAGCGCCAGCAAGCCGAGCCCGGCACTTGCGGCCAGCCCGATTGCCAGCGCGAGCCGCGCGCGGCGCGAGTAATACAGCGGATGGCGGCCCAGGTAGATCGTATCGTACAAGGTATGGCCCATCGTTCTCTCCGGCGTCACAGGACGGACCCATTATAGGCAGCGCATCGTGTCAGGCGCATGACATGGATCGGGCGGCGCGGCGCCTCGTCTGGCGCGCGCCGATGCCGGGGTGGGCCTGTTACGATCATACGACATCGACAACCCTACCGGAGCACAGCATGAATCAACCGACGCACCAGGTCGATCCCGCGGCAACTGGCCGCCCCCTGTACGACGAAGCCGATATCGGCAGCGGCGAGAAATCGCCGGGCGAAGCCGAGACCGAAGAAATGATCCGCCAGATCCCGCCCCTGCCCGCCTCCGGCAAGCAGCCCGAAGCGCAGCCGTCCACGCAGCCGGGCGCACCAGGCGCCTGATTCCCTTCCCGCACCGCCTGCCAGCACGCGGCCGCTTGCGCTGCGCGCGTTTCGTCCTAAGCTGGAATGGGCAGCCGCCATGGCTGCCCTGCCCGCGCCCGGCGCGCCGGCATTCCATTGATAGCGAAGGAGGAAAACATGAACCACCGCACTATCCTGAAAAGTGCCGCGGTCGTCTCTGCACTCTACGGTCTCATCCTGGTCTTCGCACCGAACACCTTGATGTCCATGTACGGCTCGCAAGCCGTCGAGGCGTCGGGGTTGTATTTCGCCATGCTGTCGGGCGCCATGCTGCTGGGCTGGGCCGTCATGAACTGGGCCGCCAGCAACGCACCGGACATCGTCGAGATCCACTACGTCTTGCTGGGCAACCTGGCTTCGCTGGTGCTGTCCTTTATTGTGACCCTGGTGCGGCAGCTCACGCATGCCGGCGCGCCCGACTCGGGCTGGATCAATGTGGGGATTTTCCTGGTGTTCTCGGCGCTGTTCGGCTACCTGTACAAGGCCAGCCCGGCCGGCTACAGGCTGCACGCCCGCGGCCGGCCGGCCTGAAGCGGCCAAGGGGCCGCGCGATAGACCTAGCCGGCCTTGATCGGCGGCTCGGGGAAGCGTGGCTCCTGCACCGGTGCATTGACCGGGTCGGGGACGTCGTCGGGCACCGGCGGGCGTGGATCGGGCGTCGGGGTACCGTTCGGCGTGTCGGGATCGGGGGTACTGTGGGCGTGCACGGGGGTTGAGCCCTGCAGCCTGGTGTCGTCAAGCATGCTCATGGTCAGCCTCTCGGAGAGGGGCCTGTACTGCTGTGGCCCGGAGAAACGGCGGACGGCCTGGGCCGTCCGCGTGGAAACAAGCCGGCTGGGGCTTAATGGCGCTCTTGCTGCTTGGCGCCGCCGCCCGCGCCTTCGTCCTTGCCGGCTTTTTCGCGCGACATGTGGTCGTGGCTGCTCTTGTCGGTCTTGCCGGCGCGCTGCTTGGCCAGGTCTTCTTCGGACATGTGGTCGGACTGCTTGTTGTCCTGGGTACCGCCGGATTTGGATTGGGTCATGGTCATTCCTCCTGAGTAGATGTGCTTGGGACGGCCGGGTGTGGCCGCTTCTGCGTTGGAGACAAGCCTAGCATGAATGACAATATTGCGACTTCAATCGTGCGCGCCGGATTTCCTCAAAAACACTGTTTCCTCGGCTATAGTGGTCGCTCTTTTCCTTTCCCTGCCGACCATGCTACTACACCGCATCCTGCTCTCCGGCCTGCTCGCCGGCACGGTGGCCGGCGCCCACGCCGCCGCCCCGATGAAACTCGCCGACTACCTCGCCCTCACCGGTCCCGCGCCGACCGCACGCTATCCCTATGGTGAAGCGCCCTCGCAATTTGCCGAGCTATTCGTACCGAGCGGCAGCGGTCCCTTCCCCGTCGCCGTGCTGGTCCACGGCGGCTGCTGGACCAGCAAGTTCGGCGGCATCACCCAGCTGCGCAACATGGCCGGCGCACTGACCGCACGCGGCATCGCCGTCTGGAACGTGGAATACCGCCGCAGCGACGAGCCGGGCGGCGGCTATCCCGGCACCTACCAGGACATGCATGCCGCGCTCGACCTGCTGGAAAAGCAGGCCGGGGCGCACCGGCTCGACATGCAGCGCGTGGTGGCCGTCGGGCATTCGGCCGGCGGGCAGCTGGTGCAGTGGATGGCCGGACGCGCGCGCATCCCGGCAGGCAGCCCGCTCTACCGCGCCAGGCCGCTGCCGGTGCGCGCGATCGTGAGCCTGGGCGGCCTGGCCGACCTGCGCGGCGAAGCGGCCCTGATCAAGGCCAGCTGCGGCCGCGAAACCGCCGAGCTGGCGGGCTTGCCCGGCCCGGGGCGGCCGGACGTGTTCGTTGACACCAATGCGGCGGAGCTGATGCCCAACGGCAGCCGTACCTACCTTGTCACCGGCGAACTCGACACGATCTCGCCGCCGCGCGTGGCCCACGACTACGCCGCCAGGGCGCGCAAGGCGGGCGACGCCGCGGAAGTGGTGATCCTGCCGGGTGCGAGCCATTACGACGAGGTGGCGGCCAGTTCGCCGGCCTGGCCGCAGGTGCTGGAAGTCATCGAGCGGGCGCTGGGCCAGCCAGTCAGGACAAACTCCCCCTAGCCAGGCTTGGCGATCCGGACGGCCTCCCGGTTCACTTCCTGCCGAGAGATTAAGCTTCTCCAACTATCAGACAAGGTCTATAACTAGAGGTCGGTGCGTGCCAAAAGAAAGGGCGCAAAGACAAGTTATCCATTGCAACATCTGTAAATGATGTTGTCGATTGCAGACCAATCTTGACTGAAGGAGCGATGATGACCAGGAGAAGAGACTTCCTTCGAATTGCTTCCGGTGTGGGTGTCTCCGCGTACGCGGGAACAGTGTTCTCAAGGTTCGCGATGGCCCAGGGTGGACTGACCGCGAACACGCATTACATCGATCCAACTGCGCCGGGTACGGGTGACGGAACCCTTGCAAAACCTTTTCGCTCGTGGACCAGCGTGTCCTGGGCGCCCGGCCACACCTACCTGCAGAAACGCGGTACGACCTATTCGGGTGTCTTCCAGGTGTCGGCGAACGGCACTGCGCTTCAGCGCATCACCATCGGCGCTTATTATCGATCCAACGGCAGCGACGATACTTCACGGCCAAAACCGGTCATCATCCTGCCGCCGGCGCCCGCCACGCCGGCCAACGGCGCGTCGATCGCGGTGTACAAGCAGGAGCGCGATTTCGTCACCTACCGTCACCTGGACATCCGGAACAATGCCTTGCCGGAGGGGAGCGACGTGGCCATCATTTGGCTGGGCAATCACTGCGTTTTCGAAAATAACAACGTGACGTCGAATTGCGCCGGCGTGTATATCTTCGAAAAAAGCCACGTGACCGTCTCCGGCTGCGTGCTCGACGTCATCAGCAACGCCGCCGCGTATGGCAATCAAGGGATTCTGGTTGCAGGGAACGGCAATATGGACGACATAAAGCTGCTCAATAATGTTGTCCGCCACCGCGGCGGCGGCACGGTGACATCGTATGGCATCCGTTGTGAAACCTACGACAGCGCCGCCTTCCTCACGCATCTCGTCATTCGCGGCAACCGCGTCTCTCCGCCATCGGGCGTCGCCTACAACCCGAACCGCAGAGCGATCGGCATCTACCTGATCCGGGGAGACGCAGCCACGCTGGACAACAATACCGTGACCGGCATGCTGACCGGCATCTTCATGAACGGTGGAGATCGCAGCTATGTGGGCAACAACAACTGCAGCAACAATATGAATTTCGGAATTCATATCAGCGGCGTTTCCAGGTTTTACATCATCGAGCGCAATGTCTGTAATTCCAATGGCGGAACATTGGCGCCTACCTATTACGGCCGGGGTATCGAATTATCGTCGGCAGCCGGACAGGACGCCGTATCCGGACACACTGTCCGCTACAACACTTGCCGGTTCAACTATAACTACGGCGGTCCGCTGGACAACGGTTCGGAAGGCGTCGGCATCGGCGTGGACGACGGGACCAGCAAGTGCGCGGTCTACGGCAACATTATCTCGAATAATGAAGGCAGCGGTATCCAGATGTACGGCGGCGGCGATCCGGCCAGGTGGGCCGACACCGGCGGCCACACCGTTGATTCCAACAAGATGGCTTCCAACTGCAGCTTTTCCGTCCTCAACCGGCGCAGTGGCGGGAAAACACCAAGTCCCTTCCAGGCGCATATCGCGCTGTCTTACATTTACGGCAGCCCAACCGTTGTCTCCAATAACAGGTTCTCGGGAAGCACCCGCATGGGCGTCTACACCGACGGCACCGATTCGAACGTCACGATGGTCGGCAACGCCTAGCCGGAGGGCCTCCTTCGCAACGACAACGCCAGCCTGGCGCCGGCGTTTCCTTGTTCGCTCGCGCCGGCTGTCAGGCGCGCTCGACACGCCGCGCCAGCGGCGCCTCGATCTCCACATCGCCCAATGCGACCGCCACGCATGGCAAGATATAGCCTTCGCGCTTTTCGTCGAACGACAGGCCGGGCCATTCGATGGTGTGCGCCACCTGCCCGCTGCGCAGGCGGCAGATGCAGGTGCGGCAGGTCCCGTTACGGCAAGAATTCGGCAGCTCGACGCCCGCGGCTTCGGCCGCCTTCAGGATGCTGGCGCCGGGAACCGCCGTGAAGGCGATGCCGCTGGGCTGGAGCAGGATGGCAGGGCTGGTCATGCCCGCGATTGTAGCGCCGCCGGCCTCTTTCCGTAGAGTTCGGTGACGCACAGACCCGCCCCCCGGCGCCACACTACTCTGAGGTTTCCAAAAGCAAGCATTGCAGGAAATCAAATGAAAAAATCTTACACCGCCCCCTTCCTCGTCGCCGCCATGATTGCCGCGCTTCCTGCCGCCCATGCGCAGCAGCCGGCTCCAGCCCCGGCTGCGCCACCCGTGGCCGCCGCCGCCGCGCCAACCGCCGCTGCACCCGAAGCAACGCCCACGCGCGCCGCCCCAGCCAATGCCAAGCAGGCCAGGTTCGAGCGCAACCTGCGCGCCCAGGTGCTGCTCGACCGCGCCCGCTTCTCGCCGGGCGAGATCGACGGCGCCTACGGCTCCAACATGCGCCAGGCCCTGAGCGGCTTCCAGGCGGCGCGCAAGCTGCCGGTGACCGGCAAGCTCGACGAGGCGACCTGGAATGCGCTCAACGCCGACAACAGCCCGACCCTCACCACCTATACGCTGGCCGATTCCGACGTGGCCGGCCCGTTCGAGCCGATCCCGGCCGAGATGATGGACAAGGCCGCGCTCAAGGCCCTGGGCTATGAAAACGTGCTCGAAGGCCTGGGCGAGAAATTCCACGCCAAGCCTGCCATGATCGCCAGCCTGAACCAGGGCAAGGACCTCAACAGCGCCGGCACCCAGATCCAGGTGCCGAACGTGATCGGCAAGCAGCCGCTGCCGAAAGCCGCGAAAGTCGTGATCGACGGCAGCACGCGCACGCTGCAGTTGCTCGATGCGGCCGGCGCCCTGCTCGCCCAATATCCGGTCTCGACCGGCAGCGCCAACGATCCGCTGCCGATCGGCACCTGGAAGATCGAAGGCGTGCACGCCAACCCGACCTACCACTACAACCCGAAACTGTTCTGGGATGCCGAGCCGGGCGACAAGAAGGCCAAGATCGCACCGGGTCCGAACAATCCGGTCGGCGTGGTCTGGATCGACCTGTCCAAGCCGCACTACGGCATCCACGGCACCCCGGTGCCGGGCCACGTCGGCAAGACCGAATCGCACGGCTGCATCCGCCTGACCAACTGGAGCGCCGCCGAAGTGGCCAGCGCGGTTGCCAAAGGCCTGGAAGTCGTGCTGCAAGATTAAAAACGTCGTATTCCTTAACGAAGTGATCGGAGAACAAGAATGAAATGGCTGATGACTTTCCTGCTGGGCGTGCTGGTCGGCGCCAGTGGCCTGTTCCTGTGGCTGCGCGAGATTCCGGACGATCCGGCCCCGGTGGTGGCGGTTGCCCCGCCGGCGCCGGTGGCCGCGTCCGCGCCGCCGGTCGACGCCGCGGCCTCCGGCTCGGTGGTGCAGACCGACCTGGCCGAGGCCGACCTGCCGCTGCGTCCCTCCAGCACGCAGTCGAGCGCCAATGCCCCGGCCCCGGCCGATGCGGTGGCGGCGCAAGCCAAGCTGCTGGTGCCGGTGCAGGGGGTCAAGTCGGCCAGCCTCACCGACACCTTCGACCAGCCGCGCGGCAGCCAGCGCCACCATGAAGCGCTCGACATCATGGCCGCGAAAGGCACGCCGGTGGTGGCGGCGGCCGACGGCAAGGTCGAGAAGCTGTTCCAGAGCAAACCGGGCGGGACCACCCTGTACCAGTTCGACCCGAGCGGAAAGTACGCGTATTACTACGCGCACCTGGACCGTTACGCGGACGGCATCAAGGAGGGCATGGAGCTCAAGCGCGGCGACGTGCTCGGCTATGTCGGCGTGACCGGCAATTCCGACCCGAACGCACCGCACCTGCATTTCTCGGTGGTCGAGCTGACGCCCGAGAAGCAATGGTGGAAAGGCACGCCGCTCAATCCGTATCCGCTGATGACGGATTGAGCGTCGAGTAAATCCGCTCAGGTTCCCGGGGGCGGCGCCGGCTCGTCCACGTCGGGCCCCACATTGATCGCCGCATAGGCACGCTGCACCGCGACCGCTTCCTTGCTGTCCTTTCCGTACAGCTCGGTAGCGGCCTCGATCATCCTGGCGCGGGCATTCGCATAGTTCGTCGACGAGGTGAACTTGGTCGTGTTCGCATGGAACCAGATGCGGAAAGCCTTATCGGTACCGATGCCGGTCATGGCGGCCGGCTGCTTGACCAGGTATTTGCTGTAGTAGTCGCCCGCGCTGTCCGCGCGCGACCCCTTGGCCAGGAAATAGAACATGCGGTTGTTCGGACCGCTGCTGTAGTGCACGTCCAGCCGGCGCAGCGAGCTGCTCCAGGCGTCCGGGCTGCTGCCATCCTTGCTCGGCCGGTACATCCAGCGCAGCGGCGTCGCATTGCGGCTGATTTCCGTCCCCAGTTGCCAGTCGTTGCCCTCTTCCGGGAAGGTATCGCCCTTGCCGCCGGCGCGCGCATAGGCTTCGACGACCTCGCCGGAGATGTCCGAGGACGATTCGTTCAGGCCACCCGACTCCCCCGAATAAATCAGGCTTGACGTCGCTGCCGTAATCCCATGGCCCATCTCGTGACCGATCACGTCGATCGATCCCAGGCTGGTGAAATACGTGCCGTCGCCGATGAACATGCAGCGGCAGGTATCGCTGTAATAGGCGTTGTCGTAGCCGCGGTTGACGTGGGCCGCGATATAGGTCGACGTGTCGCGGCCGTCGAGCGAGAGCCAGCCCAGCACGTTCTTGTGCGCGTCGTAGGTGTTCATCAGGCCCCACATCGCGTTCACGGCCGCCGTCTGGCCATTGGCCCCTAGGGTGCTGCTGCCTTCGACGAACTGGTTGCCGTCGCCCCAGACATTGGTCGCATTGTTGTACACCTTGCCGGCGCTGCTGCCGTTGTTGGCATTGGTGATCGCCATGGCGCCGAAGGTGCCGCCCTTGCCGCGCTCGGGGTCGAGCATCTGGTAGCTGCCGTTGACCAGCGTGGTGCTAATTAGCACCTCGCCGTTGTACTGGCTTTTTCCGGTGCCGAGCACCGTCTGCAGCATGCTCCACTGGTCGAGCACCGCGCCGTCGCGCGCGCTGATCACGGTATCGAAATAGACCGGCTGCGCTTCCAATCGCATGCGGGTGCTGACCAGGTAGGCCAGCTCGTAGCGGTCCACCGCGTCCTCCACGTCCAGTGCATTGAGCTCGGCTTCCTCCTTGGCGCCGGCGCCGACCACGCGCTGCATGCGCATCACCGGGTAGATCAGCAGTTCGGCGCGCGGCGGCACCACGTGCACCGCGCCCTCTACCTGGGTCGCCATGGCCGCCGCGATCGCGGCGCGGGTCGCAATCTGCGGCTGCACGGTGAAGCTGGCGGTCAGCGCGCCGAGCCGGTTCGAGCTGCCCTTGCCGAGGTGGAGGCGGCGCTCCGAGGCGGACTCGGACAGGATCTTCGCGTCCTTGTCGAGCACGATCACCGAATCGGATCCGAACACCCGCAGGCCCTTGTAGGTATGCGCGGCGCGCAGCACCTGGGTGCCGTTCGCGCCCGGATGCTGGGCGGTCAGCTTGTAATGGTGGTCCTGGTCCAGGCCCTTGGCCTGGCGCTGCCCCACCAGTTGCCCGAGCACCGAGGCGCGGGTCTTGACGCTCAGCGTCGTGTGGGGACTCATGGTGGGCGCCGCGGCCAGCGGCAGGTGCGCAAGCAGCAAGGCAGCGCCGAGCAGCGCGGCCGGGAAAGTTGTGTGCGGGGTCATCTCGTTCTCCGTCCGTGGAAGCACGGCTCCAAGATGGGCCGTGCATCGGACAGTGTGGACGAGCTCGCTAAAACAGGTTTGCTCAAGCGCAACAGTTACGCTGACTTAGAGGCTACGGCTCCAGCTCAGTGCAAATGTGCGGCCACGCCCGGCATAGGTATTGGCGGCATCCACCGCGGCGGCCGATTGCGAGTAATAGCCGACATACTGGCGGTCGAAGACGTTTTCGATGGAGAGGCCAAAGCGCCCCAGGGCGTTCTCCCAGGTGAGCGCGGCGTCGGCCAGCGTATAGCCCTTGAAGTGTTCTTCGAGGTTGCTGGTGCCGACACGGCGGCCGATGTTGATGTCGCGGTCGCGCAAATGGGTCGCCTGCAGCCGCAGCTGGGCTTTCGGCGCCAGGCGCCAGTTGGCGCCCAGCACCGCCTTGTTCGGCCCCTGCGAGCGCGCGCCCAGGTCCAGGTCGAGCGGGGCTCCCTGCGCCGCCGCGGTCTTGCCGTCGGTCCTGGCCCAGGTGCCGAAGACGGTCCAGTCCGTGTTCGGGCGCCATTCGCCATTGGCTTCCCAGCCCTTGACCGTCGTCGGCACCCGCTCGACCAGGCCGATGCCGGCCGAGTTGATGCGGATGACGCTGCCCAGCTTGGAGCGCGAATCGTAGCGCGACAGGCCGAACTGGCCGGCCGCGCCGCGCCAGTTGATGCCGGCCTCGTTGTTGCGGGTAACGATCGGCTGCAGGCTGATCAGGCTCGACACCGACTGGTTGGCCAGGGTCACGCCGCGCAGCACCAGGCCGGCGTCGGGCAGGCCGAAGCCTTCCGAGCTGGCGGCAAAGGCCGACCATTGCGGCGCGAAGCGCCATACCGCGCCCAGGTTCCTCACCGTCTTGGTGAACTCGGCCGAACCGCCTTCCACGCGCCTGCCGCCGTAGGCGGCCAGGGTGGTATAGGTGTCGACTTCGAGCCTGGCGTCTTCGCGCCGCACGCCGCCGCGCAGCGTGACCGGGCCGAGTTCGTATTCGAGCTGGGCGAATGGGGCCAGCGAGCGGAATTTCAGTTCCGGCACCCAGGTGCGGTTGGTAGCGGCCAGGCGCTGCTGCGTATGGTCGCGCAGCCAGTCCAGGCCGGCGGTCAGTTCCAGGCCCTGCACCAGGAGGTCGGGACGCGACCAGGTGATGCGCGAGCCGATCTTGTCGGCCACCACCTGCGACTGGTCGTAGAGGGTGCCGACGGGCGCGATGCTGCGGTCCTGGAAGGTCGAGGTATTGGTGGCGCCGTACAGCGACGAGAAATCGTGGGAGAACAATTGCGCCGACAACTGCCCGCCGGCCAGTTCGGCATGGCGGTAGTCGAGGCTGGCGCTGCGCACCTTGTTGCGCGCAGGCGCGCCGGGTGGGGTGCCGGGAAGCGAACTGGTAGGCACGCCTTCGGCCACCACGCCGGGGGCGTTGCGGTAGTCGCCGTCGCCGCTCAGGTCGAAGCGATTCAGACTCAGCTGAAGGCGCTGCGCGCCGAAGTCCTTGCCCATCTTGAGGAACAGGTCGTTGCCGTGCGAATCGAGGGTGTCGCCCTGCACGCTGTCGATGCCCAGGCGGCGTCCGCTGCCGTCATAGCCCATGCCGCGCCGCTGTACGCTGGCGTAAGCCAGCAGGTCGAAGGCTTCCGACTTGTGGCTGACGGTCAAGCCGGTTTTCCAGTCCAGGCTGTCCGACTCGAACTGGCTGGACAGGCGCGCGTTGACGGCGGTAGTGGTGCCCATGGCACGCGGGGTCTTGGTGATGTAGTTGATGATGCCGCCGGTCGCTCCCATGCCCTGCATGGCCGAGGCGCCGTTGATCACCTCGATGCGTTCGATGATGGCGCTGTCGGCAAAATAGCCTTCGCGCATGCCGGCGCGCAGCGGGTTCGATTGCGGGATGCCGTCGAGCAGGATCAGCGGCTGGCGCCCGCGCAGCGATTCGCCGGTCGAGGTCATCTTCTGGCGGCTCGGCGCATAGCCCGGCACATAGGTCGCCAGCGCCTGCGACGGATCATCCGCGATCAGGTACTGGGTCGACAGTTCCTGCTGTGTGATGACCGAAACCGCGCCAGGGATCTTGTCCACGGCCTTGGCGGTGCGGGTGGCGGTGACCACCACCGTGGCCTGCTCGGGCTCCTGCCCTGGCTCGCCGGAGGACTGCCAGGCGGCGGCTTGCGGCGCCGCCATCAGGAAACAGGCGCCTGCCACGGCGAAGGAAACAGGCTTCATCGACATCGACTTGCGCATCATGGGAATAGCTTTTCAATCGGAACAGGCGCAAATGATAACCATTCTCATGTATTAATACAATAGGAATCATTCTCATTCCGGTTTATGATCTCATCCATGAAAGCATTCGTTCGCACCATCCACCTCTGGACCGGCATGATTTTCGGCACCATCCTGGTCTTGCAGGGCCTGACCGGCGCCGTCATCGGATGGCGCCACGAACTCGACGCCTGGCTCAATCCGGGCCTGCTGCAGGTGGCGCCGCCGCCGGGAACCGAAGCCGGCACGGCTGCCCGCCCGGCGCCCGGCGCCGTGGCTGCGGTGGCGGCACGCCTGGCAAACGACCCGCTCTACGGCCGTCCCGACACCTTGTTCCTGCCGGAGTTGCATGGCGACGTGTACGTGGCCTGGTACCGGCCTGCCAAGCCTGCATCGAACTGGGAACAAGGCGTCACGCGGCAGGTGATGCTGGACCCGGTCGATGGCCGGATCCTGGGCGAACGCAACTGGGGCGAGGCCGGGCTGTCGCGCCCGCTCCTGATGCCGACCCTGTTCCACCTGCACCGCTACCTAATGTCGGGAGAAGCGGGCAAGGTCGTGATCGCCGTACAGGGCGTGGCGCTGATGCTGCTGACCCTCACGGGGATCGTGGTGTGGTGGCCCAAGCCGACGCTCCGGGCCTTCGCGCATGCCGTCACCGTGCGGCGCGGCGGCAACTGGCCGAAGTTCAGCTTCCAGCTGCACCGCGCGGCCGGCTTCTATACGGCGCCGGTCCTGCTGGTGCTGGCCTTTTCGGGGGTGTATTTCAATATGCCGGCCTGGCTCGCGCCGGTCATTCAAGTAGCCGGGCCGCTGACGCCGAACGCCAAGGCGGCCAACGTCAGCAGCGCAAACGCCCCGCGCATCGGCGCCGGCGAGGCGGTGGCGGCGGCGCAGGCGCGCTATCCCGAGGGCCGGGTCTCGCGCATAGGATTTCCGGGCAAGCCCGGGCAGCCCTTCGAAGTGCGGGTACGCCAGCCGGGCGAGCTGCGCCATGGCGACGGCGCCACCCGCGTGAGTGTCGATGCCGGCAGCGGCGCAGTCCTGCGCGTGCTGGACCCGCTGGCCGCGCGCGGCGGCGACTGGGTGGCGAGCACCCTGTATCCGCTGCATACCGGCGAAGCCTTCGGGCTGGCCGGCCGGATCCTGGTGAGCGTGGTTGGCCTGGCACCGCTGGGCTTCTTCATCACCGGCCTGGTCATCTGGATCAAGTTCCGCCGCAAGCCGGCCAAGGGCAAGGCGGCAGCGCCCCGCCCTGGCCGGATTGCAACGCCGGCCCGGACGGGAGAGGCAGCCATGAGCGCGGCCGCCTCCATCGCTCAGCGGTAACTGCGGTAGCGGTCGCGGCCGTCCCGGTCGCTGCGCTCGACCTCGACATAGCGCCCGTCGTCATCGCGGTCGCGGCGGTTCATGAGGTAGACCGCCGTGCCCACCACCGCCGCGGCAATCGCCACCTTCCTGGCCAAGCCCGCCGGATTGTGCTTCATCTCCGCCTTGATGCCCATTTCGCCCAGCACATTCGGGATATGCCCGCGCGCCAGGTCGTCGGCGATGCCTTCGACCACATTGACGCGGTCGGCCAGCAGCAGGAGCAGCCAGTGGCGCAGGTCGTTCTCGCTGGCCTTGAAAGCCGCGCGGCGGATCATGCCGGACAGCCCGGACGGCGGCTGCACGGTGCCGAACAACTGGGTGATGCCGGGGCGTTCGCTCGAGACCAGCACCTCGACCTTTTCCTGCTGTTGCGGCGGGTCGCCGGCGGGCTGGTTGATGAAGCGCGGCGGGGTGCGTTCCATCGGCACGCCGGGACGGTCCTTGCGGTCGAGGTCGGCGCCCCAGCCGTTGATGTGCTGCAGCTCGTCGCGCGAGGGACGGCGCGGGGCGATGTGGCCCTGGCTCGGATGCTGCTGGATGTGGCCATGATCGTGGTCGTGGTCATGGCTGTGCTTGTGTTCGACGATATCGCGTTCCATGCTCGCTCCTTAATTCGTGGTGCTGGCCGCAACCTTGCGCACCTGGTTGGCGTTCGGCGGGATCAGGACGGTCTTGATGCACTCGTCGAGCTTCTCCGAGAAGATGTGATATGCATCCGAGACTTCTTCCAGCGGCACGCGGTGGGTGATGATTTCCTTCGGGTTCAGGCGTCCGGCGCGGATGTGCTCGATCAGGCGCGGCAGGTGGCGGCGCACGCTGGCCTGGTTCATGCGCAAGGTCAATCCCTTGTTCAGCGCATTGCCGATCGGGACCGCGTTGAAGGTCGGGCCATACACGCCGACGATCGACACGTTGCCGCCCTTGCGCACCGAGTTGATGCACCAGTGCAGCGCGGTGGCCGAGCCCGCCTGCGCCATCATGTAGCGGCCGGTGAGGGTCTGCATGGCATTGCCCGAGGCTTCGCAGCCGACCGCGTCGATGCAGACGTCGGCGCCCATCCAGTCGGTCATCTTCTTGATGTGCTCGGCCATGTCGCGCACTTCCTTGAAGTTCACGATCTCGCACTGGGCATAGCGCTTGACGAATTCGAGGCGGTATTCGACGTGGTCGACCACGATCACGCGCCCCGCGCCCATCAGCCAGGCCGACTTGGCGGCAAAGATGCCGACCGGACCCGCGCCGAACACGACCACGGTGTCGCCTTCCTTGATGTCGCCCATCTCGGCGGCCTGGTAGCCGGTCGGCACGGCGTCGGTCAGCAGCACGGCATCGTCGTCGTGGATGTCGTCGGGGATGATCATCGGGCCGACGTCGGCCATCGGCACGCGCACCAGTTCGGCCTGGCCGCCGTCGTAGCCGCCGGCCGTATGCGAATAGCCGTAGATCGAGCCCACGGCGGTGGACTGCGCATTCATGTTGTGGCAATTGCCGTAGAGTTCGCGGTCGCAGAAGAAGCAGGACCCGCAGAACACGTTGAACGGCACCAGCACCTTGTCGCCCACCTTCAGCTTCTGGACTCCGGGGCCGACTTCTTCCACCACGCCGATGAACTCATGGCCGAAGGTATGGCCGACACGGGTGTCGGGCACCAGGCCATGGTACAGGTGCAGGTCCGAGCCGCAGATGCACGAGCGGGTGACGCGCACGATGGCGTCGCCGGGGTGCTCGATGACGGGATCGGGCTTGTGTTCGGCGCGGACGCGGTACGGCCCGCGGTAGTTCATTGCCAGCATAAATCCTCCTCGATAAGGTCTTCACGAAGTCAGGGCGCCCGCCAGCCCGGCAGGCCTATGAATTTACGTTATGACAAAACGCCGGGGATTGCGATACGCGCACGGAAACGAACGCGGCTTTTCACGCGCAAACGGGCGCCCATGGCGCCCGTCGGGAACTGGTCCTACAGCGAACGACTTACAGCTGCCGCGCGTCGAAGGTATTGCACTGCTCGACCTTGCCGCTGTCGAGGCCCCGGGTAAACCAGCGCACGCGCTGGGCCGAACTGCCGTGGGTGAAGGAGTCCGGCACCACCTGGCCCTGCGACTGGCGCTGCAGCGCGTCGTCGCCGATGGCGGTGGCGGCGGCCAGGGCGGTCTCGATGTCGCCCTTCTCCAGGATCTGCTCGCGCTGGTTGGTGCGGTTGGCCCAGACGCCGGCGAAGCAGTCGGCCTGCAGTTCCAGGCGCACCGAGAGCGCATTGCCTTCTTTTTCGGAGGCGCGCTGCTGGGCGTTATGGACCTGGTCGGATACGCCCAGCAGGTTCTGGACGTGGTGTCCCACCTCGTGCGCGATCACATAGGCCTGGGCGAATTCGCCGGCCACGTTGAAGCGCTGCTGCATCAGGCGGAAGAAGCTCAGGTCGATGTAGACACTTCGGTCCGGCGGGCAATAGAACGGCCCGGAGGCGCTGCGCCCGGTGCCGCAGGCGGTATCGGTTCCACGCTCGAACAGCACCAGCTTCGCCGGCTGGTATTGCGCGCCCTGCTCCTTGAAGATTTGCGCCCAGACGTCTTCGGTATAGGCCAGCGTGGTCTTGACGAATTGCGTCTCGCGGTCGTTCGCGGGCGCCGCGGCCGGCCCCTGGGGCTGCTGCTGGACCTGCACCGGCCCGCCGCCGCCGAGGAAGACGCTCGGGTCGATGCCGAATACCGCGCTGCCGATCAGCGCCAGCACCAGGGTGCCGATGCCCACCGACTTGCCGCCGAAACCGCCGAAGCCTCCACCACCGCCACCGCCGCGGCGGTCCTCCACGTTGTCGCTCTGCCGGTCACCTTCCCATTTCATCGTACTGCCTCCTCATGTTCGTTTATGTCCGGCACTGCCTGGCCCGTTTCAGCGGCCCGGATGGCGCCTGAGCGTGCTCGTATCGTCGCGCTCGCGCGCGTCCTTGGTACGGAAATCGTCGTGCGTCGCCAGACCGGCCTTCGCATCGTCCTGCAGTTCGCGCTCGTGGCGCTCGCGTGCGACTTCCCGCTCGAGCCTGCCCGTCGGTGTATCGATGCCCCTGTTGCCCATGCTGTTACCCCCGGTTGCGAGTTGAGTCCTTGTCTGTTCGAGTATGGACAAGGGGCCGGGTTCGGTATGTTCGAACATTCACATAGTGGGGAAATATCTGGACGACAATCGGCCGGAGGAGGCTAAGTGAGGCCGCGCACGGTGAGGATGCGCCCCGCATGCGAAGCTCGTGCCATGACAACTCCCCATACCAAGGCCCTCGTTGCCCTGGGCCGCTACCTGCGCGCCCAGGACTACCGTTTCATCACGGTGACGCCCGCCACCCACCGCCGCATCAACCGCCGCCCCGGTAACGAACGCAGCGCCGACCTGCGCGGGATCTTCGGCTGGAGCCGGCCGTTCGCGGAAAACGCGGTGGCGCCCGAACTGGTGGCGCTGATGAGTGAAGCCGGCATTCTCGAACACGAAGGCAACCTGCTGCGCTCGACCCTGCGCGCTTCGACCCTGGGCGAACTGCTGCTGTTCCACTCGGCCTACCCGACCAAGGACGACGACGCGGTCTTCTTCGGGCCCGACACCTACCGCTTCGTCGGCACGATGGAGCGCGCCTTCCCCTGGCTCGGTTCGGGCCCGGTGCGGGCAATCGATCTCGGCTGCGGCGGCGGGGCCGGCGCACTGGCCATCGCCCGCGCCTTCCCGCATGCCGACGTGGTGGCGGCCGACATCAACACCAGGGCGCTGGCGCTCACCACGGTGAACACCGAGCTGGCCGCGGTAGACAACATCACGGCGGTCAAGAGCGATTTGTTCAGCGAAGTGGAGGGGGACTTCGACCTGGTGGTGTCGAACCCGCCGTATGTGCTCGACCCCTGCGAGCTGCCCTACCGCCACGGCGGCGGCATGCGCGGCGCCGAGCTGTCGGTGCGCATCGTCAAGGAAAGCCTGGCGCGGCTGCGCCCGGGCGGCTGCCTGATGCTGTACACGGGCGTGGCGATCGCCGGCCCGGTCGACGACTTCCTGGAAGCGGTCAAGCCAAGCCTGGACGCGCTGTGCGACCACTGGAAGTACGATGAACTCGATCCGGACATCTTCGGCGGGCAGCTCGGTGAGCCGGGCTATGAAGACGTGGAACGGATCGCGGCGGTGTGGCTGCACGCGGTCCGGCGGTAAGCGGAGCGCGCGGCTCGTAAATTAGCGAGAACCGTAGGGTGGGCAAGTCCCTTGCCCACGGGTTCAAATCACGGTGCTGCTGCCCGTGCGCCGGTTCATAGTGCAACTATCACCGCGCGGGCGGCGAAGCCGCCCACCCTACGGTTCTCAATAATTGAGCGGCATCTGGCCGCAGCCCCCTCTTACTTGCCTGCCTGCTCCAGAAAGAAGCCCAGCATCTCAGTCGACGCGCACGGACCATTTGCATCCGTATGCGATCCCGCCGCCTTGCCGCCCATCCAGGCATGCGCCGCGCCGTGCACGACCCACTGCTCCGCATGGCGGCGCCCGCCCCCATCGCGCCAGCTCGTTCTGGTGTAGGCGCGCCCTGCCTCGCCGCGGCTCGACTCCTTCGTCAAGGCGCCGCTGCCCGATACCGGGTGGGCATCGGCAAACTGGCGCAGCACCGCGTCGCCGTTGCCAGGGCTGACCACGTGGTCTGCATCGCCATGGAAGACGATGATCGGAACTGCCTTGCCCAATGTCGCCGCCTTGCCCGGCTTCTTCATGGCATGCAGGCCCGAGATCATGTCCTTGCCGCTGCCGGCCGCCAGGCCCGAGTGCACGCCGACTGCCGCGTACAGGTCCGGATACTCGGCGCCGAGGATGGCCGCCATCGCGCCGCCTGCCGACAGCCCTGCCACGAACACGCGCTGCGGGTCGGCGCCCTGCTCGGCCACCAGCTTGCGCGTCATGCCCGCAAGGATCGCCGGCTCGCCCTGGTCGCGCTGCTGCTGGGCGGCGTCGAACCAGTTCCAGCAGCCGTTATGGTTGGCGCTGCGGTCCTGCTCCGGATACAGCACCAGGCAGCCCGCTTCTTCCGCGACCAGGTTCATGCCGGTGCCGGCAGCAAAGTCCCCTGCATTCTGGGTGCAGCCGTGCAGCATCACGATCAATGGGCGCGGCCCTTCGGCCGCCTTGGCCGGGATGTAGAGCTTGTAGCGGCGCTGGCCGGCGCTGCACGAGAAGCTGCCGTCGACGACCGTACCCGGCGCCAGTTCCTCCGGCGCTGCCGGCGTGCGCTGCTTCCAGAAATCGGCGGTTTTCGGCAAGGGACTCTTGCGCGCGGCTTTGCGCGGCATGGCGCTGCGTCCGAAGGCCGGCGGCGGATTCAGGTCGACGAAGGCGGGTTCCGCATCCGCGCCGTAGCCTGCCTGCGCGGTCTCGCGCATCGCGTCCATCCGGGGCGCCACCAGGCCCGCCTGCTGCAGCGCACGCTGGATGACGTCGGCGGCGCCGGTGGGGTTATTGGAACGGACCAGCTTGGCTGACTCCATCATTTGCTGGACGAACTGGTCTAGTTGTTTCATTGGAATTCCTTTATTGCGAGAGTATGCGGTCTGCCAGTACCTGCCGGGTGGCGGGTGCGGCAATGAATGCGCCGAGGACCTGGACCGAGGCGATGGCCCGGTCGGCCAGCTCGGGCGTGACCTCGTCTTCGATCACGGCCAGTCCCAGTACGTGGATCTCGAGGCGCTGGCCGGATGCCACGACCTCTTCGAGCTCGCGGCGTGAATAGCGGTGCTGCCCGAGCACGTAGCGCTTGCGCAGGACGGTTTGCCGGATCGACTCGGCATGCACTTGCAACTGGTTGCGGATGGCCGTGCGCACGAAATCGGTGCGGTTCGAATAAAAGCCTTCGCCGACCAGCAAATCCATCTGGGCCAAGTCGACCAGGCCGACGTTGACGGTGACTTTATCGCTGTCGGGCAAGCGCTGCGGGGATGGGACGAGTTTCATGTTTTGGCTCCTTATACTCCAGGTGGAGTATATCCGGAGTATTTCAAGGCCGCTGACGGATTATATTGATGCGTTGTCTCATTGCTACTGTTCCCGCAAACCTGTTTGCCGGGCAACGGTGCGCAGGCTCCCGGGCCGCCACGTAGAATGAACGCCCATTGTCATCAGGAGCATTCCATGAAACGCACGGCACTCATCGCAGGCATTACCGGCATCGGTGGCAGCCACGCGGCCCGTGAACTGCTGGCGGACGGATGGGAAGTGATCGGCCTGTCGCGCCGCGCGCCGCAAGACCTGCCGGGCGTGCGGCACGTCGCCGCCGACCTGCTCGATCCGGAAGGCCTGGCCAAAGCCCTGGCGGACGTGGCGCCGACCCACGTCTTCATCACCACCTGGATGCGCCAGGACACCGAGGCCGAGAACATCCGCGTCAATGCCGCCCTGGTGCGCAACCTGCTCGACGCGCTCTCGCCGCAAAAAAGCCTGCGCCACGTGGCCCTGGTCACGGGCCTGAAGCACTACCTCGGCCCCTTCGAAGCCTATGCCAGCTCCGGCACCCTGCCCGACACCCCGCTGCGCGAAAGCCAGCCGCGCCTGCCGCTGGAGAATTTCTACTATGCGCAGGAAGACGAGGTCTATGCCGCGGCCGCGCGCGACCGCTTCACCTGGAGCGTGCACCGCCCGCACACCATCATCGGCCTGGCGGTAGGCAATGCCATGAACCTCGGCACCACGCTGGCCGTCTACGCCACCATCTGCAAGGAGACCGGACGTCCCTTCCAGTTCCCCGGTTCCGAAGCGCAGTGGAAGGGCCTGTCGGACGTGACCGATGCGCGCATGCTGGCCAAACAGCTGGTCTGGGCCGCCGATACCGATGCCGCGCGCAACGAGGCCTTCAATATCGTCAACGGCGACGTGTTCCGCTGGAGCTGGCTGTGGCCGAAACTGGCCGAATGGTTTGGCGTCCAGGCCGCGGGCTTCAATGGCACTGTCCAGCCTTTGGCGACGGCGATGGCGAACGATGGGGAGTTGTGGCGCGAGATCGCCGGGCGCCATGGACTGGCCGAACCCGATCTCGACCGGCTGGCGTCAGCCTGGCATACGGACCTCGACCTCGGCCGCCCGCTGGAGGTGATGACCGACATGGCCAACAGCCGCCGGCTGGGCTTTACGGCCTGGCAGGCGACCGATCAATCCTTCTTCGATCTGTTCGCGCGGCTGCGGGCGGAGCGCCTGATTCCGTAAGAGATTTACCTGCTTGCGTGCGCGCGGCCTGCGCGCGCCGCCAGCACCGCGAACATGGCAGCCACCACCAGCAGCGCCGCGCCCAGGCCGAAGGTCGCGCGGTAGCCGCTGGAGTCGAACAACACCCCGCCCACCAGCGCCCCCAGCATGATCGCCAGCTGCACCACCGCGACCATCAGGCCGCCGCCCGCCTCGGCATCCCTGGGCAGGGTCGTCGCCAGCCAGGTCCACCATCCGACCGGGGCCGCGGTGCCGACCAGTCCCCAGATGCCCAGCAGGATGGCCACCACCGGCAGCACGCCGCCCAGGCCGGTCAAGGCCACCGCGATCAAGGCCATCAGCGCCGGAATCACGACCAGGGTCCGGTACAGGTGCCGCTTGAGCACCCCGCCGATCAGGATCGTCCCCACGAAGCCGGCCAGGCCGATCGCCAGCAGCAGCAACGACAGCGTGAGGGTATCGACCCGCGTCACCTGCTCCAGGAAGGGCCGCAGGTAGGTGAACAGCGCGAACTGCCCCATGAAGAAGAAGCTGGCGCCGGCCATGCCGAAAGCCACTTCCGGCCGCTTGAACAGCGTCCAGGCGCTCGAGGCCGGCCCCCCGCGCTGGACCGGCATCGACGGCAGGCGCGCCAGCTTCCAGGCAAAGGCCAGGGCGGCGACCGGGACCAGGCAGAAGAAAGCGCCGCGCCAGCCGACGATCGCCCCTAGAAAGCTGCCCAGGGGCGCCGCCACCACGGTGGCCAGCGCATTGCCGCCATTGACGATGGCCAGGGCGCGCGGCACTTGGTGAAGCGGCACCAGGCGCATCGCAGTCGCCGCCGACATCGACCAGAAGCCGCCGATCGCCACGCCGATCAGGGCGCGGCCCACCATGAACCAGAAATAGCTGGGCGCGAATGCGGCCAGGGTGCTGGACGCCATCATCAACACCGTCAGGGCCAGGAGCAGCAGCCTGCGGTCGAAGCGCCCGGCAAGGCGCGCGATGAACAGGCTCGTGAACAAGGCAAAGGCGCCGGAGATCGCGATGCTATGGCCCGCCTGGCCCTCGGAGATGCCGAGGTCGGCCGCGATCGGCGTGAGCAGGCTGACCGGCATGAACTCAGATGCGACCAGCACGAAGGCGCCCAGCGCCAGCGCGAAGACGGCGCCCCAGGCGGCGGGCCGGGTGGGTTCGGCCGGCGCCGCGTGGAGATCGGCGGTGATGCTCATTGGTAGCCTTCCTGTTCTGGTGATGCGCAGGCGCAGGAGCGCGCCCGGGAGTCGAGCATGGTAGTGGCAAACCGGTAGGGCAAACGGGCCGGCATTTGCATGGGCTTATGAATGTGCTTCATCAATCGCTGCTAGAATTGAATACACACCGTCACGAATAACCAGGAAAACCCATGGCCCGCGAGAACATCAACGACATCCTCGTCTTCATCGCCGTGGCCCGCGAACGCAGTTTCACGCGCGCGGCGGCCAAGCTGGGCATGACCCAGTCGGCGCTGAGCCACATCGTGCGCTCGCTCGAAGCGCGCCTCGGCGTGCGCCTGCTCACCCGCACCACCCGCAGCGTCTCGCCCACCGAGGCCGGCGAACGGCTGCTGCTGAACGTGGCGCCGCGCATCGACGAGATCGAAGCCGAGATCGCGGCGGTGAGCGACCTGGGCGACAAGCCGGCCGGCACCATCCGCATCACCGCGATCGACAACGTCATCGACAACGTCCTGTGGCCGCGGCTCGCACCGATCCTGCCGCAATACCCCGACCTGCACGTCGAGATCACCGCCGACTACCGCATGGTCGACATCGCGGCCGACCGCTACGACATCGGTGTGCGCTATGGCGACCAGGTCGAAAAGGACATGGTCGCGGTGCGCCTGACGCCCGACGTGCAGACCATGATCGTGGCCTCGCCCGCCTATTTCGCCTGGCATGCCATCCCCGCCACGCCGCCAGACCTGATGAAACAGAATTGCATCACCCTGCGCCTGGCCAGCAGCGGCGGCATCTACGCGTGGGAGCTCGAGCGCGACGGCCAGGCGCTGGAGCTGCGCGTGCGTGGCCAGTCGATGTTCACCACCGGTTATCACATGCTGAACGCGGCCCTGAGCGGCTGCGGCATCGCCTACCTCACCGAAGACCTGGCCGCCAGCCACGTGCGCGAGGGACGCCTGGTGAGCGTGATGCAGGACTGGTGCCCGAAATTCCCCGGCCTGCACGCGTATTACCCGAGCCGCCGGCACGCTTCGCGCGCGCTGGCGCTGGTGATCGACGCAATCCGCCATAAAGGATAGGCGCCGCCCCCCGGCGCTCATACGTGCATGGCGGTCCACATGGTGGCCCTGATCGACGCCGCCATGAACGCAGCCGGCCTGTCGCCGCGGAACATCCCGGTCGAACTGACCGAGCACGCGCTGTTCGAAAGCCACAACGTCGGGCGCGGGGTGCTCGAGGCATTCAGACGGCGCGGCCTGTCGATCGCCCTCGACGATTTCGGCACTGGCTATTCGTCGCTGAGCCACCTCACGACCTTACCCATCAATGTCCTGAAACTCGAAATCTCGTTCGTGCGCCCGCTGGCGCACAGCGCGGAGAGTGCCGGCAGCCGCCATGCGCGCGTACGCGAACGGGCGCCCGCCGGCCTGAACACGGCTTGCGGTATAGTGCCCCGATGACGACAACCACCACCGACCGCCACGACGTGCGCGTCAACGACCGCGAACAGCTGATCTACCTGCTCACCGAAGCGGCCGAAATCGAGCAAGGCCTGATGTGCACCTACCTGTACGCCGGCTGGAGCCTGAAGCAGTCGGACGGCGAATCGGTCACGCCTGCCCAGCTGGAAGCGATCAAGCGCTGGCGCAAGGAAATCCGCAGCGTCGCCATGGAAGAAATGGCCCACCTGGCCACGGTCAACAACCTCCTGATGAGCATCGGTTCGCCGCCGCATTTCCGGCGCCAGAATTTCCCGGTGCCGCCGGGCTACCACCCCGCCAGCCTGGTGGTGCGCCTGGCGCCGCTCACGCGCGATACGCTGGCCCATTTCGTCTACCTCGAGCGTCCCGAGGGCATGGAGATGGCCCAGGCCAGCGGCTTCGAGACGGCCACCAGCTATCAGCGCCGCCCGCACGCCACCCGGCTCACGCCGACCGCCGAAGACTACGACACCGTCGGCCACCTGTACCGCGGCATCCAGCAGGGTTTCGAGACCCTGGCCGAACGCCTGGGCGAATCCGCCCTGTTCGTGGGCAGCCTCGAGGCCCAGCTCGGGCCGGACATCATGGACCTCCCCGGCCTGGTGACGGTGACCGACTTGCGCAGCGCCGTGCTGGCCATCGACACCATCATCGAACAGGGCGAAGGCGGACGGCGCGACAGCGAGGAATCGCATTACGCGCGCTTCGTCGCGATGGCCGCGCAATACGACGCCTTCCTGCGCGAGGATCCGGCCTTCGTGCCGCACCGCGACATCGTTTCCGACCCGCTCATGTTCGCGCCGATCGGCGACGCGCCCGGCTGCCACGTCAGCGCGCCCGACAGCGCGCGCGTGCTCGACCTGGCCAATGCCAGCTATGGCCTCATGCTGCGGCTGCTCGCCAGCGGCACCGGCACACCGCAGGCCCCGGCTGCGCGCCGCGCGGAAGTCGACGGCGCAGTCAAGCTGATGCATGTGGTGCACTCGCTGAGCGTGCTGCTCACCACCCTGCCGGCGGGCAGCGAACCGACGCCGCGCGCGGGCATGAACTTCCACCTGCCGCGCAGCGGACTTGCCCTGCCCCAGCGCGAAGCAGGCAGGGCGCTGCTGGCCGAACGGGCCAGCGAAATCGCGCTGGCCCTCGACGTGCTGGCGGCCTCGGTACCAAGCCTGGACGCGGCGCTGGCCGGCGCCTTGCGCGACCTGGCGGCCACCCTGGTGACGCCGGCGGCAGGCGGCTGATTTACTTCCCGTACTGCCCGTCGCTGACCTTCTCCATCCACTCGACCGCCTTGCCTTCCAGCTGCTCCTGGATCGCCATGTGGGTCATGGCGGTCGTGGGCGACCGTCGACATGAAGGCACACCGCAACCGCGCCGAACAACTCATCATCAAGGCACATATGAATCCCGCCCCGACGCCCAGCCTTACCTCCGCCGAGAGCCTGGCCAGCTATCCCCCCGGAGACGTACTCGTAAAGAGTCATGGTCCGGCCTGGCGCGATGTCCAGATGTCCGTGTTTTCGCTGTCAGCCGAAGAGGAAGCGTTCGACATGCCGGCCGTGAGCGAGCCGTTCATCGTCTGGATCGCCGCAGGAGAGGCACGCACGGAAGAACGGGAACTGGGGGGCGCGCCGGTCATCAGTGACATCCGGCGCGGATCCTTGTTCCTGACGATGGCAGGCGCGCCCTACTCCTTCCGATGGCGGCGCCTGTCAGCCGAGCCGCTCGAAGTCGTCTTGCTGCTGCTCGGCATGCCGATCTTCGAACGCGCGCTGGACGAGGTGCATGGCGCGCGGGCGCAGGAATCGCACTTCCGGAACGTGTCCGGCATCGAGGACCCCAGGCTGGTCGCGCTACTGGGCGCGCTGCGCAGCGAACTGGCCGTACCGTGTGCCAGCGCCCTGTTTGTGCACGGCATTGCCGATGCCATTGCCGTGCACATGGCCCGTCATTACGTCGACACGGGCGTCTCGCAACTGGATGGCTCCTCGCTTCCGGCCTACAAACTGCGCCTGATTTTGCTGTGGATGAGCGAACACCTTGCAGAACCGTTCAGCCTCGCGGCGCTTGCGGCAATCGCCGGCATGAGCGAGTTTCACTTCAACCGGTTATTCAAGAAGGCGACGGGGATGCCGCCTTCGCAATACCAGATCAGGCTTCGCATGGAAGCGGCACGGCGCAGCTTGCGCGAAACCACAGCCAGTGTCGTCGACATCGCCAACGACGTGGGTTATTCGAGCCCCAGCCACTTCGCCCAGCTGTTCCGCAAGGAGACCGGCCTCACCCCCAGCGCCTACCGGCGCCAGCGCTGACAGCCTGATCGCACCATATCTCGGTCCTCATTCGGACATCGACAACAGGCCATCGTCCAGGCGCGCGCCCTTGACGTCGATCTTGCCGATTTCCGCGTTGATCTCGCTGACATCGGCCGCGCTCAATTCGAGGTCGATGGACTGGAGGTTGTCGTCGATGTAGGCGACCTTGTCCATGCCCGGAATCGGGACGATCCACGGCTTTTGCGCCAGCAGCCAGGCCAGTGCGACCTGCACCGGGCTTGCATTGCGCCTGGCCGCGAACGAACGCAACACCTCGACGACCGGCATATTGGCCTTGATCGCTTCCTGGGTAAAGCGCGGGAAATTCGCCCGCAGGTCGGTCGCGCTGTCGAAGGTGGTGGTGGTATCGATCGTGCCGGTCAAGAAACCCGTGCCCAGCGGCCCCCATGGCACGAAACCGATACCCAGCTCTTCGCAGGCGGGGATCACTTCCGCTTCCGGTTCGCGGGTCCAGATCGAGTACTGGTTCTGCACCGCTGCGACAGGATGGACGGCGTGGGCGCGGCGAATCGTCGTGGCGCCCGCTTCGGACAGGCCGTAGTGGCGGATCTTGCCTTCACGGATCAGATCCGCGAGGGTGCCGGCGACGTCTTCGATGGGCACGTCCGGATCGACGCGGTGCTGGTAGAACAAATCGATGTAGTCGGTCTTCAGGCTGGCGAGCGACGCCTCGGCCACGGCGCGGATGTTCTCCGGACGGCTGTCGGTGCCGGTGATGGCCCCGTTTTCCAGCCTGAAGCCGAACTTGGTCGCGATGACGACGTCCTTGCGCATGGGCGCCAGCGCTGCGCCTACCAGCTTCTCGTTGACGTATGGGCCGTAGGCTTGCGCGGTATCGAAAAAGGTGATGCCGCGCTCGACCGCTGCGCGCAGCACCCGAACGCCTTCGCTTTCATCGACGGCCTTGCCGGTACCGAAGCTCAGGTTCATGGCCCCCATGCCGAGTGCCGACACCGTCAGGCCACTGTTCCCCAATTGACGCATCTTCATTTGCTACTCCTCGTGTTGATTCCAGCAAGCCGCTGACCATCACACTGTATCGAGCCAGCCGCATTGCCTCTACCAGTGGATTGCCCAAGCTGTCGGGTTCTTGCTGAAACCTGAACTGTCGCCTGTCTACCCGATGCACGATTCCCGCAGCGCTAAGGACTTGGCAATCGTGAGCCATGCTCATAAGAGCATGCGCATTTCGTCCCCTAATCGCACAATCGGCCCCATGCTACATTCGCCTATCGTCATTTCGACGCAGGGAGGACAGCATGAAAGAAGTCATCGTCGTCATCGACGCAGGCGCGATCGGCCAGGCCCTGGCCCAGCTCGAGCGCCATCTCGACGTGCGCCTGTTCCACCGCACCACGCGCGTGATGGCGCTGACCGACGAAGGCCGGCGCTTCCTTGACGCGCCTGGTCGGCAATCCCGACTACGTGCTGGGGGCGGAGGAACTGGCGGCCGGCGAAGCACGTGCGCTGGCGATGGCGCCGCGCAGGCAGGCCGCGCGATGATTCAGCCCACGTGTCCCGGCTCCTCGCCCGAATAAACGATCGCCGGATCCTGTCCCGCGTACAGCAGCTCGACCAGGGCGGCACGCCGGCGCAGGATGGCGCGCTGGTTGACGGACCCCTTGTCGGTGATTTCCCCGCGTTCGGCCGAGGGCGGCTCGACCAGCACGAGGGCGCGCGCGATACGGCTTGCGCTGCCGCCCTCCTTTCCGAGGCGGTGAACCAGGTCCCTGAAATACCCGCGTACCGGGTCCGCGGCCAGCACCTCTGCCGCGCCGGCGGAATCGGGCAGGCCACCGAGGCTGCGGCATTGCGCCAGGTTCGGGATGATCAACAGGCCGACCTCGGCGCGGTCATGGCCGGCGATGACGGCGTCCTGCACATACGGTGCGCCGTCGTGCACCACGCGGCTGCGCAAGGTGGCGACGCCGACCCAGGTGCCGGTGGACAGCTTGAAGTCTTCCGCCAGGCGGCCGTCGAACACGAACCCCAGCCGCGGACGGGCCGCGTCCAGCCACCTGACGGCGTCGCCCGAGCAAAAGAATCCCTCGTCGTCGAACATCCGCGCCGTGTCGCCAGGCGTCTTCCAGTAAGCAGGCGTGACGCCGGGACCGCGGTAGCGCAGTTCGAACTTGTCGCCGCACGGCGCCAGCTTCACTTCCAGGCCGGGGCTGGGCACACCCACTTCGCCGGCACGCACGTCTTCACGCAGCGTGAACAGGGCGCAGGGAGCGGTCTCGGTCATGCCCAGGCCGGTCGCCATCCGGATCCGCTGGCCGCAGGCCGCTTCGGCGCTGGCTGCAAGCCTGTCCCAGACCGGCTGCGCCAGGGCCGCGCCGGCATGGAACTGCAGCTGCAGGCGGCTGTAGAAATGCTCACGCAGGACGGGATCGCGCGCCAGCGCCTGCGCCAGGTCCTCCCATCCCTTGGGCACGTTGAAGTGGACGGTCGGCGCGATCTCGCGCAGGTTGGCGAGGGTCTGCTCGAACAGCTGCGGGGTCGGCTTGCCGTCGTCGATGTACAGGGTGCCGCCGTTGAACAGAACCAGGTTGAAGCTCTTGTTGCCGCCGAAGGTATGGTTCCATGGCAGCCAGTCGAGCAGCACCGGTGGCGCGTCGGCCAGGAAAGGCCAGACCTGCAGCAGTGCCTGCATGTTGCTGCATAACATGCGGTGGGTATTCACGACGGCTTTCGGCTGCGCGGTCGAGCCCGAGGTGAACAGGAACTTGGCGATCGTCTCCGGGCCGACGGCTTGCATGGCCTCGTCCACCGCAGCGCCGGGCGCGGTGCGCTGCAGTGCCGTGAACGGCGTCGCCGTGCGCCCGGATGGCATGCCGCTGGCCACGACGAACTCGACGTCAAGGCCACAGGTCGCCTCCACCGCCGGGCCGAATGCGCGGCCGTCGGCGGCAAACACCAGGCCCGGATCGAGCAGCGCCATGATGTGGCGCAGCTTGCCGAAGTCGGTCGATGCCAGCGAATAAGCGGGGGAGACCGGGGCGTAGGGCAGGCCGATGTACTGGCAGGCCAGGGCCAGCATGGCGTGTTCGAGATCGTTCCCGGACAGGATGACCACCGGCCGCGCGGCCGACAAGCCGCGCTGCAGGAGCGCCTGCCCGATCGATCGCACATGGCCCAGCGCCTCGCGGTAGGTAATGTGGCGCCATGCGCCATCGGCGCCGCGCCGGGCGATGAAGCTGCGTTCCGGCGCCTGCGCCGCCCAGTGGCGCAGGCGGTCCGTCGTGCGCACGGCATAGCCGCCGAGCGGCGGCGCCGCCTTCACATAGGTCGCGCCATGGGCCATGCGGACCTCTACAGCGTCGTCGCCGAACGCCACCGGGCGGTAGCGGGCGTTTGCATCCATGCTCCTGCCTCCGTTCGTTCCTTCATCAACCGGCACCTGCCGTTGCAACACTTACTGCATGATCTTGATTCTTGCATATTACTGTTTGCCATGTCGGCGGCAAGGGCGCGGACGCCATGCGTTTGGGCGAGACCGGACGAATTTCGTGATCGTTCAGGTGTACACTGATCGCGTAGCCGCTCAGGGAACGGTCTGCCATGTCCATCATCCGGCAACATCTCCAGCCAGGAATGGTGCGTCCAGATAACGCGCCGCGGTCCCGTGTCTTCGCACGCACCTGGACTGCGTTTGTGCTCTTGCTGGCCGTGCTCCTGCCCTGCCCTGCCCTTGCCGCCGCCGCGGTTGGCTTGCTGGCGATCGACGGCGCCATCGGCCCGGCCAGTGCCGACCACATCGTGCGCAGCCTCGAGCGCTCGTCCGGGCAGGGGCAGCAACTGCTCATCCTCAGGATGGACACGCCGGGTGGGCTCGACACCTCGATGCGCACGGTGATCAAGGCGATCCTGGCCTCCCCGGTGCCGGTCGTGGCCTGGGTGGCGCCGGGCGGTGCGCGCGCCGCCAGCGCCGGCACCTATATCCTGTATGCGAGCCATATCGCGGCCATGGCGCCGGGCACGAATGTCGGGGCGGCCACGCCGGTGGAAATCGGGATCGGGCCGCAGCAGCCCGGACCCGGCGGCCCGGCCCCGGGCGCGCCGCCGAAAAAGGACGGGCGAGCCGAGCCCGGCGCCGACAAGACGGAATCGCCCTCCGCCATGAAGGCCAAGACCATCAACGACGCCGCCGCCTACCTGCGCGGGCTGGCGCAACTGCGTGGCCGCAATGCCGACTGGGCCGAGCGCGCGGTACGCGAGTCAAGCAGCCTGAGCGCCGAGGAAGCCCTGCAGCAGAATGTCATCGAATTCGTCGCCGCCGATGTGCCGGGCCTGCTGGCCCAGCTCGACGGCCGCACCGTGGTGGTGCTGGGGCAGGAGCGGCGCCTGGCCACCCGCGGCGCGGTGCTGGCCGAGTTCCTGCCGGACTGGCGCACCGACCTGCTGGCGGCGATCACGAATCCCGCCGTGGCCCTGCTCCTGATGACTCTCGGCATCTACGGCCTCGTCTTCGAATTCATGAGCCCGGGCGCGGTGGCGCCGGGCGTGATCGGCGCCATCTGCCTGCTGCTGGGGCTGTACGCCCTGCAGCTGCTGCCGGTGAACTACGCGGGCCTGGCCCTGATCGTGCTGGGGCTGGCCTTCATGATCGGCGAAGCCTGGCTGCCCAGCTTCGGCATCCTCGGCCTGGGCGGCATCGCCGCCTTCGTTGCCGGCGCCCTCATGCTGATCGACACCGAGCTGCCCGGCTATGGCGTCCCGCCCGGCCTGGTCGGCATCCTGGCCGTGGCCAGCGCGCTGATCCTGTTCGGCACGGCGCGGCTGGCCTTGAAAACCCGGCGGCGCCCCGTCACCAGCGGCGCGGCCGGCCTGATCGGCGCGCTGTGCGCCGTGGAGAACGTTTCTGCACGCAATGTCCGGGAAGGATGGGTCCGCATCGAAGGCGAGCTGTGGCGGGCGGTCAGCGCCGAGCCGCTGCACCCCTTGCAAACCGTGCGCGTGGCCGGCCGGGCCGGCCTGACCCTGGAAGTCGTTCCCGTTGTCCAACCCTGAGGAGAATGACGATGTTTTCCGGTATCGGTATCGGCCTTGGCGGCCTGTTCTTCCTGCTGCTGGCCCTGCTGGCCTCGGCGATCCGGGTGCTGCGCGAATACGAGCGCGGCGTCGTGTTCCAGCTGGGGCGCTTCTGGGGCGTGAAGGGGCCGGGGCTGGTGATCATCATCCCGGTGCTGCAGCAGATGGTGCGGGTCGACCTGCGCACCATCGTGCTGGACGTGCCGACCCAGGACGTCATCTCGCGCGACAACGTCTCGGTGAAGGTCAACGCCGTGCTGTATTTCCGCGTGGTCGACCCGGAGCGCGCCATCATCCAGGTCGCCAACTTCATGGAAGCGACCAGCCAGCTGGCCCAGACCACCCTGCGCGCCGTGCTCGGCAAGCACGAACTCGACGAGATGCTGGCCGAGCGCGAGCGCCTGAACCTGGACATCCAGCAGGTGCTCGACGCCCAGACCGATGCCTGGGGCATCAAGGTCGCCAATGTCGAGATCAAGCACGTCGACCTGGACGAATCGATGATCCGCGCCATCGCGCGCCAGGCCGAGGCCGAGCGCGAGCGGCGCGCCAAGGTGATCCATGCGGAGGGCGAGCTGCAGGCCTCCGAAAAACTGCAGCAGGCCGCCTTCGTGCTGGCCCAGCAGCCGGGCGCGATGCAGCTGCGCTACATGCAGACCCTTGGCGCGATCGCCGGCGACAAGTCCTCGACCATCGTGTTTCCGCTGCCGATCGAATTGCTCGACGTGGTGGCGGCGCATGCGCGCAGTCCGGCCGCGAAATAAGCCGGGCCCGCGCCGAATTCGGTTGCCATTTGATCTGCATCATCCGCACGCCTGACACGCCCGGGCACTCGGCGTAGAGTCGTGACTGAGGAGTACGCACACGAAAGGACCCGCCATGTACAAGACCATCATCGTGCACGTCGACGACAGCCCGGCCATGGAGGCCCGGCTGCAGGCCGCCGCCTGGCTTGCCAATGCGCACGATGCGCACCTGGTCGGCAGCGCCGCCACCGGCCTGTCCTGGCCGGCCTTCGTGCTGCTGGCCGGCTCGATGCGGGTGGCGCCGCGCGAAGAATTCGATGCCTTGCGCAGCGCCGCGCGCAACAGCCTGCAGGGGTTCTCCACGCGCGCCCGGCGGCTCGGCGTGCAATCCCTCGAAGAACGCATGGCCGAGGACGAGCACCGCATGGCGCTGCTGCTGCAGTCGCGCTACGCCGACCTGGCCGTGCTCAGCCAGGATGCGGGCGAGCCGCCGGCGCCGCGCGGCTTGCCCCAATACCTCGCCCTGCACGGGACCAAACCCGTGCTGGTGGTGCCGCCCGCCTATGCCGGCGCGCCGCTTGCCGGCCAAGTGGTGGTCGGCTGGGACGGCAGCGCGCAGGCGGTGCGCGCCATCGACGCCGCCCTGCCCGTGCTGGTGCGCGCCGCCACGGTGCACCTGGCCCTGGTCAATCCCGACCGCGAATCCGGCCTGCACGGCGACGAGCCCGGCGCCGACATGGCCTTGTTCCTCGCCCGCCACGGCGTCCGGGTCGAGGTCGTCAACGAGCGCACGCAGGCCGCGGCCGGCGACGCCCTGCTCGAGATCGCGCGCGCCACCGGCGCCGGGCTGCTGGTCGCCGGCGCCTTCGGCCACAGCCGCTACCGCGAGATCCTGCTCGGCGGGGTCACCCGGGTGCTGCTCGAGCGCGCGCCGGTGCCGGTGCTGCTGGCGCACTGAGCCCACGAGCGAGGTAGCGATGAACCAGCCCGGTTTCCCTCCCGTCGGCGTGCAGGAGCGCGATGCCAGCGCCTGGCAAGGCACGCACCACGACTATCCCGAATCTGACGTCGGCCACGCCGCGATCGACCTGCCCCTGCACGCCTGGCTCGGGCGCTTCACCGGCAATGTGTCGCCGGCGGCGCTGGCCATGGCCTGGGTCGACTGGAGCAGCCACCTGCTGCTCTCGCCGGACAAGCAGGCCGAGCTGGCGGTGCATGCCGCCTCGGCCTCGCTGCGCTGGCTCCAGTATTGCGCCGGGGCGGCGGCGTCCGGCCTGGCCGAACCGGTGGCGCCGCTGGCCCAGGACAAGCGCTTCGATGAACCCGACTGGCACCGCTGGCCCTTCAATGTGCTGAGCCAGGGCTTCCTGTTGCAGCAGCAGTGGTGGCACCGCGCGACCAACAGCGTGCGCGGCATGTCGCGCCACCACGCCGATGTCGCCACCTTCGTCGCGCGCCAGCTGCTCGACTGCGCTGCACCGTCGAATTTCGTCGCGACCAACCCGGTGGTGCTGCGCACGAGCTGCGAGCGCGGCGGCATGAACCTGGTCGCCGGCGCCGCGCGCGCCGCCGGCGACGCCTGGCGCGCGGCCACCGGCGAAGCCGAGCTCCCGACCTTCCAGCCCGGGCGCGACGTGGCCTGCACGCCGGGCAAGGTGGTGCTGCGCAACCGCCTGGCCGAGCTGCTGCGCTACGACCCGGTCACGCCAACCGTGCACACGGTGCCGCTGCTGATCGTGCCGGCCTGGATCATGAAGTACTACATCCTCGATCTGTCGCCCCACAACTCCCTGGTGCGCTACCTGGTCGAGCATGGGCATACGGTGTACGTCGTTTCCTGGAAGAACCCCGATGCGGGCGACCGCGACCTCGGCCTGGACGACTACCGCCAGCTCGGCGTCATGGCGGCGCTCGATGCGATCGTGCGCGACAGCGGCTCGCCCCAGGTCAATGCCTGCGGCTACTGCCTGGGCGGCAGCCTGCTCGCGATCGCCGCCGGCGCCATGGCGCGCGACCACGACCGGCGCCTCGCCAGCCTGAGCCTGCTGGCGGCCCAGGTCGATTTCACGGAGCCGGGCGAGCTGTCGCTGTTCATCGACGAGAGCGAAGTCAGCTTCCTGGAAGCGGCGATGTGGAGCCAGGGCTACCTCGATACCCGCCAGATGGCCGGCGCCTTCCAGCTGCTGCGCTCGAACGACCTGATCTGGTCGCGGCGGCTGCGCCACTACCTGCTCGACGTCCCCGACCGCCATACGGACCTGATGTCCTGGAACGCCGACGCCACCCGCATGCCCTACCGGATGCATTCGGAATACCTGCGGCGCCTGTTCCTGAACAACGACCTGGCCAGCGCCCGCTACCAGATCGGCGGCAAGCCGGTCGCCCTCACCGACATCGCGGCGCCGATCTTCGCGGTCGGCACCCGCACCGACCACGTCGCCCCCTGGCGCTCGGTGTACAAGATCGGCCTGCTGACCGACTGCGAAGTGAGCTTCCTGCTGACCTCCGGCGGACACAACGCCGGGGTGATCGCCCCGCCCGGCGATACGGGCCGCAGCTACCAGCTCGCCACCGCGGCGGCGGATGCGCCCTATATCGACCCGGAGCGCTGGCAGCACGAAGCGCCCCATTACGAAGGCAGCTGGTGGCCGGCCTGGGAAGCCTGGCTGGCGGCGCGCGCAGGCCCGCCCGCCCGGCCGCCGGCGGACGGCACGAGCCTGGGCCCGGCGCCCGGCCAATACGTGCTGGCCCCTTGAACCTGCCTGCCGCCGGCTCAGGGCCCAGGCCCCGGTGCGAGGCGGGCCACGCGCATGGGACGGGTGTCACGCGAGGTACTGGCCGCCGTTCACGTCGAAGGTCGCGCCGGTAATGAAAGCGCTCCCTTCCGAGGCCAGGAAGGCGACCACGCGGCCGATTTCCTCGGGGGTGCCGAGGCGCCCGACGGGAATCTGGGCGACGATCCCGCGCAAGACCTCGGGCGGCACCGCCGCCATCATCGCCGTATCGCAGTAGCCCGGCGCCACCGCGTTGACGGTGATGCCATGTGCGGCGTTTTCCAGCGCCAGCGCCTTCGTGAAGCCCAGGATGCCGGCCTTGGCGGCCGCATAATTGGTTTGCCCGGCCTGCCCCTTGCGGCCATTGACCGAACTGATGTTGACGATGCGCCCGGCGTGGCGCGCGCGCATGCCGCCGATGACATGGCGCGTCACATTGAACACCGACCCGAGGTTGGTGTACATGACCTGCCACCATTGTTCCGGGCTCAACTTGTGGAACATGGCGTCGGCGGTGATGCCGGCATTGTTGACCAGCACGTCGACCGGGCCGAGCAGCTCCTCGACCTGGGCCACGCCGTCGCGGCAGGCCTCGAAATCGGCCACGTCCCAGCGCAGGGCCAGCACGCCGGTCTCGTCCTGCATGCTGCGCGCCGCGGCCTCGTCGCTGTGATAGCTGGCCGCCACCCGGCAGCCGGCATCGCGCAGGGCGATCGCGATCGCCCGCCCCAGGCCGCGCGTGCCGCCCGTTACCAACGCAATCTTGTCCATGTCATTCTCCTTTGCAGTGTTGACCGGGCCGGGCGCCGGCCGGGCCGCCGTGCTAGCCGAGGCAGATCCCCAGGTCGCGCGCGGTGCGCACCGTGTCGCCGTCGAGCGGGACGCGCCTGCTGCGGCCGGCGACCCGGGCCAGCGGCACGGTGCCGATATCGTGCTCGGCCAGGGTCACCATGATGCCGGACTCGCCGCGCGCCAGTGCGCGCACGGCGGCGGCGCCGAAGCGCGCCGCGACCACGCGGTCGAATGCCGAGGGGCTGCCGCCGCGCAGCAGGTGGCCCAGCACCACGCTGCGGCATTCCTTGCCGGTGCGTTCGGCCAGCCGCGCCTCGACCCAGGCGCCGATGCCGCCCAGGCGCTCGGCCTGCCCGACGGCGGCGGCCGCCTGCACGGCGCGCGCCCCGCCGGCCGGCTGCGCGCCCTCGGCCGCCACCACGATGGCATGCCGGTGGCCGGCCGCGTCGCGCTGCGCGATGGCCGCGGCGACCGCGTCGATGTCGAACGCGATTTCAGGCAGCAAGATGGCATGGGCGCCGGAAGCCATCCCCGCGTGCAGGGCGATCCAGCCGGCGTAGCGGCCCATCACCTCGACCACCATGACGCGGTGCTGGCTGTGGGCGGTCGTGTGGAGGCGGTCGATGCATTCGGTGGCGAAACCGACCGCCGTGTCGAAGCCGAAGGTCTGGATGGTGTGGTCGAGGTCGTTGTCGATGGTCTTGGGTACGCCCACCACCGGCAGGCCTTTGCGGTGCAGGCAGTCGGCGATTTCCATCGAGCCATCGCCGCCGACCGCGACCAGCGCCTCGATGCCGCGCTGGCGGAACAGGGCAAGCAGCTCGTCGGAGCGGTCTTGTTCGGCCAGGCTGCCGTCGGCCTGGCGTACCGGATAGCGCAAGGGGTTGCCGCGGTTGGTGCTGCCGAGGATGGTGCCGCCGAGATGGCCGATGCCGTGCACCGCCTCGGCCGTCAGGCGCACCACCGGCTCGCCCAGGCATTGGTCGGGCGCCAGCAGGCCGTTGAAACCGTCGCGGATGCCGTGGCATTCCCAGCCCAGCCGCTCCGCCGCCAGCACCACCGCGCGGATCACGGCGTTCAGTCCGGGCGCGTCGCCGCCGCCGGTGGTGATGGCAATGCGCTTGAAGGGTGGATTCATGGGACCTCGCTTCGGGTGCGCCCTGTGCCGGCGGCGCTTGCGGCCGCGCGGCCCGCCCGGGGCCCGCCTGCCTCCAGGCCTCAAAATATAGCATGGGCAGGGGCGCGCGAGCCGCGCGGCTTGCGCAGCCGCCCAGCCTGGACGGCGCTTGCAGCGCCCCCCGGCCTGCGCTATGCTGAGCCGTAGCAAACCATCCGCCATGCGAATTTGCGATCCTGATTGCTGGGCAACCATGCCGAGGTCCGTATGTTCTACGAGAGAGTGTGTGTCGCCACCGATGGCTCCGACCTGGCCGTGAGGGCCGCCCAGATGGGCGCCGTGCTGGCGCATGCCGGCGCCGGGCGCATGGTCGCGGTCTCGGTGGCGCACGCCGATGCCTCCACGCCCGCGAACGGCGGCGAAACGCCCGAGGCCCTGGCCCGGGTCCTGCGCGCCCGGAAGGCCGCCGAGGCGCATGTCGCCACGGTCGAACGCATTGCCCACGCCGCCGGAGTCAGCTGCGAAACGGCCACGCCGGCGGCGGCGGTCCCCGGGCCGGCCATCCTCCAGGCAGCCCAGGACCTTGCCTGCGACCTGATCGTGATGGGCACCCATGGCCCGCACGACGCCAACCCGCTGTTCACGGGCAGCAACGCGCAGTATGTGCTCGCCAACTCGACGATACCCGTGTTGCTGCTGCGCGATCCGCGCGACGCCACCCAGCCGGACTTTATCGAAGGCGCGCCCTGATTGCCGGGACCGCGCCGCCCATGCGGCCTGCGCCCCTCACGGAATGATCGCCACCTTCAGCACGCCGTCGCGCTGGTTGGCAAACAGCTCGTAGGCTTCTTCGATCTGCTCGAGCCGGAAGCGGTGCGTCACCAGCGGGCGCAGGTCGATCCGCCTCGACGCCACGATCTCCATCAGGCGCCGCATGCGGTGCTTGCCGCCCGGGCACAGGGTCGTGATGAGCTTGTGGTCGCCCAGGCCCGCGGCAAAGGCGTCGACCGGCAGGTCCAGCTTGCCCGAATACACGCCCAGGCTCGACAGCGTGCCGCCCGGCCGCAAGGCGCGCAGGCAGCTCTCGAAGGTCTGCTGGGTGCCCAGCGCCTCGATGGTGACATCCGCGCCCTGCCCGTCGGTCAGGCGCAGGATTTCCTCGACCGGATCGGTTTTCTTGTAGTCGATGACATGGTCGGCGCCGAGCTGCCGCGCCATCGCGAGGCGCTCGGGCAGCGTGTCGACGGCGATGATGCGGCTGGCCCCGCGCAGGCGCGCGCCGGCCGTGGCGCACAGGCCGATCGGGCCCTGGGCGAACACCGCCACCGTGTCGCCGATCCGGATCGCGCCGTTCTCCGCCCCGCCGAAACCGGTGCTCATGATGTCGGGACACATCAGCACTTCTTCGTCGCTCAGGCCGTCCGGGATCGGCGCCAGGTTGGCCATGGCAAAGGGCACCCGCACGTATTCGGCCTGGCAGCCGTCGATGGTATTGCCGAAGCGCCAGCCTCCCATGGCGCGGCCGCCGCACTGCGACTGGTGTGCCTCGAGGCAGGCGTGGCACTGGCCGCAGGGCGTGATCGCCCCGACCACCACGCGCTGGCCGATCGCGTAACCCTGCACCCCTGCCCCGAGTTCGGCGATGACGCCGACCGGCTCGTGCCCGATGGTCAGGCCGGGAGCGACCGGGTATTCGCCCTTGAGGATATGGACGTCGGTCCCGCAAATCGTCGTCATCGTGACCTTGACCACGGCTTCGCCCGGACCTGCGGTGGGCACGGGCTTGCGGTCGAGCACGATACGGCCCGGCCCGGTAAATACGGCGGCATTCATCATCGGCATGGGAGCTCCTGCGGGAAAGGATGGGAGGCGACGCTCAGCGCGCCATCAGCACCGGCACGGTCGCGCTGCGCAGCACGGTGCTGCTGGCGCCGCCCAGGACCAGTTCACGGAATTGCGAATGGCCATAGCAGCCCATCACGATGAGGTCGTCGGCCTGCCGGGTGGCAAGGGCCAGCAAGGCGTGGCCGTCGTCGACGGTGCGGTCGAAGGCCATGATGTCAGCGGATACGCCGTGGCGCGCGAGAAAGGCGGACAGGTCGGCCTGCTGCTGCAGGTCCGACAGATCGCCGTCTTCCGGGGCGCGGAAGGACACGACCCGCACGCGCGCCGCGCGCTGCAGCAGCGGGAGCGCGGCGCGCAGCGCCGCCGCCGCCTCCTTGCTGCCGTTCCAGGCGACCAGCACCTGCCGCCCCACATCCTGCGCGAACGGCGCGCAGGGCAGCACCAGCACCGGGCGGGCGCAGGTGAACACGACGTATTCCGGTATGCGTCCGAGCCGGTCGTCGAGTGCTTCGCCCGGGTCGTCCTGGTGAACCACCACCAGGTCGCTGAAGCGTCCCAGCCGGGCCAGTGCATCGCTGGCCAGGTCGCAGACCCGCCGCGCCTCGAACGAGACTCCGGCGCCTTCGGCGATGCGGGTGAACTGCTCGAGCGCGTGCGCGGCCTGTTCGTGCAGCGGATCGAAATAGCTGGCTTCCAGGCTGCCGGGGGCGGCGTGGTAGCCGTGCGGGAAGACCTCGCGCGACACCCCGGTGGCCGCCACGCCGATCAGGTGGGCGCCATGCGCCCGGGCGAGCTGGGCGGCGCTGCGGATGCGCGCCGGCGCATGGCGCGACGCGTCGGCGTGCACGGCGATGGTCTTGTAGCTCATCGCGGACGCGCGCCGGCCATGCGTGCGTGGCGCGGCGCCCGCACGCCGCGCCACGCCGTTGCCAGCAGGCGCAGGCTGCTGAAGCGGTGCAGCGACAGCAGGTCGCCGAGCGCCGCCACGGTCTCGCGTCCGAGCGCCAGGTTGCCGCCCTCGACCTGCGGCTGGGCGCGGTGCAGCGCCGCCAGCAGCAGGGCATTGTCGCGGCGCTGCGCGGGCAAGCCGGCGAACCCGGCCGTTTCCATCAGCGTTTCCTCGTGCCGGAAGGCAGCCTCGACCTCGGCAACCAGCAAGCCGAACAGTGCCTGAAAGCGCTCGTCCGGCGCAGCGGCGGCCTCGTGGACCCGGACCAGCAGCCGCTTGCGCGCATGGGCCATGGCGCGGGCAGCGTTGTGGAGGCCTTGTTCCATCAATGAATACGGGGACATAGGGGAAACCTTGCATTGACGATGATCGATTTGTTCCCAGTTTCCCCTTCTGATCGCGCAGCGCGTTTGATGCAGGTCAAATACGCTGGTATCGTCGTTCAACCGCAGCGCCAGGCCGGCGCGATGCGGCCGTGCCATGAGAAATAGCCCAGTGCCCCACCAGCACCAGCGCCAGGCGCACCACGGCGGTGGTGGCGGCCTGCACCGGCGCGATCCAGTAGTCCCAGATGCCGAACAGGATCACGCCCGCGCCGAATACGGCGCCGAGCACAGGCAGCATTGACGCCAGCGCGCGGTCGAGCGCGCTGCCGAAATCGTTTTCGTCCGCGGCGTCCGGTACGGCGTCCGGTGCGGCGTCCGGTGCGGCGGCCATGCGGGCCGGTTCCGCAGACGCCGCTTCCAGCGCCGCCGCGGCCGGCCTGGACTCATGCCCTGGCAAAGACGGCATCGCGCTGGGCGCCTGGCGCAAGGCGGCCAAGCGCGTTCAGCGCACGGCAGCGGCGGAGCCGGCGTCCTTGTGCTGCCCGGGTCCGGCGCCGCCCGCCGGCGCCGGGCGCATGACCATCACGGGTACCGGTGCATAGGCCAGCACCGACTGGGTCACGCTGCCGGCCAGCAGCCGGCTCAGCCCGCGCCGTCCGTGCGAGCCCATGATGATCAGGTCGCACCCCTGTTCTCGCGCCGTATCGACAATGGACTCCCCCGGATCGAGCGAGAATTTGGTAAGCGGCGTGCAACGCACCCCCGCCGAGCGGGCCTGCTCGGCGATCGCGGTGACGAATGCATAGGCATGGTCGAGCAGCACGTCGACCTGCTGGCCCGGGTCGAGCACCATGGCTCCTTCGAGCGACTGGAGTACGGGCTCGGGCACGGCGACCGACAGCGCGACGATCTCGCTGCCGCAGGCCTGGGCAAAGTCGATGGCCGCGGCGACGGCGTCATTGGAGACGGGCGAACCGTCGGTAGGCACCAGGATGCGCTTGTACATGGTTGTCCTCCTGTGTGGGCGTAGCCCTAGCGATGCACCATCACCGGGATCGCACTGTGCACGAGCACCTTCTGGGTCTCGCTGCCCAGCAACAGGCCCTTGATCCCCTTGTGGCCATGCGAGGCCATGACGATCAGGTCGCAGCCGTTGGCGCGTGCGGTGGAAATGATGGCCTCGTACGGATTATCGGATGCCGCCAGCACCGAGGTGCAAGGCACGCCGGCATCGCGCGCCGCAGTCGCGACTTCGTCGAGCAGGCGTTGGCCGCGCGCCTGGCTGGCGGCTTCGTATTGGTCGCGGGTCTGCTCGAGCATGTCGGCGTCGGTGGTGAAGGTATGGAACTCCGGCACGGCGGTCATGGCGACCACCTCGGCCCCCACGCTCCTAGCGAAGTCGACGCCCGCCAGGATGGCGCGCCCGGAAGCCTCCGAGCCGTCGGTGGGAAGCAGTATTCGCTTGTACATAATAAACTCCTGAATTAGGCCGGCGCTGCCGGCGGGCGCCGCTAGGCGGGCTGGGTGCTGCCCCTGAACAGAATCACCGGCAGCGGCGAATAGGCCAGCACCAGTTGCGGCACCCGGCCGGCAATGAGGCGGGTCACGCCGCACTGCCCGTGCGCCGCCATGAAGATCAGGTCGCAACCGAGTTCCAGCGCGACGCGGATGATTTCGTCGTGTTGCGAGGATGCGGCGGCGGTCACGAGGCTGTGCGGCACCCCGCCTTCTTGCGCCAGCCGGGCCACCCGCTCGGCGTGCTGCCCGGCCAGGCGCAGGGCGCGTTCGCGCTCGGCAGCCACCATGCCGGCATCGGCCCCGGCCTCGCCCGGCGGCGGCCAGGGCTGCGCCACCGACAGCGCCACGATCTCGGCGCCGCTGCCGCGCGCGAGCGCCACCGCGGCGGCGGCTGCGGTTTCGGACAGCGCCGAGCCGTCGGTCGGAACGAGGATCTTGCGGAACATGGTGGCCTTCGTGGGGTTCGTGCAGGCTGGGTAGCCTGGACCCTAGTCTGTGCGTTTCGATCAACCGTTTCTTTGACCTGGATCAAACGCGTCCGACACAGCGGCAGACCGTCACCGGCGCCGCAAACTGCGGAACCATACGCCGCGCACGCTGCTCCATACGCCTGCCGCCGCCATCCCCGAGCCGGGCAACGTCGGTCCAGCCGACGATCTCGCCGCGGTTGTTGATGTCGAAGGCGGAGCTGAAGCCTCCGCCCAGGGTGCCGAGGTCGGTCATCTCCCCATCGGCATACAGGAAGGCACGGCCGTCGAAGGAAGAGCTGCCGTTCAGGCCAACCACCTGGCCGGCGTCGTTGACGGCGCGCGCGATGCTGTAGCCCATCGGCGCGCCAAGGTCGCGCAGGCCGTCGCGGTACACAAAAGCGTGGCCGCCGGATTCGCCCACGACGTCTCCTGAAGCATTGATGACCATCGCCGGGCTCGAGAAGCGGTCGAGCGTGCCGAGGTCGAGCATGGTGCCGCCGCTGTACAGGAAGGCATGCGGGTAGCTCCAGTCGAGCGGCGCCGCATCCGAGAAGCCGACGACCTGGCCACGGTCGTTGACGCCGGTGGCCCAGCTCCTGGCGCCGGCCAGGCTGCCCAGCCTGGTGCGTGTTCCCCCGGACCAGAAGAAAGCGTACTGGTAAGGGGGCGTGTCGGCAGCCACGCCGGCGACGTCGCCGCCGTTGTTGATGGCCGTGGAAAATGTGGGTAGGCGGGTGAGGGTGTATTGCGGGGCCGCCAGCACGTCGGAGGCGGCCAGCGCGAGCAGCAAGGCCAGGGAAATACGGGGAAATTGATGGCGAGACATGGTTCGCTTCCTTGTCCGGGGAGACCCGTGCCCGGAGTACGGACGCCCATGTTGCCACGCAGGCTGGCGACCGGAGGGCGTGCACGACGGAGCCAGATTGTTGCACCTTCATCCTCACATTACACGATTTCCTGAAGCAGATCAAAGACGCGCGGCACCCGCACATTCGATTCGGCAAAACACATACATAGAAAATATATTGTATTGGTATATAATGTGAAAACACAGATTAACCGGGACGCGTATGACCGACACACACCACCTCGAACTCCAGGCAATGCGCGCGGCGGCAGGCCAGGCCTGCGCCTTGCTGAAAGTACTGGGCAACCGCGACCGGCTGATGCTGCTGTGCCAGCTGACGCAAGGCGAATACTGCGTCAGCGACCTGGAAAGCATACTCGGCATCGGCCAGCCCACGCTGTCGCAGCAGCTCGGCGTGTTGCGCGAAGAACAGCTGGTCAGCACCCGCCGCGAAGGGAAGCAGATTTTCTACCGCATCGACAGCCCCGAAGCGCTGGCTGTCATGCAAGTACTGTACGAACAATTTTGCCTGCCAACAAAAGGAGTGCAAGCATGAACATCGATTGGATCCATTTCACGCCCTGGAGCTCGCTCGTGGGCGGCCTGCTCATCGGCGCCGCCGCCGCGGCCTTCATCCTGTTCAACGGCAGGATCGCCGGCATCAGCGGCATTCTTGGCGGCCTGCTGCGTCCCGCACCCGGCGACACCGGCTGGCGCATCGCCTTCCTGCTCGGCTTGATTGGCGCACCGCTAGCCTATGGCCTGGTAGCGGCACTGCCAACGGTCACCGTTGCGGCCGATGTCCCGACCCTGGTCGCTGCGGGCCTGCTGGTGGGCCTGGGCACCCGCTACGGCGCCGGCTGCACCAGCGGGCACGGGGTCTGCGGGCTGTCGCGCCGCTCGCCGCGCTCGCTGGCGGCGACGGCGGCCTTCATGCTGGCCGGCTTCGCCACCGTCTTCGTCACCCGCCACCTGATCGGATAAGGACAGCACCATGCACATCGTTACAGCACTCCTCGTCGGCCTGGTCTTCGGCATCGGCCTGATCGTGTCGGGCATGACCGATCCGGCCAAGGTCATCGGCTTCCTCGACCTTGCCGGCGCCTGGGATCCATCGCTCGGCTTCGTCATGGGCGGCGCCATCCTGGTGGGCGCCCTCGCCTTCCGCCTCGCGGGCAAGCGCGAACGCTCGCTGCTCGGCGAACCCATGCGCCTGCCGACGGCGACCCGGATCGACCGCCGCCTCGTGCTCGGTTCCCTGGCCTTTGGCGCCGGCTGGGGCCTGGCCGGCTACTGCCCGGGGCCGGCACTGGCGTCGCTGGCCAGCGGCGGCATGAAGCCGGCCGTGTTCACCGCCGCCATGCTGGCCGGGATGGCCATTTTCGACCTGCTCGAGCGGATCGCGGTCCGCCGGGCTGAACGGGCGGCCTGATGCCGACCGTGATCCTGCTGGGCCTGGTCGTCGGCCTGATCCTCGCCCTCACCGGTGCGGGCGGCGGCATCCTTGCCGTTCCCCTGCTGGTATTCGGCACGGGGATCGGCATCGCCCAGGCCGGCCCGATCGGCCTGCTGGCAGTCGGAATGGCGGCCGCGCTCGGCGCCTTGCTGGGACTGCGCGCGGGGCTGGTGCGCTACCGCGCCGCGCTGCTCATTGCCGCCGCCGGCATGCTGCTCGCGCCGGCCGGGCTCCGGGCCGCGCGCCTGGCCGACGCGCGCTGGCTCGGCCTGCTGTTCGCCCTGGTCCTGCTGCAGGTGGCCTTGCGCACCTACCGGCAGGCGGTCGATCCGGAACCCGCCGCCGTGCAGGGCGCACCGGCCTGCGTGCGCGGCTCCCTCACCGGCCGCTTCATCTGGACGCGTCCCTGCGCGCGCGCCCTCGCCGGCTCCGGCGCCCTTGCCGGCTTCTTGTCCGGCATGCTGGGCGTGGGAGGCGGCTTCGTGATGGTCCCTGCGCTCCAGCGTTTCACCGACCTGCCGGTCAAGTCGGCCGTAGCCACCTCGCTCGCCGTGATCGCCATCATTTCCGTTACCGGCGTCGCGGCGGCGGCGGCGCAGGGCGCGGTCGACTGGAATACCGCGGCGCCTTTCGCGGCCGGCGCCCTGGCCGGCATGCTCGGCGGCCGCTCGCTGGCCGCGCGGGTCGCCGGGCCACAGTTGCAGAAAGCTTTCGCCGCCGTCGCGGCCCTGGTAGCGCTGGGCATGATCGCCGGCGCCCTGCGTTAAGCTGCGCCGCTCGCGCAGCGCATTCCTGGAGAACGAGATGAACCTCAACCCTGTCCAGCTGTTCGATACCGAATCATCGACCTTTACCTACATCCTGGCGGCGCCAGGCGAGACGGACGCCGTCATCATCGATCCGGTGGCGCGGCATTGGGAGCGCGACCTCAGGCATCTCGAGCGCCTCGGCCTGCAGCTGCGCTTCGTACTCGAAACCCACGCCCATGCCGACCACCTTACCTCGGCCGGCAAGCTGCGCGCGCTGACCGGCGCCCTCACCGCCGCCCCGGGCGGCTGCGGCATCGACCCGGCGGAGCTGCAATTGCAGGATGGCGACGTGCTGCGCTTCGGCACCGGCGAAGAAATCCGCGCCCTGCACACGCCCGGGCACACCGCGGGCAGCATGAGCTATGCCTGGCGCGGCAACATGTTCACCGGCGACACGCTCCTGATCGGCGGCTGCGGACGCACCGACTTCCAGGGAGGCAGCGCCGGAGCGCTGTACGACAGCATCATGGGCAAGCTGTTTACGCTGCCCGACGACACCCGCGTGTGGCCGGGCCATGACTATCAGGGCCAGGCAGTATCGACCATCGGGTGGGAGAAGCGCCACAATGCGCGCCTGGCCGGCCGCAGCCGCGACGATTTCGTCCGCCTCATGGACCAGCTCGACCTGCCCAGGCCGGCACTCATCGACGTGGCCGTGCCGGCCAACCGCAACTTGGGTTTGCCGCACGGCGGGTAGGCACCGGCGCGGCCAGCCGCTTGCCGCATCAATCCACGGCGGCCGCCGCCAGCGCCGTCATGTTGACGATCCGCCGCACCGTCGCGCTCGGGCTCAGGATGTGCACCGGCTTGGCCGCGCCCAGCAGGATCGGCCCGACGGTCACGCCCTTCCCCGCCGCGACTTTCAGCACGTTGAATAGAATGTTGGCCGCGTCCAGCGAAGGCATCACCAGGAGGTTGGCGCTGCCGGCGTAGCCGTCCGGGATCTGGTAGAGGTCGCGGATTTCTTCGGACAGCGCGGCGTCGCCGTGGATCTCGCCGGTCACCGACAGCTCCGGCGCAGATTCCTTGAGCAGCGCGCGCGCTTCGCGCATGCGGCGCGCCGACGGACGGTTGGATGAGCCGAGCGAAGAATGCGACAACAGCGCCACCCGCGGCTCCAGGCCGAACTGGCGCAGCATCGCCGCGCCCAGGCGGGCGATTTCCGCCAGCTCCGCGGCGGTCGGCTGGTCATTCACATAGGTATCGGTGATGAACAGCGTGTACTTGTCGAGCACCAGCGCATTCATCGCGGCCAGCACGCCGACGCCCGGCGCCATGCCGATCTGTTCCTGCACATGCCCCAGGTGGCTGTCGTAGCTGCCCTGCATGCCGCAGATCAGCGCGTCGACCTTTCCCGCCGCCAGCAGGCGCGTGCCCAGCAAGCTGGCTTCGCCGTCCGGTTCCACCAGCATGTAGTCCACGTCAAGCTGCAGCCTCAGGCCCGCTTCCCGGATCGCGCGTTCGACCTGGGCCTTCTCCCCGATCAGCACCGGATAGGCGATGCCCTCGTCGACCACGGTCTGCACCGCGCGCAGCACGCGGCGGTCGGCGCCTTCGGCATAGGCGACCCGGCGGGGATTGGCCTTGGCCTGGGCGAATACCGGCTTCATGAAGAAGCCCGTGTGGTAGATCATCTGCGCCAGCTTGTCGCGATAGGCCGCCATGTCCTCGATCGGGCGCGCCGCCACGCCGGATGCAGCCGCAGCTTCCGCCACGCGCGGGGCAATCGCCGCCAGCAGGCGCGGGTCGAAGGGTTTCGGGATGATGTATTCAGGGCCGAAGCTCAAGTCCTGGCCCTCGTAGGCCGAGGCCACCACGTCGCTGGCTTCCGCTTCGGCCAGTTCGGCGATCGCGGTGACGCAGGCCAGCTTCATCTCGTCGGTAATGCGGGTGGCGCCGCAATCGAGCGCGCCGCGGAAGATGTAGGGGAAGCACAGGACGTTGTTGACCTGGTTCGGATAGTCCGAGCGGCCGGTGGCGATGATGCAATCGGGCCGCGCGGCGCGCGCCACTTCGGGGCGGATCTCCGGTTCCGGATTGGCCAGCGCCAGGATCACCGGCTTGTCCGCCATGGTCTTGACCATCTCCCCGGTAAGTACGCCGGCAGTGGAGCAGCCGAGGAAGACGTCGGCGCCATGCATGATGTCGGCAAGCGTGCGCGCATCGGTGGCCTGGGCGTAGCGCGCCTTGTTGGCTTCCATGTTGGTGTCGCGGCCGACGTAGATCACGCCCTTCGAATCGGTGACGAAGATATTCTCGCGCTTCACGCCCAGCAGCACCATCATGTCGAGGCAGGCGATCGCCGCCGCGCCGGCGCCGGAGGCGGCCAGCTTGATCCGCCCGATGTCCTTGTCCACCACCTTGAGTGCGTTCAGGAGCGCGGCGGTGGAGATGATCGCGGTGCCGTGCTGGTCGTCGTGGAAGACCGGGATGTTCATCCGCTCGCGCAGCTTCTTCTCGATGTAGAAGCATTCCGGCGCCTTGATGTCTTCCAGGTTGATGCCGCCGACGGTGGGCTCCAGCATGGCGATCGCGTCGACCAGCTTGTCCGGATCCATTTCGTCCAGCTCCAGGTCGAACACGTCGACTCCCGCGAATTTCTTGAACAGGCAGCCCTTCCCTTCCATGACCGGCTTGGAAGCCAGCGGCCCGATATTGCCCAGGCCCAGCACTGCGGTGCCGTTGGTGATCACGGCCACCAGGTTGGCGCGCGAGGTGTATTCGGCGGCCATGTTCGGGTCCGCGGCGATTTCTTCGCAGGCATACGCCACGCCCGGCGAGTAGGCCAGCGACAGGTCGCGCTGGTTCGACAGCGGCTTGGTGGCGACCACCTCGATCTTGCCGCGGGTCGGGCTGCGGTGGTATTCCAGCGCGTCGGCGCGCAGCTGGGTGTCGCGGGATTCGTCCTTGCTCGGTTCCGTGCTCATCGTGTCTCCTGTTGTTCTCGTGTGCGGGCCTGATGGCAAGCCTACCTGTCGAAAAGCCATCATTGCAACACGAAACGGGAAAAGCCATCACATTGGATGGCTTTGGTACTTCCAAGCAAAAAACGAGATACGCGCGGAAACGAAAAAGGCTCCCGGTGGGGGTAATGCCGTTCAGTTAAACGTAGGGTGGCCGGGTTTCCCGGCCGCGCGTCCAGCTCCGATGTGATCTGCCACAGCGCATCGTTGATGTGAACGCGCGGCCGGCGAAGCCGGCCACCCTACATTTTTATGCTAACTGAACGGCATTACCCATGCGGGAGCTTTTTTATTACTACTGGCGGAGAGGGTGGGATTCGCCCACATGCTGCGGGCCGCCCTCGCGCAAGTATGCGCGAGGCTTCGAATTCCACGCGTAAGCCGCGCAGGCGGCTTACTCCTTCCGCGCACGCAATAAAAAAGCTCCCATGCGGGAGCTTTTTTATTACTACTGGCGGAGAGGGTGGGATTCGAACCCACGGTACGATTTAACGTACGCCTGATTTCGAGTCAGGTACATTCGACCACTCTGCCACCTCTCCTGAAACGGTGTTGCGGTCGCTGTAAGCGAGGCCGAATTATAGCGAAGGATCGACTCTTGTGGAAGAGGAAAAGTACAGTACGTAAATTTTCTCTGAATTTGGATTGCACGTATGTATGAAAGGAAATTTCACGCCAGTGCGTCGAATGGAAGGACATTTCAGGCTCCTACTGCAAGAGCCAGAATGAGGCTCCCTGCGGGAGCCTGGGAGGGTGGGATTCGCCTACGTCCCGCAGGCCGCCCTCGCGCAAGTATGCGCGAGGCTTCGAATCTACCGCCTTGGCGACACACGCAGGGCCCGCAGGGGCCCTGCTCCTCTCCGCGAGCAAATAAAAAGGGCTCCCGAGGGAGCCCTTTTTATTTACTGGCGGAGAGGGTGGGATTCGAACCCACGGTACGATTTAACGTACGCCTGATTTCGAGTCAGGTACATTCGACCACTCTGCCACCTCTCCAGAATCGGTGTTGCGGTCGCTGCAAGACACGCATTATAGCGAGCCTCTTGCGAAAACGGAAGAGCAAATTCAGCTGCCACGCAAAACTTGCCCTGTCCGCGTCAGGCGGCCGAGAGACGCTCCAACCCACCCATATACGGCCGCAGCACCTCAGGAATCACCACGCTGCCATCGGCCTGCTGGTAATTCTCCAGCACGGCCACCAGCGTACGCCCCACCGCCAGGCCCGAACCGTTCAGCGTATGCACCAGCTCCGGCTTGCCGGCCGCATTGCGGAAACGGGCCTGCATGCGGCGCGACTGGAAGGCCTCGCAGTTCGACAGCGACGAAATCTCGCGGTAGGTGTTCTGCGCGGGCAGCCACACTTCCAGGTCATAGGTCTTGGCGGCCGAGAAGCCCATGTCGCCGGTGCACAGCAACATTACGCGGTACGGCAGGCCCAGCGAGGTCAGGATGAATTCGGCCTGGCCGACCATCTCTTCCAGCGCGGCATACGACTGTTCCGGATGCACCACCTGTACCAGCTCGACCTTGTCGAACTGGTGCTGGCGGATCATGCCGCGGGTGTCGCGGCCGTAGCTGCCGGCTTCCGAGCGGAAGCATGGAGTGTGCGCGGTCATCTTCAGGGGCAGCTCGTCCAGCGCCACGATCTCGTCGCGCACCACGTTGGTCAGCGAGACTTCCGAGGTCGGGATCAGGTAGAAGGTTTCGCCTTCGCCCTCGACGCCGCCCTTCTTCACCGAGAACAGGTCGGCTTCGAATTTCGGCAGCTGGCCGGTGCCGCGCAGCGAATCGGCATTGACCATGTAGGGGGTGTAGCACTCGGTGTAGCCGTGCTGGCCGGTGTGGGTGTCGAGCATGTACTGGGCCAGCGCGCGGTGCAGGCGCGCCATGCCGCCCTTCATCATCGAGAAGCGCGAACCGGTGAGCTTGGTCGCGGTCTCGAAGTCCAGGCCGAGCTGCTCGCCGATGTCGACGTGGTCCTTGACTTCGAAGTCGAAGCTGCGCGGGGTGCCGATCTTGCGCACTTCGACATTGCCCGTTTCGTCCGTACCTTGCGGTGCGCTTTCGTGCGGCAGGTTCGGCACCGCTTCGATGAAGCGCGCCATCCTGGCCTGGACGTCGGCGAGGGCCGCTTCGTTGGCCTTGAGCTCGTCGCCCAGGCCGGCCACGTCCGCCATCACGGCCGTGGTGTCTTCGCCCTTGCCCTTCATCATGCCGATCTGCTTGGACAGCGAATTGCGCTTGCCCTGCAGTTCCTCGGTACGCGTCTGGATCGCTTTGCGTTCGGCTTCGAGGGCGTTGAAGGCAGCCACGTCGAGCTGGAACTTGCGTGTCGCGAGGCGCGCGGCGACGTTGTCGATGTCTTTGCGGAGAAGTTGGATGTCAATCATGTCGGGTTGGGCTTGCGTATGTCGAAATCACAATTGTACCAAGCCGACAGCCAATGCTTGCGAGTTTCGGCAACGGTTCCAGCGACCGTCTTGCCGGGCTATCCGCCAGCCCTTCCCTGCTTCAGTTCAGGCCGGCTTTTTCCGCGACGGACAGGCGTGGCGCCTTGACCACGACGACGTGCATGGTCGTATCGACCAGGATCGCGGTCGGCGCTTTCACGACCTCGACCGGACGAGCGGCGGCGGTAGCATAGCTGGCGGCCAGGCCCAGTGCGGCGGCGGCGAGGAAGATGGCTTCGGAGTTTTTGCGGATGTTCATGGTGTGCTCCTGGGGGTTGAGTGATTCGATAAGTGGTTCGGTATGCTTGAACTTTATCGACCGCCCCCTTCAAGCGCCATCGACTTGCGACGAAGCGCGGAAAACATGGCCCAGGATGCACAAAGCGCGGACCGGCCGCACGAAGCCGGCAAGTTCGCCGACGTTCTCCGGCATTTGACCCAACCGCGGCTGCTTTCGAGTCCGCCTGCGGTTTATTTCCGGCGGATGGAGAGCAGGAATTTTGCGGTGTACAGCACGATGATCGTCCCGATCAGATCGCCGCTGGCCATGACGAAGAAGCCGCGCAGCAGGCCCTCTTCCTGGCCCTGCAGGGCGAACCAGATGTGGTGCATCAGCGGGCTGGCGATCGAGAACGCCAGGGCGCAGCCGAGCAGGCGCCATGGGCCAAGGCCGGCCAGCGAAGGCCCCACCCGCCCGGCCACCAGCAGGCGGTAGGTGAGATACGGCGCCAGCGCGGCCAGGATGCCGCCGGCAAAGGAGCGGATCGGGTCGTTCGGGAAGAAGTAGAAGATGCAGATCAGCCAGGAGGCGATCAGGATGCCGATCGCCCCGGCTTCGGCAAACAGCAGGATGCACAGCAGGCGCACGCCGGCCGGCAGGTAGATCCAGCTGATACCATGGGCGAATTCCAGTTGCGCGAACAGCAATTCGTTGAGGCCGATGGTGCCGAGGAAGAGAAGCGCCGTGCCGGCGATCATGGCAAGTTTCAAGGGTATGCCGGACATTTGGGCGCAGGGTAAAATAAGCTAGGCTAATATATCAAAGCATTATATCAGTTACTCTTATTAAACGAGCAATAAGCTATGTCTATCCAACCAATGCTGTCATGAGCAAATCGTCCCGTCCAGCCGACATCTACCTGCGCTTCCTGAATCTGATGGACGCGCTGCGCGCGCTGCCCGCGCTGCCGCCGCTCGACCCGCTCGAGGAACGCATCCTTGGCGTGGTCGGCCGCGCGCGCCAGCTCGAGGAACGACTGAGCGTGCGCGACCTGATGGGCCAGGATGGACTGGGTGCGCCGGCGACGATCCACGCGCGCATCACCTCGATGCGCAAGAAAGGCTGGCTGGTGCTGGGCGATACCGAAGACAGCCGCCGCAAGCAGGTCGACCTGACCCCGGCGGCGCTGGCTTATTTCGATGAGTTATCCGGCCTGATGATCAAGGCTGCGAAGGGAAGCTAGCTGCCCGCTTCGTCGTCGAGGCTGCGCAAAAAAGCCAGCTTCTCCGCGATCTTCGCCTCCACCCCGCGCGGCACCGGCTGGTACCAGCCCGGCTCGCGCATCCCGTCCGGCAGATAGGTTTCGCCGGCCGCATAGGCATGCGGCTCGTCGTGCGCATAGCGGTATTCGTGGCCGTAGCCCAGCTCTTTCATCAGCCTGGTCGGCGCATTGCGCAGGTGGACCGGCACCTCGCGCGACTTGTCCTTCTTCACAAACGCCATCGCCGCATTGAAGGCGTTGTAGCCGGCATTGCTCTTGGCTGCGATGGCCAGGTAGACCACGGCCTGCCCCAGCGCCAGCTCGCCTTCCGGGGAACCCAGGCGCTCGTAGGTGGTGGCCGCGTCGTTGGCCACCTGCAGCGCGCGCGGGTCGGCCAGGCCGATGTCTTCCCAGGCCATGCGCACGATGCGGCGCGACAGGTATTTGGCATCCGCCCCGCCGTCGAGCATGCGGCACAGCCAGTACAGGGCCGCATCCGGATGGGAGCCGCGCACCGACTTGTGCAGGGCCGAGATCTGGTCGTAGAAATTGTCGCCGCCCTTGTCGAAACGGCGGGCGTTGAGCGTCAGCGCGTTCTGGACGAATTCGGCGGTGATGGTGGTGATGCCGCTGGTCTCGGCCGAGGTCTTGGTCTGCTCCAGCAAATTCAGGAAGCGGCGCGCATCGCCGTCGGCGTATCCCACCAGGGTGTCGATGGCCACTTCGTCGAACTTCAGGTGCCGCAGCACGCGCGCCGAGGCGCGTCCCAGCAAGAGGCGCATCTCGTCGTCGCTGAGCGCCTTGAGCACATACACCTGGGAGCGCGACAGCAGCGCCGAATTCACCTCGAAGGACGGGTTCTCGGTGGTCGCGCCGATCAGCGTGACCAGCCCCGATTCCACGAAGGGCAGCAAGGCGTCCTGCTGCGACTTGTTGAAGCGGTGGATCTCGTCGATGAACAGGATGGTGTGCTTGCCCTGCTGGAGATAATGCTCGGCCTGTTCGACCGAGGCGCGGATGTCCTTCACGCCCGAGAGCACGGCCGACAGCGCGATGAATTCGCACTCGAAGGCGTAAGCCGTGAGGCGCGCCAGCGTGGTCTTGCCCACGCCCGGCGGACCCCACAGGATCATCGAATGCGGCTTGCCCGACTTGAACACCAGGTTCAGGGGCTTGCCGGGGCCGAGCAAATGGCTCTGGCCGATGACTTCGTCGATGGTGCGCGGACGCAGGGCTTCGGCCAGCGGAGGCGAAGGCTCGGTCTTGAACAGGTCATCCATGACGCGCTCCGGCGCTCAAGGCGTTGGGAAGTGGGTGGGTGTGCATGCGCCTAGTGTAAACGATCGATCCCGGCGGAGCCGGGATCGAAGCGTGCGGGGTAGAGCCGGGTTTTACTGCTTGACGACGTCCGCGCCCTTCGGCGTCTCGAACTTGAACTGCTGCGCCCCCAATGAAGGATTGCGCTGGAAGTTCGAGAACTTCAGCACCGACACCTGCCCGAACTGGTCCTTCAGTTCCATCGCCACCGGCACCCCGCCCCTCAATCCGATGCCGATCTGCTCAAAAGTAGTGTCCTTCGTCTTCGGCACGGCGTTGAGCCATTCCGCGCCATCACGCTCGCCGGCTTCCGACAGGGTGAAGTTCTTTTCCAGGTCGTTACTGCCGAACAGGATCGCGGCCGGGGATGAACCCAGGGCGTTGCCCAGCTTGCGCACGGTGACCTGGTTCAGGTCCTTGTCGTAGATGTAGAGCTGGTCGCCGTCGGCCTGCAGCAGCTGGTCGTAGGGCTTCTGGTAGGTCCAGATGAATTTGCCGGGACGGGCAAAGACGAAGCTGCCGCTGGAGACCGGGGCGGCCTTGCCGGATTTGGATTTCGTCAGCTGTTGCTGGGTGAATTCGCCCCTGGCGGATTTGGTGGTGGAGACGAAGGATTTGAATTGGTCGAGGGCGCTGGCCTGGGCGGCGCCGGTCAGGGTCAAGGCGGCGATGAGTGCGGCGATGCGATGCGTCGTGAATTTCATGTGGATTCCTCTTGTTGTGGTCCGCCGCCGTGCGTTGAACGCGCGGGCGGGAGACCCGCCCACCCTACAAAAGCGGTGAACCAGATTATTCGGCGGTCGTTGCCGGCACGAGGATGTCGCGGTTGCCGTTGCTCTGCATTGGCGACACCATCCCGGCCTGCTCCATCTGCTCGATGAGGCGGGCGGCGCGGTTGTAGCCGATGCGCAGGTGGCGCTGGACCAGCGAGATCGAGGCCTTGCGGTTCTTGAGCACCACGGCCACGGCCTGGTCGTAGAGCGCGTCGGCCTCGCCGCCGCCCTCGCCCGCAGGCACGCCTTCCGCATTGCCCTCTTCCAGCGTTCCGCCTTCGAGAATGCCTTCAATATAATTCGGCGCGCCCAGCGACTGAAGATGTTTTACAACTCGATGCACTTCGTCGTCCGAGACGAACGCGCCGTGCACGCGGATCGGCAGGCCGGTCCCCGGCGGCATGTAGAGCATGTCGCCCATGCCCAGCAGCGCTTCGGCGCCCATCTGGTCGAGAATCGTGCGCGAGTCGATCTTGCTTGAAACCTGGAAGGCGATGCGGGTCGGGATATTCGCCTTGATCAGGCCCGTGATCACGTCCACCGACGGACGCTGGGTTGCCAGGATCAGGTGGATGCCGGCCGCGCGCGCCTTCTGGGCGATACGCGCGATCAGCTCTTCCACCTTCTTACCGACGACCATCATCAGGTCGGCCAATTCGTCGATGATGATGACGATGGTCGGCAGCTTCTCGAGCGGCTCCGGGTTGTCCGGCATGATCGAGAACGGGTTCGGGATATGCTCCTCGCGCTTGGCGGCGTCCGCGATCTTGGTGTTGTAGCCGGCCAGGTTACGCACGCCGAGCTTGGACATCAGCTTGTAGCGGCGCTCCATTTCGTTGACCGCCCAGTTCAGCGCGTGGCCGGCCTGGCGCATATCGGTGACGACCGGCGCCAGCAGGTGCGGGATGCCTTCGTAGACCGACATCTCCAGCATCTTCGGGTCGATCAGGATCAGGCGTACGTCGGCCGGATCGGATTTATACAGCAGCGACAGGATGGTGGCGTTGATGCCGACCGACTTACCGGAACCCGTGGTACCGGCCACCAGCAGGTGCGGCATCTTGGCGAGGTCCGCACACACCGGCTTGCCGGCAATGTCCTTGCCCAGGGCGACGGTCAGGCTCGAGGCGCTGTCGCCATAGACCTTGGAGCCGACGATTTCCGACAGGCGCACGATCTGGCGCTTCGGATTCGGCAGTTCCAGGGCCATGTAGTTCTTGCCGGGGATGGTCTCGACCACGCGGATCGAGGTGAGCGAGAGCGAACGGGCCAGGTCGCGCGCCAGGTTGACGATCTGGCTGCCCTTCACGCCGGTGGCCGGCTCGATCTCGTAGCGCGTGACCACCGGGCCGGGATAGGCGGCGACGACCTTGGCCTCCACACCGAAGTCGGACAGCTTCTTTTCGATCAGGCGGCTGGTGAATTCGAGGGTCTCGACCGACACGGTTTCTTGCGCGGGCGGGGCTTCATCCAGCAGCGCCAGCGGCGGCAGCGGCGAATCGGCATCGAGCTCGCGGAACAGCGGCGTCTGCATTTCCTTCTGGGCGCGCTCGGACTTCGGCACGCTTACCATCTGCGGCTCGATCTTGATGGTCGACGCGCAAGGGGCCGACAGCGCCGCTGCCGACGGCATCGACGGCGGCAGGATCACCGGCTCGGCGCGTGGCGGGACAGGTGGCATCGCGCGCGGCTCGTCGTCGTAGTCGTCGCGCATCTCCAGCTTCGGCTCGGCCTTCACGATCGGGGGCGGGGCCGGATGCTTTTCGGTGTATTTCTGGCGTTCGTGCACCACCACTTCGTCGCGCTTGACGGCGGCGGCTTCGCCCTGCTTGCGGTCTTCGTGGTCTTCGATGCGCAGGCGGAACCAGTCGACGGTGGACTCGACCCAGGCGCCGATGCGCTCGGCCACGGCCAGCCAGGAGACCTGGAAGAACAGCGAGAAGCCCAGGCCGAACAGCAGCAGCAGCAGCAGCGTGGCGCCGGTGAAGCCGAAGGCGACATGGCTGGCGTGGCCGATCAGCTGGCCCAGCACGCCGCCGGCGGCGCGCGGCAGCTCGACGTTCCAGGACCACATGCGCAGGTATTCCAGACCCAGGCTGCCGGCGAACATGATGGCGAAACCGGTCCAGCGCACGTACATTTCGCCGGCATGCGGCTCCTCGTCGGCCGGGGCCAGGCGGTCGGTCAGGCGGCGCCAGCCCTGCCAGACGCCGCGCAGGAAGATCACGCCCCACCACCAGGCCGAGAAACCGAAGATGAACAGCAGCAGATCGGACAGCCAGGCGCCGGCGCGGCCGCCCAGGTTGGCGATCTTCGGCACCGCGTTGGCGTGCGACCAGCCCGGGTCGCCCTTGTTGTAACTGACGAGGATCAACAGGAAATACAGGAAGGCGACGGCCATGGCGATCCAGCGCGCTTCTGACAGAAGGCGCGAGAGCCGGCCCGGCAGGGGCTGGCGGGCGGTGGCCGGGGTGCGGGTGTATCCTGACGGGCTGGCTTGGCTATTCTTGCTCATGCGAGGTAGTGCTGAAGTGTTCTGCTGAAGTGTCCGCTATCGGCGATCCGAGCATTCTAAGCCATATACGGCTGGGCGGACCACGATTCATGCTTGGCTGCATCATCGCTTATAATCCCGGGCTGTGCAAAGCCTTGATTCCTGCGGCAGCCGCCCCCAGTTTCCGTCTGTTCATATCTTAAAAAGCCTTCCTCGATGACTACTACCAAACACGCCAAAGTCCTGATTCTCGGTTCCGGTCCTGCCGGCTACAGCGCCGCCGTCTATGCCGCGCGCGCCAACCTGAAGCCGATGCTGGTGACCGGCGTCGAGCAAGGCGGCCAGCTCATGACGACGACCGACGTCGAGAACTGGCCGGGCGACCCGATGGGCGTACAGGGTCCGGAGCTGATGCAGCGCCTGCTGCAGCACGCGGAGCGCTTCAACACCGAGATCGTGTTCGACCACATCCACACGACGTATTTGAACGAAAAGCCGATCCGCCTGGTGGGCGATTCGCACGAATTCACCTGCGACGCCCTGATCATCGCCACCGGCGCCTCGGCCCAGTACCTCGGCCTGCCGTCGGAACAGGCCTTCATGGGCAAGGGCGTGTCGGCCTGCGCCACCTGCGACGGTTTCTTCTACCGCAACCAGGAAGTCGCGGTCATCGGCGGCGGCAATACCGCGGTCGAGGAAGCGCTCTACCTGTCGAACATCGCCAACAAGGTGACCTTGATCCACCGCCGCGACAAGTTCCGCGCCGAGCCGATCCTGGTCGACCGCCTGCTGCACAAGGTTGAAGAAGGCAAGATCGTGTTGGAATATAACCACACGCTCGAGGAAGTCGTCGGCGACCAGAGCGGCGTGACCGGCCTGCGCATCACGTCCACCGAGACCGGTGTGACCAAGGACCTGACCGTGCACGGCCTGTTCGTGGCGATCGGCCACAAGCCCAACACCGGCATCTTCGAAGGCCAGCTCGAGATGCACAACGGCTATATCAAGACCCGTTCGGGCCTGGAAGGCATGGCCACCGCCACCAGCGTACCGGGCGTGTTCGCCGCCGGCGACGTGCAGGACCACGTCTACCGCCAGGCGATCACCAGTTCGGGCACCGGCTGCATGGCCGCGCTCGACGCCCAGCGCTACCTGGACGAGCTGGAAGGCTAAGGAGCACTACCTGGGATGGCGGGCATGAAGGACTTTTCCGAATTGAAGGGCTTGCGCGACAAGCTCAAGGAAGACGAGCGCGTGCGCGCCATCGAGCAGGCCGCGCGCGAGAAGCGCGAACGGATCGCGCGCGAACGCGCCGTGGAATTCCGCGGCGCGATGGAAGGCGTGCACAAGATCCCCGAATCGGACCGCTACGTCTACCGCCCGGTGTACGTGGCCTCCGAGCGCGCCTTCCAGGACCGCCGCCCGCTCACCGAAGAAGAAGAAACCGAAGCGGTGCTGCGCGAGTCGCTGTCCGACGGTTTCGACGTGGACGGCCTGCTCGACGAGGATCCGTCGCTGAGCTACGCCCAGGACGGCGTCGGCCCGGACGTGGTGCGAAAGCTGCGCAAGCGCCACTGGCCGGTACAGGATGAACTCGACCTGCACGGCATGAACCGCGACCAGGCGCGCGACGCCGTGGTCGACTTCCTGCACCGCGCCAACCGGCGCGGCGTGCGCTGCGTGCGCATCGTGCACGGCATCGGCTATGGCTCGCCCCGGGGCGAACCGGTGCTGCGCGGGATCGTGCACAGCTGGCTGGTGCAGATGGGCGAGGTCATCGCCTTCTGCGTCGCCGGCAAGAAAGATGGCGGGCATGGCGCCCTGATCGTCCTGCTGCGCCCGGCGCTGGACACCTGAGTCCACCCGCCACGCAAGACATCTTGCGTCCAAAAAAAATTATTCGATGTAGAATTTGCAAGTCCGGCGTTGGCTGGGGTTGATGAGAAGGGTGCACGTGAAGGGAACTACCGCGATTCCAATGGAGCATGGCCGCCTGGTCGACCTGCTCTCGTGTGCCGACGAGTTGATCCACATACCCGGATCCATCCAGCCCCACGGCGCCCTGCTCTTCTTCACCCCCGGCGGCAGCCTCGAAGGCTGGAGTGCGAACGCCGCCACGCTGCTGGGCATCGAACCGCAGCTCGGCATGGCATATGCAGCGCTGCACCTGCCCGCCGCCGCGGTCGAACTGCTGGACGAATTCGCCGGGCCGCAGGATGACGAGATCGCCCCTTCGGTGACCCCGGTGTCCATCGGCGGCCTTGACTTCGACTGCATCGTCCACGCCGCCTATGGCCGCCTGATCGCCGAATTCGAACGGCGCGACGTTCCATCCGACGAGGTCGCGCTGTTTGCCGTCAAGGCGCACGGTTCGATCGACCGCCTGCGCCGCCAGAAGACCATCGACGGCCTACTGGGCAGCGCGGTGCAGCAGGTACGCGAATTCACCGGTTTCGACCGCGTCATGGCCTACCGTTTCCGCGCCGACGAGAGCGGCGACGTGGTCGCCGAAAGCCGCCGCGACGATCTGGTGCCCTATCTCGGGCAGCGCTACCCGGCCTCGGACATCCCGGTGCAGGCGCGCCGCCTCTACCTGCTCAATACCCTGCGCATCATCGTCGACACCGACTACGGCGCCGTGCCGATGCTGGGCGAACCGGATGCTGCGCCGCTGGACATGAGCCATGCGGTGCTGCGCAGCGTCTCGCCGATCCACATCGAATACCTGAAGAACATGGGCGTGGGCGCCTCGATGAGCGTCTCGATCGTGATCAACGGCCGCCTGTGGGGGCTGATCGCCTGCCACCACATGTCGTCCAAGCTGGTTCCCTATGCGATCCGCATGTCGGCCGACGTCCTGGCCCAGGTGATGGCCTCGACCATCCACAGCATCGAAGCGCGCCTGCAGTCCGAACAGGTGGAAAGCTCGTCCACGACCCGCACCGCCCTGATCGAAGACCTGCTGCTCGACGAAGAACCGCTCGACGTGCTGGGGCGCCATGCGCAGGCATTGATGGATTCTTCCGCCGCCCAGGGCCTGGTCGCGAGCCAGTACGGCAAGCTGCTGGTGCGCGGCGACCTCCCGGCCGGCCTTGCCGAAGCGATCATCGCTTCGCTCCCGGAGAGCGGACACGACCTCGTAACGCGCGAATCGCTCGACGACTGGCCATCGAACATGCATGCGCAGCTGGGCAAATGGGTCGGCATGCTGGCCCTGCCCTTCGAGCCGGCGGCCGGCGGCTGGCTGGTGATCCTGCGGGTCGAACAGATCGAGCAGGTGGCCTGGGGCGGCCGGCCGGAGAAAACCGCCGAAACCGGTCCGCTGGGCCCGCGCCTGACCCCGCGCGGCTCCTTCGACGCCTGGCACGAGACCGTGCGCGGCATGGCGACCGGATGGGAACAGACCGTGCTGGCCAATGCCAGGCTGACCCTGGCCGAACTGGTGCGCGTGATGAATGCGCGCCGCGCCCAGACCGAGGCAACCCGCGCCCAGCTGCTGGCCATGCTGGGGCACGACCTGCGCGACCCGCTCCATTCGATCAACATGGCCGGCATGGTGCTCGAGAAGGGCAACAGCCAGCCCACGCTGGGACGGCGCATCCAGTCCTCGACCAACCGCATGCAGAAAATGATCGGCCAGGTGCTCGACATGAGCCGCATCGACGGCGGCATCGGCCTGGGCGCCGCGCCGGAACCGGTGGACCTGGGCGCCCTGGTCGAAGACCTGATCGACGAGGCGCGCATGGCCTATCCGGACATCGCCTTCGAGCTCGAATCCGCTGCCCCCGCGACCGTGAATGCCGACAGCGGGCGCCTCGCCCAGGTGCTGTCGAATTTGCTGAGCAATGCGCGCCACCATGGCGAGTTGGGCAAGAAGGTAGGAGTGCGCGTATTCACGTCCGGCAGCGAAGCCGTGGTCGAGGTCAGCAACGCCGGCGCCCCGATCGCGCCGGAAGTCGCCGCGACCCTGTTCAACCCCTTCAAGCGCGCCTCGCTGCACAACCCGCGCAACCGCACCGGCATGGGCCTGGGCCTGTACATCGCGCAGCAGATCGTGCGCGAGCACCAGGGCGAGCTGGCGTACCGGCACGAGGATGGGCAGGTGGTGTTTGCGTTGCGGCTGCCGCTGCGGACATAGGTTTACCGTAGGGTGGGCGGGGTCATTTCGGGCAATGCCCGGAATGACGAACGCCCGCGCGTTCAAATAACGGTTGCGTACCAGATTCGCGTTTCAATCGGCGTGTGTCGGTTGAACGCGCGGGCGGCGAAGCCGCCCACCCTACCGGTTATCCCATATCCAACGCACCCTACCCCCCTGCCTTGCGCACCAATGCCACCAGCACCGGCAAATGCCAGGCCCCACCCGGTGCCACCAGCCGGCACTGGCCGCTGGTGCTCGACGCCGTGTGCACGAAGCGCTTGCCGTCCCACACCCATTCGTCCAGCGAGCGGCAGTCGCCCAGGCCGCGCCCCTTGTGCGAGGCGCTGATCACGCCGTCCAGGTAGCTGGTTCCCTGCGTGGTCACCAGCACCGGCGCATAGGGCGGCGCGGCGTTCGCCACCCAGTAGCCCGAGCCCACGTTGTACGCGCCCATCCAGCAGCGCGCCGACACCAGCAGCTTGTCGTGCGACAGGCGCACCGCCGCCAGCTGGTTGCCGCCCTTGGCCACATCGGCCAGGTCTTCGCATTCGGCGCCGCCAGGTGCGGACTGCAACTCGCCCAGCAGCAGGCGCACCTGCTCGCGCGGCAGCTTGCGCGGCGTGGCCGGCGGCACCGGGGCCGCCTCGACGACGGGAGCGCCCAGGGGCGGCGGCACCAGCGCCTCCGGCCTGGTTCCCTTGCGCACCAGCGCGCCCGGGGTCCCGAGCCGGCCCTGGAGTTCATCCATCTTGAGCAGCACCGCGGCCGCGCCCTTGCCGGAGACGGCCCAGTGCATGCCCCCGCCCTCCCAGTCGAGCGTGGCCTTGCCCGCCAGCGCCGCCACCAGGGCGTCGGTCTGCTTGCGGTTCAGGTCCGCGATCATGGTGTCGCGGTCGACCGCCACGGTGCCGACCACGCGCCCGTTGATGCGCATGGTGAGCAGGTTCGATTTCGACAGCCGGGCCGCGGTTTCGTCTTCGCCGAAGGTGCCGACCTGGAAGCGCGCCGTCACCAGGACGCCCGGCCCGGCCTTGCGCACCAGCAGCACCGAGGCCGCGGCCGGCTCGCCCTCTTCCGCGTGGTAGCCGGCCGCGTAGCAGGTACGGGTGTTGTCGCAGGCCAGTTCCCAGTCGAGGTGCTCGTACCTGGCCTGCAGCGGCGCCGCGGCAAGCGCCGTCCCGGCAAGGAGGCTGGCCGGCAGCGTAGCGGCGGCGGCGGCCTGGATGTAGCGGCGGAAGGTGGCCATGTTTGCTCCAGCATTGACAACGTATAGCAATTAACGCGGACGAATGCCCTTACGTTAATGTAGAGCCGCATGGTAGTCTAATAAAAGTTCCGGCTAACCCTTTGCGCATGACCCTAATCAAGTTTATTGAAATCATGGCGATCCTGGTGGGCGCTTTTTCCGGCTTCATCGAAGCCCGGCGCAAGCGCATGGACCTGGTGGGGGTATTCACGGTGGCCTTCATCACCGCCTTCGGCGGCGGCACCCTGCGCGACATCCTGTTGGACAAGCGCCCGCTGTTCTGGGTCACGCACCAGGAATACGCGATCCTGATCTTCGTGCTGGCCCTGGTCGCCTCGCCCCTGATCCGCACCCTGCGCCAGATGGTGTCCGAACGCCTGATCGTGATCGCCGACGCGGTCGGGCTGGGGCTGTTCTCGATTGCCGGGGTGTCGGCGGCGCTGGACGCCAACATGCCGATCTTCATCGCCTCGATGATGGGGGTGATCACCGGGATCTTCGGCGGGGTCTTGCGCGACATCGTCTGCAACGAGGTGCCGATGGTGTTCCGCGACGGCAAACCGTATGCGATCTGCGCCTTCCTGGGCAACTGGCTGTTCCTCCTGATGGGCAAATACGGCGTCGGCCACGATTTTGCCCTGTGGTCGAGCGCCCTGTTCATCAGCGGCCTGCGCCTGATTACCTGGAAGTTCGACCTTCGGATGGGGCGCTAGGCTGCCGGCGCGACGACCCGCGTGGCCAGCAGCCGCGCCAGCGCCTTGCGCAGCACTTCCTGGGTGTACGGCTTGGCCAGCACGCTGATGTGCAAGTCCTTGAGCCGCTCCGGCGCAATGACATAGCCGCTGGCAAGCAGCACCGGCAGGTCGGGACGGCGGGCGCGCACTTCGCGGGCCAGGTCGATGCCGTCCATCGCACCCGGCATCAGCACGTCGGAAAACATCAGGTCGAACTGCCCCAGCGGCATGGCCAGGGCCTGTTCGGCGTCGCAGGCCAGTTGCGCCGCGCATCCGAGGTTGCCAAGGATGGCGATGGTGGCCTGGGCCACTTCCGGATCGTCTTCGACATACAGCACCCGCGTACCCGAGAGCATCTGCACACCCTGGACCGGATCCACGCCGGCAGGCCCGGGAGCCGCCTCCTGCAGGCTGCGCGGCAGCAGGATCGACACCGCGGTTCCCTGCGGCGAGGTATCGATCCAGGCCATGCCGCCGGACTGGCGGGCGAATCCATACACCTGGCTCAGGCCCAGGCCGGTGCCCGAGCCGACCGGCTTGGTCGTGAAGAAGGGGTCGAAAGCCTGTTGCTCGACTTCCGGCGCCATGCCCGGGCCGGAGTCCTTCACGGTAATCCAGACGAAGTCGCCTTCGAGCTCGCCCATGCCGGCCATGTCCGGGGATGGCAGCACCAGGTTGCGCGCCCGGATCTGGACCGACCCGCCGCGCGGCATGGCGTCCTTGGCGTTGACGGTCAGGTTCAGCAGCGCCACCTCGAGCTGGGTCGGATCGGTATCGGCCAGCCATAGCCCGGGCGCGATGTCCAGGCTCAGCGGGATCTGTTCGCGCAGCGATTGCTGCAGCAGGCCGGCCACGTCGCCCAGCTGCTTCGCGATATCCAGCGCCCCGGAAGCGAGCGCCTGGCGCCGGCCGAAGGCCAGCAGCTGGTGGGTCAGCTTGGCGCCGCGGGCGGCAGCGCGCTGGATTGCATGCAGCGAGCGCTGGAAGGCTTCGCTGCCGGGCTCCACCAGCGGAAGCAGCGTGGCCGAGCCCTGCACCACCTGCAGCAGGTTGTTGAAGTCATGCGCCACACCGCCGGTCAGGCGGCCGATGGCCTCGAGCTTGCGCGATTCGTTGAGCGCGCTTTCCACCCGCTTGCGCGACTCGACTTCCGATACCAGCTGGGTGGTGCGCTCCAGCACCCGCTGCTCGAGCAAGGTCGCGGCCGCCGACAACGTGGCCATCTGGTCGCGCACGGTGAATTGCCAGGCCCGCGCCCGGCAGGCGGAGTCGAAGGACGCACGCAGCAGGTTCGGCGCGGTCGGACGGTGCAAGATGGTGAGGTTGGCGAACTGGCGCAGGAAATCCCATTGCACGCCGGAGCCGCCCCGCGCGGCCTCGGCGCTCATGACGATCAGCGGCAGGTCGGACCAGGCCGGCTGTCCCTGCAAGGCCTCCACCAGGGGCGCGGCGAAGGCTTCGAGCACCTCTTCGGTCAGCACCAGGAGGGTCAGGTCGCCGTCGCGCACCGAGTCCGCAACCTGGCCGGGGCAGGCGCAGCTGCGCACAGTGGCGCCCCACTCCTGGAACAGGCGCGCCAGCGCGGGCGTGTCGTGGCCGAACGGTGCGCAGACGGCGACGTTGATGGGCCAGTCGGCCTTGCGCGGATCAGTCATACCCGCCCTCGGGCCGTGCCGGCGCATTCTGAATCATGCTCGGCACGCCGGTGAGCACGCCCACCAGGCCGCCGAGCTGGTCGCCGACCGCCACGCCCTTGTTGGTCAGCGAGAACTCGCGGATGGTGGTTTCGTGCTGTCCGGGACGCTTCTTGAGCACCGAGATGGCTTTGCGCACCGAACCGTCGGCCTCGAAGAAGCGCAGCAGGACCACGGTATCGCTGAGGAAGCCGACGTCAAGCGGGTCGTGCACGTTGTCCAGCAGGCCGGACTGGCCGACGATCAGGATGGTGAGCACGCCCTTGTTCGACAGGTAGCTGAGCAATTCGTGCATCTGCAGCAGCAGCGAGGTTTCCTCGTGCATGGTTTCGAGGTAGGAATTGACGCTGTCGATCACCACCACCGCGGCGTTGTGGTCTTCGACCTGGCGCCGCACCTTCCAGATGAATTCGCCCGGCGAAATGCGCGAGGGATTGATGCGCTCCCAGTAGATGCGGCCGTCCTCGATCGCACTGGATGCCCGCATCGACAGGCCGATGGCCCGGTCGAGCAGGGTTTCGCGGGTTTCGTCGAAAGCGAAATAGGCAACATGTTCGCCTTCCTCGGCCGCCACGTTGGCATACTGCAGCGCCAGCGAAGACTTGCCCACACCGGTCGGCCCCAGGATCATGACCGAAGTGCCGCGCGCCAGCCCGCCCCCCAGCATGTCGTCAAGGGCGGGAATCCGGCTCGCGACCGTGCCGCGCAAATGCTGCTTCGGATGCTCGTCCGCGATCAGGCTGGGGAAGACATAGACTTCACGCGCGGTGATCGCAAAGTCGTGCCAGCCGCTCTGGAAATCGGCGCCACGCATCTTGACCACCCGCAGGCGGCGCCGCGCGGCCCCGAATTCGCGCTCGCGCTGCTCGAGCGTGATAACGCCGTGCACGGTGCCCTGCAGATCGTACTGGCGCGGCTCGTCGGTGAGATCGTCCATCAGCATGGTCGTGCATTGCTGCTTGAGCAGGAAATGCTTGAGCGCGACGATCTGGCGCCGGTAGCGCATCGGATCGTTGGCCACCATGCGCAGCTCGGACATCGAGTCGATCACGACCCGATGCGGCGCCACCGCGCCGATTGCGCTCGTGATCAGGTCGATCGTCTGGCTCAGCTCGGCTTCGGTGGGAAACAGCACGCTTTGCTGCTGGTTGAGCTGCACTTCGGCCGGCACGACTTCGCGCAGTTCGATGCCGTCGAGCGACCAGCCATGGCTGGCGGCAGTCGCGCGCAGCTCGGCGACCGACTCGGACATCGAAACGTATACGCCGCGCTCGCCCTTCTCCGCGCCGTCGATGAGGAAACGCAGACCGATGGTCGTCTTGCCGGAGCCAGGCCGGCCCTCGACGAGATGGATGCGCTGTTTGGGCAATCCGCCGCGCAAGACCAGGTCCAGCTCAGGAATGCCGGTAAGAATTTTCTCGATATCGCTCATGTGCTCTCTCTGCCAAAAATTGAAGGAGCGATCGTTAGATGCTGTTTATAGTATGTTTTACACAACTTATATAGACATCATAACGTAGCGGCGAGCGAATTCTCAGTCGTGAATTCCTTACATGAACGACGGACTGGGCCTACGTGACTCGGCAGTATGGCTGACAGGAAACAGGCTCAGACGGCGTCGGCGCCGGTCTCGCCGGTGCGGATCCGGATCACCTGTTCGACGTTCTGCACGAAGATCTTGCCGTCGCCGATCTTGCCGGTGCGCGCGGCCTTGATGATGGCGTCGACCACGCCTTCGGCCATGGCGTCGTCCACCACCACTTCGATCTTGACCTTCGGCAGGAAGTCGACCACGTATTCGGCGCCGCGGTAGAGCTCGGTATGGCCCTTCTGGCGGCCGAAGCCCTTTACCTCGGTCACGGTCAGGCCGGTGACGTTGACGTCGGCCAGCGCCTCGCGCACTTCATCCAGTTTGAACGGCTTGATCACGCAGGTAATCTGTTTCATGGTGGTCCTTGTGTTAGTCGGGAATATTGTTCAGGTCATCCATCCAGACGGTGGCTTCGGAATCGGACGGGGCGCGCCAGTCGCCGCGCGGCGACAGCGAGCCGCCATTGCCTACTTTTGGGCCGTTCGGCACGCAGGAGCGCTTGAACTGGCTGGTCTTGAAGAAGCGCCACAGGAAGATGCCCAGGTTCTTCTTGATCTCGGCGAGCGCGTATTGGTTGCGCGACGATGCCGCGCTCGGCCACCTGCCCTGATCCCGGTCATGCCAGGCCGACCAGGACAGGAAGGCGACCTTGCTCGGCTTGAAGCCGAAGCGCAGGATGTAATACAGGTTGAAGTCCTGCAGCTCGTAGGGGCCGATGACGTCCTGGGTGGACTGCGCCGGCCTGGCGTCAATGGCGCCGCCGGGCACCAGTTCGGGACTGATCTCCGTGTCCAGAATCTTGAGCAGGACCTCGGCGCCGTTCTCCACCACCGCGCCGGTCTCGGCCACCCAGCGCACCAGGTAGGAGATCAGGGTCTTGGGCACGCTGGCGTTGACGTTGTAGTGCGACATGTGGTCGCCCACGCCATAGGTGCACCAGCCCAGCGCCAGCTCGGACAGGTCGCCGGTGCCGATCACGATGGCATTGTGGAAGTTCGCCAGCCGGAACAAATGGTTGGTACGCTCGCCCGCCTGCACGTTCTCGAAGGTGATGTCGTAGTCCGCCTTGCCCTCGCTGTAGGGGTGGCCGAGGTCCTTGAGCATCTGGATGCAGCTCGGGCGGATGTCGATCAGCTGCGCGCTGCAGCCGACTACCGCCATCAGGTCGTGGGCCTGCTGGAGGGTGCGCTCGCTGGTGGCGAAGCCCGGCATGGTATAGGCCAGGATGTTCGTGCGCGGCAGCCCGAGGCGGTCCATGGCGCGGGCGCAGACCAGCAGCGCATGGGTCGAATCCAGGCCGCCCGAGACGCCGATCACCACCTTCTTGATGCCGCTGCTGGACAGGCGCTGGACCAGGGCCTGCACCTGGATGTTGTACACCTCCGTGCAGCGCTCGTCGCGGCGCGCCTGGTCGGCCGGCACGTAAGGGAAGCGCTCGACGGCGCGCGCGAGCGGCATGTCCTGCTGCAGCGGCAGCTCGAGCGTGAACTGCACGAGCCGGAATTTCGCTACCTCGTCGGCATGGCGGCGCACCGACTGCGCGAAGGTCGTGGCGTGCATGCGCTCGTTCGACAGGCGATCGAGGTCGACGTCGGCGAAGATCATGTGCGAGTCGTCGGAAAAGCGTTCGGATTCGGCCAGCAAATCGCCCTTCTCGTAGATCAGCGACTGGCCGTCCCAGGCCATGTCGGTGGTCGATTCGCCGCGCCCGGCGGAGGTGTACAGGTAGGCCGCCAGGCAGCGCGCCGACTGCTGGCTCACCAGTTGGTGGCGGTAGCCGCTTTTTCCCACGACGACGTTCGAGGCCGACAGATTGACCAGCACCGTGGCGCCGGCCATGGCGGCAAACGAGGACGGCGGAATCGGCACCCAGACGTCTTCGCAGATCTCGACGTGGAACCGGAACAGCGGCAGGTTCTCGACCTCGAACAGCAGCGCCGGACCAAAAGGCACGCTTGCTCCGAACAGGTCGATCTGGTCGACGACGGCACAATCGGCCGCACTGAACTGCCGGGATTCGTAAAACTCGCCATAATTGGGCAGGAAACTCTTGGGCACCACACCCAGCACGCGGCCGCCGGCCACGACCACCGCGCAATTGAAGAGCTGGTGGTTGACCTTGAGCGGCAGGCCGACGACCAGCGCCAGCGGCAGCGCCCTCGAGGCTTCGATGACCTTCTTCAGACCATCGAGGCAGGCGTCGAGCAGTGCGCGCTGGTGGAACAGATCGTCGCAGCTGTAGGCGGACAACCCGAGCTCGGGAAAGGCCGCCAGCACGGCGCCTTCATCGGCTGCCTGCCGCGCGAGCGCGAGGGTCTGTTCGACGTTGAAGGCCGGATCGGCGATGCGGCAGCGCGGGATGGCCACGGCGACGCGGGCAAAGTGGTGCGTATAGAGGTTGAAGAATCGCTGGGTCATGGTGGGGTCTTTCGCGTGCCGGCAGGCAGGGGGCCGCCCCCTGCTCCCTGCCTGCAGGGTCGCAATCTATCCATTCGTTTTGCTACGGAAGTCATTTTGAATTATCGCACGCATATCGCTTCTTCTCTGCCCGAGCTGGGGCAAGCCCGGTGGGACGCACTGGTGGCCGCGCAGGACAATGCCAACCCCTTCCTGTCGTATGCCTTCCTGCATGCGCTGCATGCCTCCGGCAGCGCCGCGCCGGAGACCGGCTGGCAGCCGCAGTACATCGCGCTGTTCGACGGCGACGAACTGGCGGCCGCCCTGCCCCTGTACGTCAAGGACCACTCCTACGGCGAATACGTGTTCGACTGGGCCTGGGCCGATGCCTATCAGCGGCACGGGCTGGATTACTATCCGAAGCTGCTCTGCGCAATCCCGTTCACGCCGGTGGCCGGGCCGCGCCTGCTGGCGGTTGACGATGCCGCGCGCGCCGCGCTGATCGAGGTGCTGGTGGCGACCCAGCGCGCGACGGAAGTCTCGTCCACCCACATCCTGTTCCCGCCCGAGGCGCATGCGCGCCAGCTGCAGCAGGCCGGCTTCATGCTGCGCAGCGGGGTGCAGTTCCACTGGCTGAACCAGGGCTATGCGAGTTTCGACGAATTTTTGGCGACGCTGGAGCAGAAAAAACGCAAGAACATCCGCGCCGAGCGGCGCAAGGTTCGCGAAGCCGGCGTCACCATGCGCCGGGTGCGCGGCCGCGATGCGCAGGACGCCGACTGGGTGCTGTTCAACCGCTGCTACCGCCATACCTACCAGGCGCACCACTCCACGCCTTATCTCAACCTGGACTTCTTCCGGCGCATCGGCGAGACCATGCCGGACAATATTTTGCTGGTGATCGCCGAGCGCGATGGGCGCGACATCGCGGCCTCGCTGGTGATCCACAACGAGACCACGCTGTTCGGGCGCTATTGGGGCGAGCTGGAACACGTTCCCTGTCTGCATTTCGAGGCGGCCTATTACCAGCCGCTCGAGTTCTGCATCGAGCAAGGGATTCAGGCGTTCGAGGGCGGGGCCCAGGGCGAGCACAAGATGGCGCGCGGCTTCCTGCCGACGCGCACCTGGTCGGCGCACTGGCTGGCGCATCCGGCGTTTGCGGATGCGATCGAGCGTTTTTTGGAGAGGGAGAGCGGCGGGATCGACGATTACATGGATGAACTGAACGAGCGCAACCCGTTCCGGGCCGCTAGCTAGCGAGCCGGTCCAGCGCAGCCTGTAACTGGCCTGCGGGCAGGACGTAGCGGCCATAGGGCACGCCGCGGATCGGATCGAGGTCGCGGTCGCAGGTGAACCCCAGGTTGCTGTACAGGCGCAGCGCCGAGGCCATGATGGGGCTCGTGTGCAGGCCGACTGCCGGCGCTTCGTCACGGATCGCGCAGCGCAGGCAGGCAGCGACCAGCTGGCCGCCGATGCCTAGTCCGCGATGGGCCGGATCGACCACCAGCATGCGGATCACTGACCAGTCTTCCGGGAAGATCGCGCTGCGGGGCCGGCCCGGGCCGACGTGCACGATCGCACCCACGACCTGACCATCCAGCTCGGCCACCAGCAGGTCGGCCTGGGCGGCGAGGTCGGCCATCCGCTTGATGCCTTCGCTGAAGGCGGTCCAGTCGTCGTAGGCGTGTTCGTACTGTGCGAAGGCGGCCAGCGCCACGTGGTTGACGCCGTCGCGGTCGGCGCCCTGGTAGCTGCGGATGAGAATGTTCATCGCTCAAGTATAAAGCGGTTCTTGCCTGGATAAACGAACGGCCGGGTTCGCTTGACGCGGACCCGGCCCTGCTTGAATCAGCCGCGCCTGGAATGGCGGCGACCGTGTTTTACTTCCAGCCGCCTGCGTTTGCGCGGAACTCGACGTGGAAAGGCTTGGCAAGTTCAGCCTGCTTGCGCAGGACGTTCAGGGCGCGGCCGTTGGCGGCGGCCACCAGCGCGCGGATGGCGGTGTTCAGGAAATTCTTCATGTGCGACTCCTTGTTTGCCCTGCCGGGAACAGCACGGCGGACGGTGGTGATGCGATCGCGACTGCGATGCGATACCACCGTTATATAGGCGAGTCGGCCCAATTTCCAATTCCCATTCGCAATACCAGACATCAGCTTGATGAATGTTATTCGAGTTGCCTCCCCAGCCAGGAGCATATTCCGTCCAAGGAGCGAAATTCGGTAACGGAACGGCAAGCGATGTGCGGGTGGCGCGCCTGCAACATGCGCGACAGGGCGGCGCCCGGGCCGAGTTCTAGCGCGACCGTCACGCCGGCCTCGACCAACGCATCCATGCACTCCTTCCAGCGGATCGGCTCCGCCAGCTGGCGTGCCAGGTGATCGACAGCTCGTCCGGCATCCTGCAGCGGCTCGGCCGAGATGCCGGACAGGACCGGGAAGGCCGGCGCCGACCAGCGCTGGGCCTGCAGCAGCGCCCTGAAGGGTGCCACCGCGCCCTGCATCAGCGGCGTGTGCGAGGCGACTTCGACCGGCAGCACGGTCGCCCGGCCGCCCAGCGCGACGGCTGCTTCACACAGCGCCTCGCGCGCCCCGGCCGGGCCGCCGGCCACCAGCGTGTCTTCGCCGGTCACGATGGCGGCATGAAAGCCGAAGCGCCGCAGCAGCGCGTCGACGCTGCCGTCCGGCATGGCGGACAGCGCAACCATGCCCTGGGGCGGTCCGCTGGCCATGCACGCATCCATCAACTGCGCGCGCTCGAGCGCCAGCTTGACGGTCTCAAACGGATCGAGCGCACCGGCCACGCCCCAGGCGGCCAGCTCGCCGATGCTGTAGCCGGCAACCAGCGCCGGCTGTGGCAAGGACTTGCCCAGCGCGGCCCACATGGCGAGGGTGGCGGCCACGATCGATGGCTGGGCCACACGGTTGGCGAAACGATCCGGGCCGTCGAGGGAGGCGAGCAGCAGCGCCGCCAGCGCCGGATCGTCGAAGCACTGTTCCAGCAGGCGGCTTGCTTGCGGATCGGTGCGCGCCATGTCGAACATGGCGGGATGCTGGGCGCCCTGGCCCGGACACAGGATGGCGAGCCGGCCGCTCATGCGCACGCACGCCCTGCGCACACGGCGTGCAGCAGGCAGGCGGCGCCCAGCAGGTCGGCCGCGCCGCCGGGCGACAGGCGTGCGGCCACAAAACTGCGATGGCAGCCTAGCGCGCGCGCTTCCCAGTCCGGTGCCGCGGTGCCGCCCCGCGCAACGAAGGCGCGTGCCTGGCGCCGCACCACCGAGGCGCCTTCGATGCCGCCACGGTGGTAGACGTTGGTGTCGCTGATGTGGGCCATCAGGGCGAACAGCGCATCGACGCGCGCCCGGCGCATGCCGCGCCCGGCGCCAAGGGTGCGCAGCAGCGCCGGCAGGCCGACCTGGAACACCGAAGGGAAGCCGCGTGCGCCCTCCTCGCGCGCGCCGCTGGCGGCGTAGCGCAGCAAGGCCTCGGCGCCATGCGATGGCGTGCCGGTGCCGGTGCCCGTATCGCCGCTGTGGGCGCCGAGCGCCTGGCCCCAGCTCGCCAGCAGCGTGGACTGGATCGCCGCGGGTTCGAGCGCACTACCGTTGGCATGGCAGCGGCCGATGGCGGCGCACAACATGCCCAGGCAAAAGATCGCGCCGCGGTGGGTGTTGATGCCCTTTGTGGCGCGCAGCATGCGCTGCTCGGCCTCGATGCCCATGCGTTTGAGCACGTGGAAAGGCGCGTCCCGCATGCCGGCCTGGGTGATGTGCAGGAAGTAGCGGCGCAGCGCGAACATGCTGCGCATGAAGGTGGCGGCCGTCATGTCGTCGTGGCTGCCGTTGTCGACCAGCGATACCAGGCCCGGTTTCGGGTAGAGGGCCAGTTCGGCATACAGGCTGCGCACCGCCAGGCGCGCGACCTGCCGGCAAAAGCTTCGTTCATGGACGATGGCAGATACCGGCGCGCGGCTTGCCAGGCTCGAAGCATTGCTCAATTCAGCCATGCCTGCTCCTCCAGCGTCGCCAGCAGTTCGCCAGGCGCCACCAGCGCCACCCGCTCCAGGCCTTTCGCCAGCACCCGCGTGCCCGGCGTGCTGGCGAATGCGGCGCCCAGCTCTTTCCAGGCCACGGCGCGCCCGTCGGGAAAGACGATTTCGCCGTCCAGCGGCAGGCTGGCTGCATAGCGGGCCAGCAGGGCCAGCCCTTGCGCCAGTTGCGCGCGGTTGAGGGGCCGCAGCAGCAGGTCGATATCCGATGTGGGCGTGACATAGACCTGGCCGGTGAGCGCTTCCAGCGCGACCGAACCGTAGACGGCCAGGCCCAGGCCGGCGTCGGCGGCTTCGCGTTCGAGCGCAGCGACGCCTTCGCGCCAAGCGGCCGGCACCGCATCGAGGGCGCCGACCAGGGCCAGGGCGCGGGAACGGCGCTGGATGTCGGCCAGCTCGACCCGGCAGCCGACCCGCAGCTTGCCGCCATCGGGTCGGGGCGGCATGGCAAAGCCGATCGCCAGCTCGCCGGACGCGAGACCGGTTTCCGCGCGCCGCACGGTGGCCGGCCAACCGGCATCCCGCCAGGCGTCGAGCGCGCCGAGGGCGTCAGGTGGTGCGCCGGCGCGCGCCCGCTCCCAGCCGCGGCTGGTCAGCCAGACCAGGTCATGCCGGGCGAACATCGCCGCCCGTCCGGACCGCCTGCGCGACCGGCTGCGCGAGCATGCGGCCACCGCGCTCGAAGCCCAGCGCCATGCGCGCGTCGTCCGCACCGCATTCGCGCAGCGCGCGCGCCAGTTCGCCGGCCAGGTCGTGTTCCCAGATGCCGTGCAGGCCGCCCATGCGCAGGTAATTCTCGGGACCGGGCGCGAACACCGGATTGTCCCTGGCCAGTTCGGTGAGGCGTTCTTCGGGTACCTTGGTGATGCGCGCCATGGCCGGCAGGCCCATCACGCGGATGGTCGCCTGCGGCAGCGCATAGCAGGCGCTGGCGATCAGGCCGCTGGTGATGAAGCCGCCCGACAGCGCCTGGTCGTACACCAGGCCGATCACGGTATGCCCGCGGCGCCTTGCCAGGTCGACGCATTTGCCGAGATGGGCCATGTAGCTGTTGATGCCCAACATTTCGTCGCGGTGGCGCAGGCGCTGGCCCTGGGTATCGACCAGGATCAGGATCGGCCGCCCGGGGTGGTCCTGCACGGTTTTCAGGATGGCCTGGGCCTGGGCCAGCGCAATTTCGATGCCGATCGGGACGTGGCCGGTGGTGCCGATCACATCGACCGCCTGGGACTCGACCTGGGCGGTCCCACTCAGGAAGTTGTCGCGCTCGGCGATGGTATGACCGCCCGGGAACAGCTGCGTCGTCAAAGTCTGCCAGTCCATCATTGTTCTCCGATATGCAGGCCAGCACGGTGCCGGTTGGCGAGCTTCATGAAGGCGTCGGCCTCGAGCATCGGCACGCCGGCCGGATCGGGTATGCCGAGCCCCTTCCACACGTCCATCGGCTCGACCAGGCCTTCGGTTTGCGCCAGGCGACGGGCCAGCATGGCTTGTTCGAGCAACAGGCCGTCCAGCGTCAGCTGCGCGCCGCCGGCGCGCACGTCCGCGATCGCCTGCAGCGCGGCGGCGCGGAAGGCCGCCGTGTCATCCGGCACCAGCACCTGGCAGTCGCCCAGCAGGTAGCGGTGCTTGCCGCCGGTGGTGCGCCAGACCAGGGCGCGGTCGCGCGAATCGAATTCTTCGACGCCGTTGGCCGTCTCGATGACCTCGGGGCCGGACATGGCCAGCCGCCCTTCTTCGGACATGATGACGCTGTTGGCGCAGCGCGCCGAGATGCCCATGCCGCCGAAGCAGCCGTTCGAGCCACCGATGACGGCGATCACGGGAATGCCGGCCTCGCGCGCGTCGAGCATGGCGCGCATCACTTCGGATACCGCGATCAGGCCGGCATTGGCTTCGTGCAGGCGTACCCCGCCCGACTCGAGCAGCAGCAGCACCGCGTGGGCGTGTTCATCGACCGCACGGCGCAGCATGCCGACCAGCTTGGCGCCATGGACTTCACCTACCGCGCCGCCCATGAATCCGCCTTCCTGGGCCGCACCGAACACAACCTGCCCGCCCAATAAGCCACGCCCTACCACCACGCCGTCGTCGAACGAGACCGGGGCATCGAGCTGGGCCAGGTGCGGGCTGACCACGCGGCTGCTTGGCGGCAGGAATTCCTCGAAGCTGGCGGGGTCGAACATGGCGGGGATGCGCTGGCGCGCGGTCAGTTCCAGGTAGCTGCTCATGGCGCGCCTCCGGTAAGCGATTCGACCGCCTGGTCCAGGCGCAGGCTGACCACGGCCGGCGTGGCGCCCATGTCGTTGATGCAGATGCGCGCGTCGGCCAGGCCCCAGCGCTCATGGAAGTCGGCCATGACTGCCTGCCAGGTGGCGCCGAAGCCCACGGCGGCGGTGCGCACTTCGATCTCGCAGGCGCCGCTCAGTTGCGCCGGCTCGATCAGCACCTCTAAATTGCCCGAGCCGACCACGCCGACCAGTTGCGCCATGCCACTAAGGGAGCGTGCGCCCTGCTCGAATCGGAATTGAAGCGTTTCCATGGTTTGTCCTTACCAGTTCCTGAAGCGCTTGGGCGGCTCGTACAGGCCGCCCGATGCACGCACCAGGCCTTTCATGTTCTTGGCGGCCAGCAGGTCGCGGGTTGCCAGGCGCTTGTCGATGCCGAGGTCTTCGGCGCGCTGGATGATGCCGCGGTCGCGCAGGTTCTCCACCATGCGCTTGTCGCGCGCCATGCCCACCGGGGTGTAGCCGGCCACGCCGCGGATGGCCTGCTCGCGTTCTTCGTCGCTGCGGCACAGCAGCAGATTGGCGATGCCCTCTTCGGTCAGGATGTGGGTCACGTCGTCGCCATAGATCATCACCGGCGGAATCGCCATGCCGGTCTGCTCGGCCAGCTGCCAGGCGTCCAGACGCTCGACGAAAGCCGGCGCCATGTGCTCGCGGAAGGTCTCGACCATCTGTACCACCAGCTTCTGCCCGCGCGGGATGGTGTTGCGACCGGCGCGCGCCTGCTGGCCGGCCTTGAGCCAGGCCGCGCTCGGGTGGCGCCGGCCGCGCGCATCCGCCCCCATGTTCGGCGCCCCGCCGAAGCCCGAGATGCGGCCCAGGGTCGCTGTGGACGAATTGCCCTGCAAGTCGATCTGCAGGGTCGAGCCGATGAACATGTCGCAGGCATAGTGCCCGGCCGCCTGGGAAAACGCGCGGTTGCTGCGCATCGAGCCATCCGGGCCGACGAAGAAGACGTCGGGCCGCGCGCGGATGTAGTTTTCCATGCCCAGCTCGGAGCCGAAGGAATGCACCGATTCGACGAAACCCGCTTCGATCGCGGGAATCAGCGCCGGGTGCGGGTTCAGGGCCCAGTGGCGCGCAATTTTCCCTTTCAAGCCCAGATCAGCCGCATAAGTGGGCAGCAGCAACTCGATCGCCGCGGTATCGAAGCCGATGCCGTGGTTCAGGCGCTCGACCTGGTATTCGGCATAGATGCCCTTGATCGCCATCATCGCCATGAGCACCTGTATCTCGGAGATCTGGGCCGGATCGCGCGTGAACAGCGGCTCGATGTAATACGGCGTGGGCGACTGCACCACGTACTCGACCCAGCCCGAGGGAATGTCGACCCGCGGCAGCTTGTCGACGATCTTGTTCACCTGCGCGATCACGATGCCGCTCTTGAAGGCGGTGGCTTCGACGATGGCCGGGGTGTCCTCGGTATTCGGGCCGGTGTAGAGGTTGCCCTCGCGGTCGGCCATCTCGGCCGCGACCAGCGCCACGCGCGGCGTCAGGTCGACGAAATAGCGGGCGAACAATTCCAGGTAGGTGTGGATCGCCCCGATGTTGAGCTTGCCGGAACTGGCCAGTTTGGCCAGGCGTGCGGCCTGCGGCCCGGAGAAGGAGAAGTCCAGGCGCGAGCCGATGCCCTTCTCGAACACATCGAGGTGCTCGGGCAGCGACAGCACCGAGAGCAGCATGTGCAGGTTGTTGATGCGGCCCGGGTCGAGCCGCGTGAGCGCCTTGCCGAGGAAGTCGGCCTGCTTCTGGTTGTTCCCTTCCAGGCAGACGCGGTCGCCCGGCTCGAGCACCTGGTGCAGCAGCTCGACGATGTGCGAGGACGCGACGATCTTGCCGTCCAGCGCCTCGCCCAGGGCCGCCCGGACCCGTCCCAGGCGGTCGCTGCGGTTGCTTTGCTGGCTGGTCCAGCGGCCTTCAGCATGGTTCATTGTGGTTCCCGAAAAGTGATGGCGCCAGCTGATCAGAACACCACGAACAGCACCCAGACGACGACCGGGGCGACCAGGGTCACGATACCGCCATAAATCATCAGCTGGCGCAGGAATACGTCGCGGTCCACGTGCTGGGCGCTGGCCAGCACCAGCGCGCCATTGGTCGAGAACGGGCTGACGTCGACGATGGTCGAGGCCACCGCCATGGCGGCGATGAAGCCGATCGGGTCGACCCCGGTGCCCGAGGCGAGGAAAGGCACTGCCAGCGGGATCAGCGAGCCGAGCACGGCGGTGGACGAAGCAAAGGCCGACACGACCGCGCCCACGAACAGCAGCAGCAACGCGACGGTCAGCGGGGACGTGAGGCTGGCGACGCTGTCGCCGACCCAGGTGATGGTGCCCATCTTCTGCATCACGCCGACATAGGTGGACACGCCGACGATCAGCATGATTTCCGGCCAGGACACCTGGCCGATGGCGCGCTTTTGCACCTGCGGCGACAGGATCGAGATCAACAGGCCGATCGAGATGGCGACGAAGCCGATGTCGAGCTTGTACAACAGGGTCAGCACAGCCAGCGCGATCAGGCCCACCACCGTGACGATCTGGTGGAAGGTCGGGCCTTCGGCGGCCGCGGCGCCGCTGCCCCTGGCGCCTGCGGCCATGCCGCCGCCCATCGCGCCGCCCAGGGTACCGGCGGCGGCGCCCCCTGCCGCCGCGCCCATGGCGCCGCCTGCACCGCCCATGCTGCTCCCCATCGCACCGACCGCCTTGCCGGAGCCCTGCTGGGTGAGTTTTTCTTCGCTCGCCGCTTCGCTTTCGGCGTCGCCGTAGATCTGCGGCCCCTGCGCGGCCACCGCCACGTTCGTGCTGAAAGGCGCGCCAGGCAGGCCGAGGCCGGATTTGGGCACCTGCTGCTTCATCAGCTTCAGGCCGCCGAAGGCAAAGAACAGCAGCACCGAGACGGCCAGGTTCACGCCCAGGCTGGTGAAGGCCGTGGTCAGCGGGGAAATCGGCAGGCCGGCTTCGAGCACCACCTTGTTGGTGATGCCGCCATAGATGCTGATCGGCGAGAAGCCGCCGCCCTGGGCGCCGTGGATCACCATCAGGCCCATCATCAAGGGATTGATGTTGTACTTGGCGGCGAAGCCGAGTGCGATCGGGGCGATGATCGCCACCGCCGCAGGGCTGACCGCGCCCACCGACGTGAGCAGCGCGGTGATGGCGAACATCACCCAGGGAATGGCGGCAATGCGCCCGCCCACCGCGCGCACCGCCAGCCGTACGAGCCAGTCGATGGTGCCGTTGTTCTGGGCCTGGGCGAACAGGAAGGTGATGCCGACCAGGGTCAGGAACAGCTCGGCCGGGAAGCCGGCCATGATGGCCTTGGCTTGCATGCCGGCGACGACCGTGCCGACCAGGAAAGCCCCGACAAAGGCGATGACACCCATATTGATGGGCAGGGCGGTGGCCAGGACGAACATCAGGGCCAGCACGCAGATTGCAATCATGTGAGAGGACACGGCAGTGCTCCTTCAACGCGCGGATCCGGCTCCAACCGTCACCGCTGGTGATACGTCTCCAAATCATCCCCGGTGCCATACGCCACGGAACAGGCTGGCGAAGGTCGGGCATGCACTTTTGTTATGCTATTTTGTGACGTAAAGGTAGCCTTGAATGCTGCCGGGATCAATTAGGCTTAAGGGCCAACGTTTACTTTCAGCGGAACTATTCAAGTTAAATGTAAACCATAGCCTGGCCGGGGACGACGTACCGGATTTGCAATTGTAGGGTGAGCGTTCAACTTACGGACGCGCTGTGGCAACGCTGTTTTCGCTGAACGCGCGGTCGGCGGAGCCGACCACCCTACGCTGCCTCGTGCTTGAGCATCCGGCACACCGCCGCCAGCGCCAGCAGATTCGGATCGCGCTCGCGCACGCGCAGGAAGGACAGGCCGATGCTCTGGCGCATGCGGTAGTCGTGTTTCAACGGGATGAGCTGGACCTTGTCGCCGAAGGCATGGCGCACCCGGCCCGGCAGCAGGGTGTAGCCGATGCCCGCCCCGACCAGGTTCATCAGCGAGAAGATGTCGCCCACCCGGGTCACGATGGTGGGCGCGAAGCCGGCGATGCGGAAGGCTTCCTGGAATCCGCTGAAGGTGACGAAGCCGTCGCGCAGGCAGACGAATTTCTCGGCGGCGCAGTCGCGCAGGTCGACTTCATCCAGCCCGGCGTAGGGCGAGCCCGCCGGCGCCGCAAAGAATACTTCGTCTTCGAACAGCGCGATCGATTCGACGTCCGGATCGGACTCGGGCAAGGCGATGAGTGCGGCGTCGACCGCGTTCTGCCTGAGCTTGTGCAGCAGTTCGTCGTTCGAGCCCAGCACCAGCTCGGTCTCGAGTTCGGGTTTGCGCAGCTTGATGCCGATGAGGACCTTGGGGATCACGCCGGTGGTGAGCGAATACAGCGAACCGATTCGCAGGTGGTCGGCCGAATAGCCGGCCGCCGAGCGGGTGGCGGCAATCCCGTCGGCCATCAACCGGATCACGTCGCGGCTGACATCGGCCAGCACCTGCGCCGCTTCGTTCGGGATCAGGTTGCGGCCTTGCAGGCTGAACAGCTGGCAGCTCATTGCGTCTTCCAGCGAATGCAGGGCCCGGTGCACGCTCACCGCGCTGATGTCGAGCAAACGCGCGGCGGCGTTCAGGTTGCCGCCTTCCATGTAGGCGAGCAGCACTTCAAGCTTGCGGAAGGTGATGTCGTCGCTGATCCGGCTGCGCATGGATGCCTCGTGAGTAGATGCGGTAAGTGAACAGGCGCCGCACTAGGCGTGCGCGCCCTTGCCCTGCACGAACAGATCCGGATGGCTCTCCGCGCACTCGCGCAGCAAATCCCACACCACCTTGACCCGGCGCAGCCGGTACAGGTCGGTCGGCGCCGCCAGCCAGAACGAGCGCTCGGCCTGGAAGCCGGGCAGCACCCGCACCAGCCGGCCGTTTTCCGGCACTGCATAGGGCGGCGCCATCATCAGGCCCATGCCGAGCGAGGCGGCCTCGAGTTGCGCGGTCATGCCCGAGCAGCACATGCGGCGGCGCGGCGTGAAGCCCAGCTCGTTCAGGTAGGAGAGCTCGCGGCTGGCCAGGCGGTCCTGCACGTAGTCGACGAAGTCGTGGCCGGCGAGATCCGCCTGGGTGCGGATCGGCTTGTGCTTGGCCAGGTAGATCGGCGAGGCGTACAGGTAGAAGTGGAAGGAGGCCAGCCGGGTCACCATGTAGCGGCCGGTGGTGGGCGCGTCCATCATGACGCCGAGGTCGGCCTCGCGGTTGGCCAGGTTGGCGAAGCTGGGCAGCGCCAGCAGGTCGATCGACAGGTCGGGATTCTGCTCGAGCAGCCTGGCCAGCAGCGGCGCCACCACCCGCACCCCGAACACTTCCGGCACCCCGAGCCGGACCACGCCGTGGGCCGCGACTTCGGCGCCGCCGATCTGCTCGGCCGCGGCCAGGGCGGCGCCTTCCATCGCCTCGGCATGCGGAAGCAGCGCCTGCCCCACCTCGGTCAGCTCATAGCCTTCGCGCGAGCGGTCGAACAAGGTCGTCTCGAGCTGGGACTCGAGCCGGTCGATGCGGCGCGCCACCGTGGTGTGCTCCACTTCCAGCCGGCGCGAGGCCCCGGACAAGGTGCCGGCGCGCGCCAGCTCCAGGAAGAAACGCAGGTCGGTCCACTCGGGCAGCGTATTCATTGGGTCACTTGTTCGATATCAAGATCTCATATTGTGCACCAGTGCACATTCCCCCTGCAATCATTTGTCGCATCGATCCTGCCACCGCGCATAAAACGTGCGTGGCCTGCCGCCGCCGCCGCTGTCCGCCCCAAGGATGCACGGCGCATGCATGCACAGCAATGGTGAGGAGCCCTGTGCATTTTTGCACAAAGGGGTGGGCGATTGATGACTATCTAACCAAACTCAACCGAGGCACACTGCTCGGCATGCGACAACCTGAACGCATGCCGCTATCAAAAATTAGGAGACATCGATGCGTCTGACCAAGAACAAAATGAAGCTGCTGAACCCTGCCATTCAATCCGCGATCGCGGTACTCGTCCTGTCGGGCGGTGCCACGGTCCACGCCCAGGAAACCGGTGGCGCCGCGCCGGTGGCCAATGCCGGCGAAGCCGTGAACAAGGTGGTCGTGACTGCCCGCCGCCGCGAAGAAACCCTGCAGGACGTGCCGGTCTCGGTCACCGCCTTCAGCGCCGACCAGCTCGCGAAAGTGGCGACGCCGGACATCACCGCACTGGCAACCTCCCTGCCGAACACCACCCTGAAGGCGTCGCGCGCCACCAATTCGACCCTGACCGCCTTCATCCGCGGCGTCGGCCAGGCCGATCCGCTGGCCGGCTTCGAGGCAGGCGTCGGCATCTACATCGACGACATCTACCTGGCGCGTCCGCAGGCCGCCGTGGCCGACATCTACGACGTCGAGCGCATCGAAGTGCTGCGCGGGCCGCAGGGCACGCTGTACGGCCGCAACACCATCGGCGGCGCCGTCAAGTACGTCACCCGCAAGCTGGCCCCGCAAACCGATGCCCGCCTGCGCGCCACCATCGGCCAGTACGGCCAGAAGGAAATCGTCGCCACCGCCAGCACGCCGGTGTCGGAAACCGCCCGCATCGGCGGCACCTTCGCCCGCTTCAAGCGCGACGGCTTCGGCAAGAACCTGACCACCGGCGGCGACAACTACGACAAGGACGTCACCGCGGCCCGCCTGTCGGCCGAATTCACGCCGACCCCGGACCTGTTCATCCGCATCGCCGGCGACGCCACCCAGGACGATTCGAGCCCGAAGAACGGCCACCGCCTGATCGTCGGCCGCACCAGCGCCGCGCCGATCCTGGGCAATGTCTTCGACACCCGCGCCAACCTGATGCAGGCGCTCGGCCAGGACCAGGAAGTCAAGGCGCACGGCGTCTCGGCCACCGTCGAATACACCATCAATAACGCGTGGTCGATCAAGTCGATCACCGCTGCGCGCAAGGACAAGTCGTACGCGCCGATCGACTTCGATTCGCTGGGCGTGACCGACTTCCACGTGCCGGCCCTGTACACCAACAAGCAGTTCAGCCAGGAATTCAACCTGACCTATACGGGCGACCGTTTGCAGGGCGTGGCCGGCATCTACTACATCGATGCCAACGCCTTCAACAAGTTCGACACCATCCTGGCCGGCGCCGTCCCGACCTCGACCTTCACCAGCGGCGACGTCGACACCAAGGCCTGGGCCATCTATGCCGACGGCAGCTACAGTATCACCGACGCCCTGAGCCTGTCCCTGGGCGGCCGCTACACCGTCGACCAGCGCGACGCGGAAGTGCTGCGCCAGATCTACTTTGGCGCCGGCGGCACGCCAGGCCTGGGCAATGCCGGCGCGGTGCTGTTCCGCACCGATACCGACCTGCGTGGCGGTGTCCTGAGCCGCAAGGACAAGAAGTTCACCCCGCGCATCGCCCTGAACTACAAGTTCAACCAGGACCACAACGTCTACGCGTCGTATTCGGAAGGCTTCAAGGGCGGCGGTTTCGATCCGCGCCTGAACGTGGTCGGCACCCGTATCCCGCTGGCCGTGGCGCGCGCCGGCTATTCGCCGGAAACCATCGAGACCTATGAGCTGGGCCTGAAATCCGCCTTCAACGGCGGGCGCATCACCACCAACGCCGCGGTGTTCTACAGCGACTACCAGGACGTGCAGATCCCGGGTTCGGTGGCGATCGACACCAACGGCGACGGCAAGGACGACAGCTTCGCCGGCGTGACCACGAATGCCGGCAAGGCCAAGATCAAGGGCCTGGAGCTGGAAGCGGTGGCGAACATCAGCTCGAACTTCATGGTCGCCGGCATGTACAGCTACATCGATGCCGAGTACAAGGAATACTTCGCGGCCGGCGTGAACGTGGCCGGCGCGCGCAAGTTCCAGAACACGCCGAAGAACTCGGCCAACCTGCGCGCCAACTACGACATCCCGATGCCGATCATGGGCCGGGACGGCAAGCTCTCGCTGATCGGCAGCGCCTCGCACAAGGGCGCCACCGCCCAGTTCGAGACCGCGTCGCTGATCGACCAGGAATCGTACAAGCTGTATGACGCCTCCATCGTCTGGACCCGGCTCGATGGCAAGGTCCGCGTCGGCCTGCACGGCAAGAACCTGAGCGACAAGCACTACAAGACCGGCGGCTACCTGTTCCCGACCCTGGGCAACGAAGGCACCCTGACCGCGTTCTACGGCAACCCGCGCCAGGTTTCGGCCACGCTGGACTACCGCTTCTAAGCTCTCCGTTTCACCAGGCAGCACCGCCTGGCTGGCGCCTTTTCTCCGGAAAAGACGCCGGCCGGGCCGGTTGCGGCCTGTTTTTTACCTGAACCACCGCATCTTGACCGACTCACAGGATAAGCCAGCGTGTCCACCTTCACACCAATCAGCTACACCAGCAGCGACGGGCTGGCGCTGTACGCGCGCGATTATCCGGCCGCGAAAGGGCCTGCGCACCTGCCGGTCATCTGCATCCACGGCCTGACCCGCAATTCGGCCGATTTCGACGAACTGGCCCCCGAGCTGGCTGCCATGGGCCGCCGCGTGATCGCCGTCGACGTGCGCGGCCGCGGCAATTCGGCGCGCGACCCCAACCCGGACAACTACAACCCGGTGGTCTATGCCGGCGACATCGTCAAGCTGATGAACGACCTCGGGATCGCCCGCGGGGTGTTCGTCGGCACCTCGATGGGCGGCCTGATCACCATGACCCTGGCGGCGCGCCACCTCGACCTGATCGCGGCCGCCATCATCAACGACATCGGTCCCGTCATGTCGCTGCGCGGCCTGGCCCGCATCGCGGGCTATGCGGGCCGCTGCGGCACGCTCGCATCGTGGGACGATGCCGCTGCCTACCTGCGCGACATCAATGCCTGCGCCTTCCCCGCCAACAGCGACGCCGAATGGGGCAAATGGGCGCGCCGCGCGTTTGAACAGAAGGATGACGGACAGCTGGCCCTGCGTTACGATCCGAATATCGCCACGGCGATCCAGACGGGCAAGCTGCGCCCGACCTCGCTGGCGGCGCGCATGGCGTTCCGCCGCCTCGCACGGCGCCGCCCTACCCTCCTGGTGCGCGGTGCGCTGTCCGACCTGGTCGAACCCGAACAGGCCAGCTGGATGCGCAAGGCGGCCCCCGAATTGCAGTATGCCGAAGTACCCGATGTCGGCCATGCACCCATGCTCACCGAGCCTGCAGCGCTGGACGCCATCCGCCAATTCCTGGCCAAGGTACCCTGAGGAACACAGAAGGAGACTTTATGACACACCTGATCAAACCCCTTTCCGCCGCCATGCTGGCCGCCTTCGCGGCCCTCGCCGCCCCGAGCGCTGTCGCCCAGGGCAAGGACCTGAAGATCGCCCTCATCGCCGGCAAGACCGGCCCGCTCGAAGCCTATGCCAAGGAAACCGAGACGGGTTTCATGATGGGCCTCGAATACCTCACGGGCGGCACCATGACCGTCAACGGCCGAAAAATCAAGGTCATCGTCAAGGACGACCAGAGCAAACCCGACCTGGGCCGCACGCTGCTGGCCGAAGCCTATGGCGACGACAAGGTCGACATCGCGGTCGGCACGTCGTCCTCCGGCTCGGCGATCGCCATGCTGCCGGTGGCGAAGGAATACAAGAAGGTCCTGATCGTGGAGCCGGCCGTGGCCGACGCGATCACCGGCGACAAATGGAACAAATACGTCTTCCGCACCGCGCGCAGCTCGATGCAGGATGCGCTGGCCGCGGCCAGCACCCTGAAAAGCGGCAGCGTGGGCTTCCTGGCGCAAGATTATGCGTTCGGGCGCGACGCCATCAAGGCCGGCAAGGAAGCACTCACCACCACCGGCAGCAAGGCCAGGGTAATCCACGAGGAATACGCGCCGGCCACCACCACCGATTTCACCGCCTCGGCGCAGCGCCTGTTCGACGCCCTGAAAGACAAGCCGCAGCCGCGCATCCTGCAGATCGTCTGGGCCGGCCCGAATCCGCTGAACAAGATCGCCGACATGAAGCCGGAACGCTACGGCATCACGCTGGCCCCCGGCGGCAACATCCTGCCGGTGATGAAGACCTGGAAGCAATATGCGGGCACCCAGGGCACCATCTATTACTACTATGCCTTCCCGAAGAACAAGATGAACGACTGGCTGGTCGCAGAGCACACGAAGCGCTACAAGATGCCGCCCGATATGTTCACCGCCGGCGGCATGGCGGCGGCCGGCGCCGTCCACGCGGCCCTGCTCAAGGCCCCGAACGCGAAGAACGGCGACGATATGGTCGCGGCGATGGAAGGCTTGAGCTTCGACACCCCGAAGGGCAAGATGAGCTTCCGCAAGGAAGACCACCAGGCGATCCAGCCGATGTACCACTTCCGCATCAAGAAGGACCAGAAGAACGAATGGGACCTGCTGGAACTGGTGCGCGAGATCCCGGCCACCGAATTGCCGCTGCCGGTACGGAACAAGCGCTGACATGACCGGCACCAAGACGCAGCAAGCCTCCCTGTCCACCCGCGACCTGAGCATCCGCTTCGGCGGCCACGTCGCGGTGAACGGGGTCACGGCCGACTTCTATCCCGGCACGCTCACGGTCATCGTCGGCCCCAACGGCGCCGGCAAGACCACCTACTTCAACCTGGTGTCGGGCCAGCTGCCCGCCACCTCCGGCCAGGTGCTGGTGAACGGCCAGGACATCACCCGCGCGGGCGCGGCCAAGCGCACCCGTCTGGGCGTGGGCCGCGCCTTCCAGCTCACCAACCTGTTCCCGAACCTGACGGTGATCGAGAACGTGCGCCTGGCGGTGCAGAGCCGCGCCGGCATGGGCCTGAATTTCTTCTCGATCTGGTCCAGCCACACGGAGCTGATCGCCCGCGCCGAGCATTACCTGGAACGCGTGTCCCTGATCGGCCGGCGCGACGCTTTCGTGGGCACGCTCTCGCACGGCGACCAGCGCAAGCTGGAAGTGGCGATCCTGCTGGCGCTCGAACCGTCCATCATGATGTTCGACGAGCCCACCGCCGGCATGAGCGTGGACGAGGTGCCGGTGGTGCTCGACCTGATCCAGTCGGTCAAGGCGGAGCGCAACAAGACCGTGCTGCTGGTGGAGCACAAGATGGACGTGGTGCGCGCGCTGGCCGACCGCATCATCGTGCTGCACAACGGCACCCTGGTCGCCGACGGCAATCCGGCGGAAGTCATGCAATCGAAGATCGTACAGGAAGCCTATCTTGGAACACCCGAAACCGAACATGCTTGAACCCCAGCGCAGCGCAGGCCCGATCCTGACGATGGCGGGAGTGCATACCCACATCGGCCAGTACCACATCCTGCAGGGCGTGGACCTGGCGGTGCCGCGCGGCGGCCTGTCGGTCCTGCTGGGCCGTAACGGCGCTGGCAAGACCACCACCCTGCGCACCATCATGGGCCTGTGGAAGGCCAGCGCCGGCTCGATCACCTTCGATGGCCGCGACATCACGAAGATGGCCACGCCCGACATCGCCCGCCTGGGCATCGCCTATGTCCCGGAAAGCATGGCGGTGTTTTCCGACCTGACGGTGCGCGAAAACCTGTACCTGGCCGCGCGCAGCGGGCCGCTGGACCAGGCGCGTGTGGACTGGATCTGCGGCTTCTTCCCCGCCCTCAAGAAATTCTGGAACTACCCGGCGGGGAATCTCTCGGGCGGCCAGAAGCAGATGGTAGCGATCGCCCGCGCGATCGTCGAGCCGCGCAAGCTGCTGCTGGTCGACGAGCCGACCAAGGGCCTGGCACCCGCCATCATCCAGAGCCTGATCGCCGCCTTCCGCGAGCTCAAGGAAACCGATACCACCATCCTGCTGGTCGAGCAGAACTTCAACTTCGTCCGCTCGCTCGGCGACACCGTCAGCGTGATGGACGACGGCCGCGTCGTGCATGCCGGCTCGATGGATGAACTGGCGAACAACGATGACTTGCAACAGCGCCTGCTCGGCCTGTCGCTCGACTCCCATCAATAGGAACAAGACCATGAGCGCCACCCTACCCTTAGCCAGCAAGGACACGCCCTTGCCCAGCGCGCCGCGCGACCTCGCGCCGCTGCTGCTGGTCCCTGGCTTGATGCTGTTGATGCTGCCGCTGGTCGGCAGCCTCCCCACCTGGATCACCCTCACCGTCGCCGGCCTGGCGATGGGCATGATGATCTTCATCATGGCCAGCGGCCTGACCCTCGTCTTCGGCCTGATGAGCGTGCTGAACTTCGGCCACGGCGCCTTCGTGTCGGTCGGCGCCTTTGCCGCGACCATGGTCCTGATCCCGATGCGCGGCTGGCTCGAGATGGATTCGCTCCTGATCAACCTGGGCGTGCTGGCGCTGGCGGTCACGCTTGCCATGCTCGTCACCGGCCTGATGGGCTGGGCTTTCGAGCGCATCATCATCAAGCCGGTCTACGGCCAGCACCTCAAGCAGATCCTGATCACCATGGGCGGCATGATCGTGGCCGAACAGCTGATCCACGTGATCTGGGGGGCGGAGACCATCGCCCTCCCGCTGCCGACCGCACTGCGCGGCGCCATCTTCCTGGGTGACGCCGCCATCGAGAAGTATCGTTTGGTTGCGGTGGTGGTCGGGCTGGTGGTGTTCGTCGGGATGTTCCTGCTACTTAACCGCACCAAGATCGGCCTGTTGATCCGCGCCGGCGTGGAGAACGGCGAGATGGTGGAAAGCCTCGGCTACCGCATCCGCCGCCTGTTCGTGGCGGTGTTCGCGGCCGGTTCCGCGCTGGCCGGCCTGGGCGGCGTGCTCTGGGGCCTGTACAAGGAAACCCTGAATGCGGCGATGGGCGGCGAGATCATGGTGATGATCTTCATCGTCATCATCATCGGCGGTCTGGGGTCGGTGGGCGGCTGCTTCATCGGCGCCCTGCTCATGGCGCTGGTCGCCAACTATGCCGGTTTCCTCGCCCCGAAGGTCGCGCTGGTCTCGAACATCATCCTGATGATCGCGATCCTGCTGTGGCGACCCAGCGGCCTGTACTCGAAAATGCGGAGCTGACCCATGCTGCATCGACTTCTTTCCGGCGACCTGCCGCGCAGCCGCGTCCTCACCGGCGTCCTGCTCCTGATTTTGCTGGGACTGGCCTTCGCGCCCTTCCTGACCTCGGGCGCGCGCCCGCTCAACACCGCCGCCACGATCTGCATCTACATCGTGCTGGTGGCCTCCTACGACCTGCTGCTGGGCTATACCGGCATCGTCTCGTTCGCGCACACGATGTTCTACGGGATCGGCGCCTATGGCATCGGCCTGGGACTGGCGCGCGTCGACGACGCCACCTGGGGCGCAGCCCTCGGCGGCCTCGCCATCGCGCTGGTGGTGGCGCTGGCGCTGGCGCTGGTGGTCGGCCTGTTCGCGCTGCGCGTGCGCGCCATCTTCTACGCCATGATCACGCTGGCCGTCGCGTCCTCGTTTGCCGTGCTGGCCTCGCAGCTGTCCGACTTCACCGGCGGCGAAGACGGCGTCACCTTCAGCGTGCCGGAAGTGCTCACGCCCGGCTATACCTTCATGGAAAACGAGGTGTTCGGGCGTTCGATCGACGGCAAGCTGCTCAGCTACTACCTGGTGTTCTTTGGTTGCCTGCTGCTCTTCCTGTTCCTGCTGCGCCTGGTGAATTCGCCCTTCGGCCGCGTGCTGCAGGCGATCCGCGAGAACGAGTTCCGCGCCGAGGCGCTGGGCTACCGCACCATGGTCTACCGCATCTGGGCCAACTGCCTGGCCGCGCTGGTGGCGGCCCTGGCCGGCGCCTTGATGGCGCTGTGGCTGCGCTATGTCGGGCCCAAGACCTCGCTCGGCTTCGAGGTGATGACCGACATCCTGCTGATCGTCGTCATCGGCGGCATGGGCACCATGTACGGCGCGGTGGTCGGCGCGGCGCTGTTCATCATTGCGCAGAACTACCTGAAGGAGCTGATGGGCGCGGGTTCCAGTGCGCTCGAAGGCGTGCCGATCCTGGCCGCGGCTCTGCATCCGGACCGCTGGATGCTGTGGCTGGGCGTGCTGTTCATCCTGTCGATCTATTTCTTCCCGATCGGGATCGTGGGGAAGATGCGCTTGCGCGGTCACTTGGCGCGGCAGAAGAAATAGGTCGATTGCCGAACACAGCAGCACCCCACGGCCTCCCCAACGGAGGCCGTTTTATTTCCCCCAAGCTTTCCTACCTCCCCCTCCCTTGAGCCGGCCCCGGCGCTCGCCCCTGAATATTGAACATACGTCAATATTTCTTATCTCCTCGCTCTTACCATAAAAACAACTATGGCCTCGTCGTCAGCCAGCGCGAGCGGACCGCCATCCTTCTGGCTTGCTTGAAAGGGGAATCATGAAACGACTTACCTCGCTCTTGGGCGCGGCGCTGCTTGCCGTGGCCGCCGCGGCGCCGCTGCCCGCTGTTGCCGCCGAACTCGTCGTGCTCAACGAAGGCTTCCGCAATGTCGCGAATCTGTCGGACTGGGCGCAGATCAATCGCAGCGTCCCGCCCGGGACCGGCTGGTTCCAGGGCAATCCGGACGTATTCACCTCGTATAACGGACCCGACAACGCCTACATCGCCGCCAACTACCTGAACGCCCAGAATGGCATGGGCGCGGTCGACAACTGGCTGATCACACCGACCCTCACGCTGAACGGGCTGACCACGCTGTCCTTCCATACCAACCGCAGCGGCGAGCCCGGCTTCTTCGACCAGCTCGAGGTGCGCTTCGGCCTGGGCAGCAATACCAGCGCCGAAGGCTTCGACACGCTGCTGCTCACCATCGGCGGCGACCTTGGCTTTCCAAGCGACTGGGCGCGATGGAGCACGAACCTGGATGTCCAGGGAGAAGGACGCTTTGCGTTCCGCTACCTCGGCGACGCCGCCACGCTCGACTATGTCGGTATCGATGCCGTCCGGGTCGTCACCGCAGTGCCGGAACCGTCGTCCTGGCTGATGCTGCTCGCCGGCCTCGGCGCGGTCGGGGCAAGCGCCCGCCGGCTGCGCAAACAACCGCTTCCAGGAGAACGCCATGTCCAGCTGTAAACCGATGCTCTTCCTGCTCCTGGGCGCACTGGCGCTGCCGGCGTGCGCCTTCCAGCAGGCCGCCCCTGCTCCTGCCGCCGAACAAGGCATGGTGGTCGTGCGCGACGCCGCCACCGGCCAGTTGCGCGCCCCCACGCCTGCCGAAGCGCGCGCCCTGCAGCCGCGGCCCACGGCATCGGCCGCGGCGGCCGCCGCGACTCCGCCCAGGATGGTCGTCGGTCCCGGCGGGCGGCGCTCGGTACGCGTTGGCGAGCGCCACATGGTGTATTCGGTCGTGACCCGCGACGCCAACGGCAAGCTGGCGCAAGACTGCGTCCACGGCGCGCAGGCGGCCACGCATGCCCTCGCCAAGCCGGCCCCCGCCACCAAGCCAGAGGAGCAGCGCCATGAAAGCCGTTAAGTCCCTGCGCCGCATGGCGGCCGTACTGGCATCCACCCTGGCCATGACGCTGGGCGGCACCGGCGCCGCCCAGGCCGCGGCCGACATCGTCATCGTCAACCTGAACGCACCGGGCGTGGGCTTCAACGACCCGACCCCGGCCGCGCCGGTGGGCGGCAATACCGGCACCACGCTGGGCGAGCAGCGCTTGACCGCCTTCCGCCATGCCGCCGGCGTCTGGGGCGCGACGCTCGACAGCAGCGTGACGATCCGGGTCGGGGCGGCCTTCGTGCCGCTGGCCTGCAATGCTGGCGGCGCGGTGCTCGGTTCCGCCGGCCCGACCGAAGTCTGGAGCGATTTTCCCAACGCGCCGCGCGCCGGCACCTGGTACGTGAACGCGCTGGCGTCCAAGCTGGCGGGCGAAGACCTGACCGCGCCTTCCGACCCGCACATCATCGCCCGCTTCAACTCGCGGCTCGGCCTGTTCCCCGACTGCCTGCCCGGCTCGCCGTTCTACCTCGGCCTGGACAGCCGGGCCGGCGACCGGATCGACCTGGTGACGGTGCTGCTGCATGAAATCGCCCACGGGCTCGGTTTCCTGTCGCTCACCGACGACGAGACCGGAGAGCTCTTCCTCGGCATCCCCTCGGTCTGGGACTACCATCTGGTGGACAACCGCCGCAACATCCCCTGGGTCGCCCTGACCAATGCCCAGCGCGCGGCCTCGGCCATCACCTGGCGCGGCGTGTCGTGGGACGGTCCGAACGTGAACGCCACCGTGCCCCAGGTGCTGGCGCCGCGCTCGAACCTGGATATCGGCGGCGCCAATGCCGGCTCCGCCCGTGGCGACTATTACGTGGGCGATGCATCCTTCGGCCCGCCGCTGGGAACCACGCTGGTGAGCGGCCAGCTGATGCCGGTGGTCGACCAGCCCGGCGGCGCCGGCCTGGCCTGTACGCCGCTGAACGCCGCCAATGCGCTGGCGGTGCGCAACAACGTCGCCCTGGTCGACCGCGGCGCCTGCGACTTCGTGACCAAGGCGCGCAATGTGCAGGATGCCGGCGCCATCGCCATGGTGGTGGTGGACAACGTGGCGGGCGACGTCATCGGCCTGAGCGGCGACGATCCCACGATCACGATCCCGTCGGTGCGCATCACCCTGTCCGACGGCGTCGCGATCAAGGCCGCGCTGCAGCAGCGTTCGCGCAGCAAGTCCGGCGTGATCGCCACCCTGGGCCTGGACCCGGCCCGGCTGGCCGGCACCGATGCACAGCAGAGGATCCTGATGTACACGCCCAGCATCTATTCGCCCGGCTCCTCGGTCTCGCACTACAGCACCGAAGCCAAGCCGAACCAGCTGATGGAGCCGTCCCTCAACTCCGACCTGGAGCACGTCGTGACGCCGCCGCGCGACCTCACCACCCCGCTGCTGGAAGACATCGGCTGGTAAGCCCCGCTCGAGCGCAGGCGAAAAAAAGCCGGCGTCCCCACGAGGGGCGCCGGCTTTTCCACGACCAAGGACGTTTTACGCCTGGGCCTTGTTCTTGAACGCCGCCACGCCGGCGACGATTTCGGCCTGTGCGGCGTCCTTGTCGGCCCAGCCTTCGATCTTGACCCACTTGCCCGGCTCCAGGTCTTTATAGTGCTCGAAGAAGTGCTGGATCTGCTGCAGGCGCAGCTCTTCCACGTCGTCCAGGGACTGGATCTTCTTGTACATCGGCAGCACCTTCTCGACCGGCACCGCGATGACCTTGGCGTCGCCGCCGCCGTCATCGGTCATCTTCAGCACGCCCAGCGCGCGGCAACGGACCACGACGCCCGGCGGCAGCGGGAACGGGGTGATGACCAGCACGTCGCACGGGTCGCCGTCGTCGGCGATGGTCTGCGGCACATAGCCGTAGTTGCACGGGTAGTGCATGGCGGTACCCATGAAGCGGTCGACGAAGATCGCGCCGCTGTCCTTGTCGACCTCGTACTTGACCGGGTCGGCGTTCATCGGGATCTCGATGATGACGTTGAAGTCGTTCGGCACGTCTTTGCCGGCTGGGACGTTATTCAGGCTCATGGATATTCCTTGGTTGCTGGGATTCGGTGAAAGTTTGACATTATAGCGAAAGGAACATGGCGATGTCGCGTAGGGTGGGCGGGTTTTCCCGCCCGCGCGTTCAACCGGTGCGGGAACAATGGCGGCGTTCGACATTGACGGGGTAACGACGCGTCATAAAACGCCGGCGCGACGATTCATGGTGCGGTTGAACGCGCGGGCGGCGAAGCCGCCCACCCTACAAAATACTGGCCAGCGCGCACTGCCTGTAATGATTCGCCGCTTCCTGCTCCTGCCCCAGCGCCTCGTGCATCTGCGCCAGCTTCAGGTGCGCCTCGCGCACCATCGGCGCCTCGGTGGCGTCGGACAGCGCGCCTTCCAGGTGGCGTTGGGCCTTGCCCCACAGTTTCTGCTTGAGGCAGAGCGAGCCCAGGGTCAGGGCCAGCTCGGCGTCGCGCGGACGCTCCTTGAGCCAGGCCTCGCAATGCTCGATCTGGGTGAGCAGGGTCGGCGAGCCGGCCGGGCCGGCCGCTTCGCGGTAGGCGCGCACCACGCGGTCGTCCCAGTTGGCGCGCAGCGCGTCTTCGGCGATGGCGCGCGCCTCGTCGTGCAGGCCGCGCGCATTGAAGGCGCCGGCCGCGCGCGCCGCGATATACGGCACGGTGCGGTCCAGCGCGGGCACGCCGGCCCAGACGCGGCGGATCGATTCGGCGTCGTGTCCTTCGGCGCCCAGCAGGGCCTCGTAGGCCATCTCGCGCAGGCGCGTGGACAGCGCCGGGTGCAGGGCCTTGCGCTTGTCCAGGATGCGCACCAGGCGCAGCACTTCGGGCCAGTTGCGGGCCTGCTGGTTGGCCTTCATCGACCACTGCAGAGCGTGGATGTGACGCTGGCCGCTGGCATTGAGTTCGGCCACCGCTTCCAGCGCGGCTTCCGGCTGGTGGTCGTCGACCAGCAGTTCGGTGACCGTCATCAGGCGCGCGACCTTCAGGCTGGTGTCGTGGGCGACGCCGGCCAGCCAGGCGTCGCGCCGGGCGGGTTCGCGCATGCGGTGCGCGGCGCGGGCGCCGATCAGCGCGGCCAGGCCGGTGTTTTCCGGCAGCTCGGCGGCGCGCATGGCGGCTTTCTCGGCATGGCCGAAGCGGCCCTCGAACAAGGCCTTGAGCGCGTCGCGCAAGCCCTTGTTGCCTTCGCGTTCGCGCTTGCGCTGGCGGTAGGCGGCCACCCGCTGCGGCATCTTGCGGGTGGCGTTGAGCGCGCGCACCAGGCCGTACATGAGCAGGAACAGGAGCGCCAGCAGCACCACGAACAGGTTCAGCGACATGTCGAGCCGGTGCGGCGGGTAGAACAGCACCACGTTGCCCGGATTGAAGCGCGCCGTCACGGCGATGCCGATGGCGGTGGCCATCAGGGCGACTAACCAGAGAAGAAGCCGCATCTCAGCCCTTCGCCTTGTAATTGCGCACCGCGTTCAGGCTCTCGGACAGGGTCGGCATCTCGATGGTCAGGTTGTTGGCCTGCACCTGGCGCAGCGCGCTTTGGGCCGACTGGGTGACCCGGGCGCGGGTGTCGAAATACTTGAGCATGATGTCCTGCGCGCTCTTGAGGTCGTCGCGGAAGGCTGCTTCGTTGCGCGACAGCAGGGCCAGGCGCGCGTTAAGCAGGCGCAGCTTGAGGTTCTCGCGCACGAAGAAGGCTTCGCTCGGCGAGAGCATCAGCGCTTCCGGCGTGTCGACGCTGCGCACGCGCACCAGCTGGCGCACGTCGTCCCACATCTCGTGGCTCCAGTTGCGCCAGGTCCGGGTCACGCGCTGGACCAGGGTCAGCGACTTGGGCGGGGCCTCCTTGCTGCGGGTGCTGCGCACCGGCGCAGCCGGCAGCAGCGGCTTTTCGTCCGACAGCATCGGCAGCGTGTCGACGTGGGCGATCACGCTGTCCAGGCGCAGGGCCACGCCGGCCAGGTCGACCGCCGGCATCGCCTTCAGGCGCTCGATGTCGGCGCCGATGGCGCGGCGGATGTTCAGGAATTGCGGCTTGTCCGAGCGCGACAGCGAGCGGTCGGCATTCTGCAGCGCGATCAGGGCCCCCTGCACATTCCCGGCCAGCTGCAGCTGCTGGCTGGCGGTGGTGAGCACCTGTTCGATCTCGGCCAGCGCCCATTCGTCGCGGTTCTTCGACAGGTCCTGGTAGAGCTGCTCGAGCGCCAGGGTCTGGGTCTGGGCCTCGGACTGGCGGCTTTCCAGCACGCCGACCTTGACCTGCAGTTCTTTCGCGGTGTCGGACACGTCGCGCGCCAGCGCCGCGGTTTCGGCATTCATGGCGTTGCCCTTCTGCAGGCTCAGCGCCATGTCCTTGCGCAGCGAATTGATGCGGCTGTGCGAAGTCCAGGTCTGCAGGGCCAGCAGCACGGCGAGGATGGCGACCGCCGCCGGCAGCGGACGCTGCAGGGTATGCAGCAGGCCCTGGCCCTGTGACGGGCGCATGGGCGCCTTCTGGACCACGTTGCCGGCCGGCGGGAGGATGTCTGGATTGTCAGGGTGTTCGTTCATTCTTATGATTGTATCGCGGCAAGTAAGCGTGCGTCGCCAGATCCGGTGAGCGTGATGTGGCCGCACCCCAGGGCGCGCGCCGTTTCGGCGATGCGGGCATGGGGCACGACCAGGTGCTGCTCGCGCAGGCGCGCCATCCCGGACGGCGGATCGAGTTCCTGCACCAGCGCGGCCAGCCCGCGCAAGGCTTCCGAACTCGTGATTATCCAGTCGTTTGGCCCGGCCAGCAAGGCGGACAACTGCCGGGCAAGCAGATCGTCAAGCGCCGGCACCGTGCGGCGGTAGGCGGCAACGGTGTCGACACTGGCCCCGGCGGCGCGTAGGGTATCGGCCATTAGCTCGCGCCCGCTCTCCCCGCGCACGATCAGCACGCGGCGTCCTGCCAGTTGCGCCAGGTCGAGGCTGGCCAGCAGGTGCTCGGAATCGCTGTGGGCGGGGTCCGGCGGGCAATGGATGACGGCGTTGCTGGAGCTGACGCCGTGGCGCGCCAGCGCCGCCCGGCTGCCTTCGCCGACGATGCCGATCGCGACCCCGGCGGGCCAGGCGTCCAGGTGGGCGAACGCGGCGTCGACCGCGTTCGGCGACACGAAGGCCACCAGCGCATAGTGTGCGAGATCGGCCAGCGCGGCGCGCAACGCGGACTGGTCATCCAGCGGCGCGATCTCGAGCAGCGGCAGCACGACCGGCTTGCGGCCGATGCCGGCGACGGCCTGCGCCAGCGCATCGGCCTGGGCGCGCGGCCGGGTGATGACGACCAGCCGCTCAGGCATCCTGGCCGGCGGCGGCTGAATCAGCGGCGGCCGCCTCCTGCTTGCACGCTTCCAGGATCGCATGCGCGTCCTGGTCGGCCAGCAAGATGGACACCTGCTCGCCGAGGAATTCCGGGTGCTCCCACGAACCGGCCACTTCGGCGCGGGCGGTGCGCAGGCCGTCGGGCGTGGCGACCATGGCGCGCAGGCGCATGGTGCTGCCCTCGACGGTGGCGAAGGCGGCCAGCGGAATCTGGCAGCTGCCGCCGAAAATCTTCGACACCTTGCGCTCGGCCGCGACCGCGCGCGCGGTGGCGTCATGGTTCAGCGGGGCCAGCACCGCGCGCAGGTCGACGCCGTCGCTGCGCGCGGCGCCGAGAATTTCGATCGCCATCGCGCCCTGCCCGGCCGCCGGCAGGCTGTCTTCGGGTTCGAGCACGGCGCGGATGCGCTGCGGCAGGCCGAGGCGCTTGAGGCCGGCCGCAGCCAGGATGATGGCGGCATATTCGCCGCGGTCGAGCTTGCCCAGGCGGGTGTCGAGGTTGCCGCGCAGCGGCTTGATGACGAGCTGCGGGTAGCGCGCCGCGATCAGGGCCTGGCGGCGCAGGCTGCTGGTGCCGACGATGCTGCCCGCCGGCAGTTCGGCCAGGCTGGCGTAGTCGTTCGACACGAAGGCGTCGCGCGGGTCTTCGCGCTCGAGCACGGCGGCCAGCTCGAAGCCTTCCGGCAGTTCCATCGGCACGTCCTTGAGCGAATGCACGGCCAGGTCGGCGCGGCCTTCGGCCATCGCCACTTCGAGTTCCTTGACGAACAGGCCCTTGCCGCCGACCTTGGACAGCGCGCGGTCGAGGATCTGGTCGCCCCGTGTTGTCATTCCGAGAATTTCGACACTACACTGCGGATATAATTCGGCGAGACGGGCCCGCACATGCTCGGCCTGCCACATGGCCAGGCGGCTCTCGCGGGATGCGATAATAAGCTTTTGAGGCGTCAGCTTCGCGGGCGCTCCCTGCGCCGTTTGGGTTGCATTCAACACGGATTCTTTCACTGTCATCTGGCCTACCAGGACGATGCCGGTACCTGGCCCTTGCATAAGATCATAAATTTTAGCATGGGCCCTCTTGCAGACGATGGCCAACCGCCATGGCACAATCAATTTACATGTGGTCGATATGGATAATCCTGCTGCATCAGTTCCCCCCGGCGCTTCTCCCCCTGACAAGGACGCGCCGCTGAAAGAAGACATCCGCCTGCTCGGCCGCCTGCTCGGCGACGTGCTGCGCGACCAGGAAGGCGATGAAGTGTTCGAGGTGGTCGAGACCATCCGCCAGACCGCCGTGCGCTTCCGCCGCGAAGACGACGCCGAGGCCGGCCGGGAACTCACCACGTTGCTGCACAAGCTCACGCGCGACCAGACCATCTCGGTGGTGCGCGCCTTTTCGTATTTCTCGCACCTGGCCAACATCGCCGAAGACCAGCACCACATCCGGCGCCGCCGCGCCCACATGCTCAAGGGTTCCGGCGCCCAGCAGGGCAGCATCGGTTTCGCGGTCGGCAAGCTGGTCGAGGCCGGCGTGCCGCAAGACCTGGTCGAGGGCTTTTTCAAGGACGCCCTGATCTCGCCGGTGCTCACCGCCCACCCGACCGAAGTGCAGCGCAAGAGCATCCTGGATGCGGAGCACGACATCGCCCGCCTGCTGGCCGAGCGCGACCGCGGCCTGACGCCCAGGGAACTGCAGCGCAACGGCCAGCTGCTGCATGCGCGCATCGCGACGCTGTGGCAGACCCGCATGCTGCGCTATTCCAAGCTGACCGTGGCCGACGAGATCGACAACGCCCTGTCCTATTACCGCATTACCTTCTTGCGCGAAGTGCCGGCGCTGTACGACGACATCGAAGCCGAGATCGCCGCCAGGTACGAAGGCGGGGAAAGCACAGGCAAGGGGCTGGGCGACGCCCTCTACCTGCAGATGGGCAGCTGGATCGGCGGCGACCGCGACGGCAACCCGAACGTCAATGCCGACACCATGCGCCACGCGCTGGTGCGCCAGTCCACCACCATCCTCGATTTCTACCTCGAAGAAGTGCATGCGCTCGGCGCCGAGCTGTCGATTTCGACCCTGATGGTCGATGTCACCCCCAGCATGCAGGCCCTGGCCGATGGGTCCACCGACGCTTCGCCCCACCGCAGCGACGAGCCTTACCGCCGCGCCCTGATCGGCATCTATGCCCGCCTGGCCGCCACCGCGCGCGAGCTCGGCGTCGACCACATCCTGCGCAAGGAAGTCGGCCACGCCCCGCCCTATCTCGACGCCGGCCTGTTCGCCGCCGACCTCGAAGTGCTGGCCGATTCGCTGCGCAGCAACCACGGCGCCGTGCTGATCCAGCCGCGCCTGGCCGGCTTGATGCGCGCCGCGCGCATCTTCGGCTTCCACCTGGCCTCGCTCGATATGCGCCAGAGCTCCGACGTGCACGAGCGCGTGCTGGGCGAGTTGTTCGCGCGGGCCGGCGCGGAAAGCGACTACGCGGCCCTGCCGGAAGAGCGCAAGATCGCCCTCCTGCAGGCAGAACTGAGCCAGCCGCGCCCCCTGTACTCGGCCTATGAAAGCTATTCGGAAGAGACCAATTCCGAGCTGGCGATTTTGCGCACCGCGCGCGAGATCCGCCTGCGCTACGGCAGCCGTGCGATCCGCAACTACATCATCTCGCACACCGAGACCGTGTCCGACCTGCTGGAAGTGTTGCTGCTGCAAAAAGAAACCGGCCTGCTGCGCCCATCCACGGGCGGCTGCGACGTGATGGTGATCCCGCTGTTCGAGACCATCCCCGACCTGCAGAGGGCCGCCGGCATCATGGACGAATGGATGTCGCTGCCGCTGGTGGAGTCCGTGATCGAGAAGCAGGGCCGCCTGCAGGAAGTCATGCTGGGCTATTCGGATTCGAACAAGGACGGCGGCTTCCTCACCTCGAACTGGGAGCTGTACCAGGCCGAGCTGAAACTGGTCGACGTGTTCGCCGCGAAGAACGTGAAGCTGCGCCTGTTCCACGGCCGCGGCGGCACCGTCGGACGCGGCGGCGGCCCGAGCTACGACGCGATCCGCGCCCAGCCGCCCGGCACCGTGAATGGCCAGATCCGCCTGACCGAACAGGGCGAGATCATCGCCTCGAAATTCTCCAACGCCGAGATCGGCCGGCGCAACCTGGAGCTGCTGGTGGCGGCCACCCTGGAAGCGAGCCTGAGCCCGCGCGCCGCGGACGACGCGACCAATGCGCGCCTGGCGCGCTTCGAAGCCGTGATGGCCGAGCTGTCCGAACGCGCCTACCGCGCCTACCGCAACCTGGTCTACGAGACCCCGGGCTTCACCGACTACTTCTTTGCCGCCACGCCGATCGCCGAGATCGCGGAACTGAACCTCGGTTCGCGCCCGGCCTCGCGCAAATCGACCCGCCGCATCGAAGACCTGCGCGCGATTCCCTGGGGCTTTTCGTGGGGCCAGTGCCGCCTGCTGCTGCCGGGCTGGTACGGCTTCGGCGCGGCCGTCAGCGGCTGGCTGGCCGAGGGCGAGCCGGGTGATCGCGCGGGGCGTCTCGAGCAGCTGCAAGCCATGTTCCGCGAATGGCCTTTTTTCGCGACCCTGCTGTCGAACATGGACATGGTGCTGGCCAAGACCGACCTGGCGATCGCCTCGCGCTATGCGGAGCTGGTGGCGGACGTGGAACTGCGCGAGCGGATCTTCCGCCGCATCACGGCCGAGCATGGCGAGACCCTGCGCTGCCTGGAGTCGATCACCGGGTCCAGCGAACGGCTGGCCGGCAACCCGCTGCTGGCGCGCTCGATCCAGAACCGCTTCGCCTACCTCGATCCGCTGAACCACCTGCAGGTGGAGCTGATCCACCGCCGCCGTTCGCTCGGCGACAACGAAGATCCGCGGGTGCACCGGGGGATTCATTTGTCGATCAATGGGGTGGCGGCGGGGTTGCGCAATACGGGGTGATCGTTACCGCAATTCCACCCACTGCACTTGAAACCGTCAACCCGGCGAAGGCCGGGGCGACGGTTTTCAGGCTAACAATATAAAGCGTTATGCGGTCGACTTACCCCGCACACGCCCCCAGCACACTCCCCTTCTTCAGCAAGGCCTTCACCGCATTCGACGACACGCATACGGCGTTCGACGGATTGCTGTCGCTGCCCGTCTTGTGGCACACCAGCACCTTGTCCTCGCCGCAGCGCGCATCGATCACCGGCACCGTCACGGTGGCGGCGGCGAAGCAGCCTTCCGGACTTGCCGCCTGCGCGGTGAAGCTGAAGGCGCCGGCGGCCGTCGGCGCGAAGGTGGTGACCGCGCCGGTCGCCGTCGACAGTCCACCCGCCGGGCTCCAGCTGAAGCTGGACGACCCGCCCGCATCGCTTGCCGTGAGCTGCACGCTCCGCGGCCCATACCCCAGCGTGATCGTATTGGCCGTGACGCTGATCGACGGCTGCGGCACATGCCCCGCTACCTGCACCGTCGCCTCGCCGCTGGCGCTGTTGCCGCCCTTGTCGACGGCAGTGAGCACCACCTTCTGCGCGCCAATGTCCGAGCACGAGAAACTGGTGCGCGAGGCGCTGAGCGACTCCACGCCCCAGTTGTCGCTCGTACCGCCGTCGAGTTGCGCCGGCGTGACCGAGGCCGTGCCTTTCGCAAGCGTCACGGCGCGGTCGCGGGTGCGAACCAGAGGCGCCTCGAAGTCGTTGCTGACCGTGTTGGCGCGCGGGCTCTCCACGCTCAGGCGGTTCAGGGCCGTCACCGTGTAGTAGTAATACTGGCCGTTCGCGGTGCTGTCCGCGTAGGCAGTGGTGGCGGTATCGGTCACGCCCAGCAGGTTGGCCGGGGACTCCAGGTCCATCTCGCGCTGCTGCGAGCGGTAGATGGCGTATTTGCGGGTCTTCTCGAATTCGTCCGCGCTGCCAGTGGCCGGCGCCCAGGCAAGCTGCAGCGCGCCATTGCTGCTGGCGGCGCCAAGGCTAGCTGGGGCGGCGGGCGCCTGCAAGCCCTTCCAGCCCATCACCGGCAGCAGCGCCGGGCGCGCATAGGTGCTGTTCTTGAGCGACGTGCGGTAGCCCAGCAGGTCGCCCTGCAGGAAGGCATGGCGGAAGTGGACCTGGCCCGAGACCTTCGCCTGCGCGCGGTTCAGCGCGATCTGGTTGTTGATATGGTTGGGGTCAAGCCAGCCGGCGGTGTTCATCTTGTAGTCGGCCAGGCCGATGTACATGTGGCGCTCGTAGGCATTGTCGTTCCACCACGGCACCAGCAGCTTGTAGTCCGAGCCGGTCTGGCCGATATACCAGTAGACCTGCGGCACCAGGTAGTCGACCCAGCCCTGCTCGATCCACTTGCGGCTGTCGGCGAACATGCTGCTGTAGTGCTGCGACGCGCCGCTCGAGGTCGGCGAACCGATCGCCGGATCTGGACTGCTGCGGTAGATGCCCGAGGGCGAGACGCCGAACTTCACCCACGGCTTCACGGCGCGGATGCTGTCGTTCACGCGTGAGATCAGGAGGTTGATGTTGTCGCGGCGCCAGTCGGCGCGGCCGGCCGTCGTGTTCGGGAAGCCGCGCGGGTCCGCGTTGTAGGCCTCGTCGTCGCCCGTGGTGCCGGCCGGGTAGAAATAGTCGTCGAAATGGATGCCGTCGACGTCATAGCGGTTGACGATCTCCATGATGACGTTCACCACATGGTCGCGCACTGCCGGCAAGCCCGGGTTCAGGATCTTCACCGTGCCGACCGTCAGCATCCATTCCGGGTGGGTGCGCGAGACGTGGCTGGCCGCGTACTGCGCCGTATTGCCCTGGTTGGCGACGGTGGCCACCGCGCGGTAGGGGTTGATCCAGGCGTGGAGTTCCATGCCGCGCTTGCGGGTTTCAAGAATCGCGAAGTCGAGCGGATCCCAGGCCGGGGACGGCGCGCTGCCCTGGTTATTGGTCAGGTAGTAGGACCACGGTTCGTAGCTGCTCGGGTACATGGCGTCGGACTGGCTGCGCACTTGCAGGAAGGCGGCGTTCATGCCGGTGGCCTTGTTGTGATCGAGGATGGCCTTCAGGGCCGCCTGCTGCTGCGCCGGGGTCTGGGTGCGATTCGGCCAGTCCAGGCTCAGGTGGGTACTGATCCACACGCCGCGCATCTCGCGCTTGGGACTGATCGACTGGGCATCGGCGTGGGAAACGGAAGCGACGAGCACCGCGGCGGCCGCTGCAAGCAAAAGTTTTTTCATGTTGTGGATTTTTTGCGGGTTGAGAAAACGTCCCAAGGGAACGCTAGTGGCGGCCCCCCGTGCCTCTCCAAGCCCCGGCGTGTTGCCATCCGCAAAAAAGGGTACGCCCGAGCAATTTTGACAACCAATGAATTTCGCGTTGTCGCGCATAACCCGCATGCATGAGACCGACTGGCCGCCCCATGTGAGGCCGATGAAAAAGGCCCTGTCCGGAGGACAGGGCCTGTGGTGCTGCCGCGACGCGGGCCGCCGGCGGCCCGGCAGCTTAATAAGCGATGGCGGCGACCGGCGCGCGGCGTGGCGCCTGCGCCACGGCGGCAGCCGTGGTCTCGAGCCGGAATGCGCCCACCACCTGCGCCAGCTTGGCGGCCTGGTCTTCCAGGGCGCTGGCGGCGGCCGCCGCTTCCTCGACCAGGGCGGCATTCTGCTGGGTCACGTCGTCCATCGTTGCGATCGACTGGTTGACCTGGCCGATGCCCTGGCTCTGCTCGCGGCTGGCCGAGTCGATCTCGCCCATCAGGTCGGCGACCTGCTGGACCGCCTGCACGATGCCGGCCATGGTGGTGCCGGCCGTGTCCACCAGCCTGGCGCCGGCCTGCACCTGCTGGACCGAGTCGCTGATCAGTTCCTTGATTTCCTTGGCGGCGCCGGCCGAGCGCTGCGCCAGGTTGCGCACCTCGGTCGCGACGACCGCGAAGCCGCGGCCCTGCTCGCCCGCACGCGCCGCTTCGACCGCCGCGTTCAGCGCCAGGATATTGGTCTGGAAGGCGATGCCGTCGATGACGCCGATGATGTCGGCGATCTTGCGCGAGCTTTCCGAGATCGATCCCATGGTGGTGACCACTTCGCCGACCACCTGACCGCCCTTCTCGGCCTGGCCGCTGGCCGACAGCACCAGCTGGTTGGCCTGGCGCGCATTGTCGGCGTTCTGGCGCACGGTCGAGGTCAGTTCTTCCATCGCGGCGGCGGTCTCTTCCAGGCTCGAAGCCTGGGCTTCGGTGCGGCTCGACAGGTTCAGGTTGCCGGCAGCGATTTCGCTCGAGGCGCTGGCGATGGCGTCGGTGCTCTCGCGCACCTCGGTCATGGTGTGGTTCAGCGACGAGACGAAGCGGTTGAAGGCGGCCGCCAGCAGGCCGACTTCGTCGCCCGATTCGACCGGCATGCGGCGCGTCAGGTCGCCGTTGCCGTCGGCGATCTCGCCGAGCATGGTGGCGGCGCGCGCCACCGGCGCCGCGATCGCGCGGCTGACCAGGAAGATCACGAACAGCCCCAGGCCGCCGCCGACGATGCCGGCCACCAGCGCGGCCGTGGCGCTGGTGCGCGCCAGGTCGCCCAGGATTTCGCTCTCGGGCACTTCTGCCACCGCATAGATGTCCAGCTCGGGGATATACGACGCGGCGACGATCAGCTCGCCCCGCTCGGAGGCGCGGCTGACGTGCGAAAACTGGCGCTTGGCGAACAGGCGCGTTATCAGCTCGGGCGAATAGCCTGCCAGGCTCTTCATGTTGTGCTCGCCATCGGCCAGCTTCGGGTCGCGGTGCAGCACGATGGTGCCGTTCGGGCGGGCCAGGAACACATGGCCGGTCTTGCCGATCTTGTGGGCGCGCACGGCGTCGGCCATGGTCTTGACCGACATGCCGATGCCGGCCACGGCCAGCTTGCCCTCGCCGAGCTCGACGCGGGCGTTCACGAACATCTTCATGACGCCGGTCTTCGCGTCCGGGTCCAGGTTCAGTTCGTACTGGCGGCCGCCGGCCAGGAAGGCGTCGAGCCAGCCGTCGCGCGGGTTACCCTTCTCCAGCATGTAGCTCAGGCCGCCCTGGTCCATGAATTTCAGCTGCGCCGGCGAGGCCCAGAACACGGTATCCACCTTGTGCACCGCCTTGAGCCTGGCCGCGTAGGTGCGCCAGGCGTCCAGGCCGGCATCAAGCAGCCCGTCGCGCTCCCATCCATGCAGGAAGGTATTGTTGGCCACGTCCAGCGAGGCCGTCAGCGGCCCGCCGATCTGGCGCAGGATGTCGTTACGGATCTCGCCGACCACCGCCGGCAAGTCCTGGTCGACTGCACGCTCGCGCAGGCTGCGGCCCGCCAGCGTGATACTGACCACGGTGGAGATGACGATGAACAGCAGCATGCAGGCTGCCATGCTGAGCATGAGTTTCATCTTGATCGACGAGCGGTGGAAGATTCGGGGGAGCATGGGAGACCAGGTCGAGGTGGAAAGTAAAAGAATTGCCGTACGGCATAATCCTTCACGCTTGGCGGAGTGGTCAATACAAGTGTGAAGCATTGTTTTCACACTGACAAAGAAACGTTGCTGACATGCCTCACCGGTGCCAAATCATGGCAAAACTGCCATGCATTCAATAACTTATCGATATTCCACTGGTTGGGCAGGCGAAAAAAATGCCGCTCCTCAGAGCGGCATTTTTTACCAACTGGCAAAACTTTTAGTGGTTGTGCAGGAAGGTCTTGAGCTTGTCCGAACGCGACGGCTGGCGCAGCTTGCTCATGGCCTTGGCTTCGATCTGGCGAATCCGCTCGCGGGTGACGTCGAATTGCTTGCCGACTTCTTCCAGCGTGTGGTCGTTCGACATCTCGACGCCGTAGCGCATGCGCAGCACCTTGGCTTCGCGCGGGGTCAGCGAGTCCAGCACTTCCTTGATCACGTTGCGCATCGACGCGTGCAGCGCGGCGTCCAGCGGGGCCAGGGTGGTGTTGTCTTCGATGAAGTCGCCCAACTGCGAATCGCCGTCCTCGCCCATCGGGGTTTCCATCGAAATCGGCTCTTTCGCGATCTTCATGATCTCGCGAACCTTGTTCTCTGGCATTTCCATCTTCAGGGCCAGGGTCGGCAGGTCGGGCTCGCTGCCGGTTTCCTGCATGATCTGGCGCGAGATGCGGTTCATCTTGTTGATGGTCTCGATCATGTGCACCGGCACGCGGATGGTGCGGGCCATGTCGGCGATCGAACGCGTGATCGCCTGGCGGATCCACCAGGTCGCATAGGTCGAGAACTTATAACCGCGGCGGTATTCGAACTTGTCGACGGCCTTCAGCAGGCCGATATTGCCCTCCTGGATCAGGTCGAGGAATTGCAGGCCGCGGTTGATGTATTTCTTCGCGATCGAGATCACCAGGCGCAGGTTGGCCACGGTCATTTCGCGCTTGGCCTGGCGGGCGCGCTTCTCGCCCGCCGCCATCTGCTTGTTGATCTTGCGCAGGTCGGCCAGCGGCAGCGCCACGCGCGCCTGCAGGTCGATCATGCGCTGCTGCAGTTCCTTGATGGCCGGCAGGTTACGGCTGAGCACGGCGCTGTACGGGTAGGCGCAGTCGACTTCGCGGTCGCCCCATTGCAGGTCGGTCTCGTTGCCCGGAAATACCTTGATGAAGTGGGCGCGCGGCATGCCGCAGCGGTTCACGCAGATGTCCAGCACGGCGCGCTCGATGGAACGCACTTCGTCCATCTGGTGGCGCAGCGTGTCGCACAGCTTTTCCACGATCTTGGCGGTGAAACGGATGCCCAGCAGCTCGGTCGAGATGATGGCCTGCGCTTCCTCGTATTCATCCGAGCCGTAGCCGACGGTCTTGAAGGCATGGCCCATGCGGTCGAACTGCTTTTCGATCAGCGCGAACTTTTCCAGCGCGCTCTTGCGCAGTTGGACAAGCTGTTCGGTCGAGTAGCCGGCCGCGCCGCCGCCGACGGCGCCGTCTTCTTCCTCTTCCTCGACTTCTTCCTCTTCTTCTTCCTCGTCGTCACCGGCACGCGCAGCGGCGCTGGCCGGCGCGGCCGCCGGGGCAGGCGCCGAGGCGTCATGGTCGACGAAGCCGTCCACCACGTCGTCGATCTTCATGTCGTCGGCGGCGATCTTGTGCGACAGCGCGATGATTTCCGAGATCGTGGTCGGGCAGGCGGAAATTGCCTGGACCATGTCCTTGAGGCCATCTTCGATGCGCTTGGCGATCTCGATCTCGCCTTCGCGCGTCAGCAGCGACACGGCGCCCATTTCACGCATGTACATGCGGACCGGGTCGGTGGTGCGGCCGAAGTCCGAATCGACGGTCGACAGCGCGGTGGCGGCGGCGGCTTCGACTTCGTCTTCGCTGGTCGCGGTCGGCACGTTGTCCGACAGCAGCATCATTTCCGCTTCCGGGGCGCGCTCGTAGATCGCGATGCCCATGTCGTTGAAGGTGGCGATGATGCCTTCGATCGCTTCCGGATCGACGATGTTTTCCGGCAGCTGGTCGTTGATCTGGGCGTGGGTCAGGTAGCCGCGCTCCTTGCCCATGTTGATCAGGTTCTTCAGCTGGGTGCGGCGCTTTTCGAGTTCCTCTTGCGAGAAGTTGGCGGCGGTCGCGCCCGGCAGGCCCTTGGCGCGGCGCTCGCGCAGCTTCGATGCGGCCTTCAGTTCCGAGCGCTCGATGGTGTTGAGTGCCGCGACTTCGTCGTTCTCCGGCACGAACTCGCTCGGCTTGCGGCCGCGGCGGCCCGGGACCTTGACCTGCGGCAGCAGGTAGCCGGTGGTGTCGATCGCGGCCAGCTTGGCGGCGTCGGTGGTCGAGCTGACCGTGCCCACGGCCGTGGCCGGGGCCGCCACCACGGGCGCGTCGGTGCGGCGGCGCGTGCGCACGGCCTTCGGCGCCTCGTCGGCCGCTTCCGGGGCAGCAGCCACCGCTGCGGGCGCCGGCGCCGCCTGGGCCGAGTCCGAGACCGGCTCGGCGTGCGACGCATGCGTCGCACCTTTCAGCACGGCCAACTTCGATGCGCGCTTGCGCACGATCACGGGCGGCGCGGCCAGCGTGGCCGCCACGGCCGGCATGTAGTCATCGGCCACATCGGCCCCTGCTTCGACGGCCGGAGCGACTTCAGCCACCGCTTCGACCGGCACGTCCACGACTTCGACCTGCGCTGCGACTTCCTGGACCGGCGCGTCTTCGGCCTGGGCGGCCTTGACCGACGCCAGGCGCGAGCGGGTTTTCACCACCGTGACCTTGGCCGCCGCTTCCGTTTCGAGGAAGTAGGAGGTCGCGGTTTTCGGCACTGCCAGCTGTGCCGTTGCCTTGGCGGGCGCTTTTTTGGCGGTCAGTGTCAGTGTCTTGGCGGTGTTTTTCATAGTAAAACTCTCTCCAGTCGAGGCGGGTGGAAGGCCTGCGAAGTCAATAATCCAGCGGGACCCGCGTGCGGGTCGGATACGGGGAACGGAAGTGGCCCTAGCTGAGGGCAGGCAGGCAGACTTCAAGCACGCATTCCCCTCGGTCGCCAGGCTTCGATGGGGCGCGGCAGCAAGAGAGCAAGGAAGAAATGGTGTCTGAAATCACGGTATACAAGTCGAAACGAAAAAAAGCCCGTAGGATCTAACGGGCTTGCTTCTATAGTTCAGGGAACATAGAGGGAAGCGAGATTATGCCGTATTGCAAGAATTGGTGATAATTGATATATCCCATAATGGGTATCACCACGCTGAATATGACACGGCCTGTCGACTTCCCGGCAGGCCTGCGACGGCGCAAGCCGCGCGCAAGGCAAGAGGCGGATCATACACGTTTTTCGGTCTGCACGCCGCCCGGCCGTGGCTGGGCCCGCAAGATTAATGGAAGAAGTACAATACGGCCGCGCTGGCGCACGGACGCCGTGCTATCCTTCGCATTCCCGTTCTTACCATGAAGTCAATGAATACCATTACCGCTGCAGAGTCCGTCGATACCACCGCCCCCGCCACCCCTGAGCTGCCTGCCGAGGCCGGTTCGCCATCCGCCGCTCCGACAGCCGATGCTGCGGCAGCGGTTGCTGCGGACGAAGCTGGTTCGGCCGACGCAGGGGCCGGCGCCGCACCCGTGGCCGAGACCGTTTCCACCGACGCCGCAGCCGCTCCCGCTGCGGCTGCTCCCGCCACCGGCCAGCCAGGCTCGGCCCGCGCCCTGCTCAAGCAGCTCCAGCAAGCGTTCCCGGCCTTCCGCGACTGCCTGCCGCTGGCGATCGGCATCGACAAGCAACTGCTGGCGCGCATGCCCGGCCTGGACCGCAAAGTTATGCGTGCCGCCCTCGGCATCCATACCGGCTCGATGCGCTACCTGCGCGCGATGGAAAAAGCCAAGGTGCGCTTCGACCTCGACGGCGCCGCCGGCGCCGAAGTGACCGACACCCACCGCCTGCACGCGAAAGAGCTGCTGCAGCAGCGCTTCAAGAAGGAAGCCGACCGCAAGAAGGCCGAGCGCGAAGCGGCTGCCGAAGAAGAAGCGAACCGCCAACGCCAGGAAAAGCTCAAAGCCCTTGCTTCCAAGTTCTCCAAGAATTGAGCCGGCGTCGATGAACGTCGACCCGGAGCTGCTGCCGCCCTATGACGGCATCCGGCTGGCGGACGTGCGCCTGGTGCGCACCCCGCTGGACGCCGCCGCCGCACTGGCGGCGTTATCAACGGCCGACGTGATCGGCTTCGACACCGAATCCAAGCCCACCTTCGCCAAGGGCGAAGTCTCGACCGGACCGCACCTGGTGCAGCTCGCGACCGACGAACTGGCCTACCTGTTCCAGATCGGCAGCGCGGCCAGCGCCCAGAACGCCCTCACCGTCCTCAAGCCGGTGCTGGAGTCGGAGTCCATTCTGAAAGTGGGTTTCGGCCTGGGCGACGACCTCAAGCGCCTGCGCGCCAAGCTCGGCATCGAGACCAGCAATGTGCTCGACCTGTCGACGGCCATGCGCCGCCGCGGGGAACGCAATACCCTCGGCGCCAAGACCGCCGTGGCGCGCTACTTCGGGCAGAAGCTCCAGAAGTCGAAACGCATCACCACCACCAACTGGGCCCTGCCCCAGCTGAGCGACAAGCAGGTGCTGTACGCGGCCGACGATGCGCACGTGGCGCTGCGGGTGTATCGGTTATGGAAGGCGGGGCCGGGGGAGTAAGCCTTCGCCGGCTCAGGCGCCGCGTTTCCTGACCACGAAATACGCTTCCGGATTCGCCATCGTCCCCAGCAGCGGGAACGGGCTGGCGCTCGCCCGCACCAGCGAAAACTTCTCCGCGATCGCCTGGCGAAACACCCGGTGATCGAAGCCCATATGCTCGTTGTGCACCTCGACGTCCGGCGGCAGGATCCCGACCGGGCGCTCTTTCGGCGGCATGCCGAGCGCCGCCAGCAGCACGTTCTTGGGGCGCGCGTCAAACGCCCCATAGCGCCGGCTCATGCGGAACATGCCCTTGTACAGGGCCGGCAGGCCCACCTCGACCGGCACCCCGAACACCACTTCCGCATCCGGCGCAAGGAGCGAGTCGACTTCGCCCAGCGACTTCGCGCGCATCGACAGCGGAATGTGCTCGAAGACCTCGAGGCAGAACAGCACGTCGGCCTGCCCTTTCGGCAGCGCGTCGAAGGATGCGAAAAATTCGATCCGCGGCAGGCCCGCCAGTTCGCGCCTGGCTTCTTCCAGCAGGTCCGAGCAGGGCTCGTAGCAGATGATGGTGGCGTTCGGGTAGGCGTGGACCAGGTGCTTGCACAGCTCCCCGCTGCCGGCGCCGAAATCGAGCACGCAGGTCACAAGCTCGCGCGCCTTCTGCGTGAAGCCCAGGGCGCTGACCAGCCGCTGGCGCTGCAGCCAGCGCTTGATGGGATTCTTGTCCCTGAAGACACCTTCCGTATAGCTCACACCCATGCCGCACCCCGTTGACCCAAAGGGCTGCGATTATAGCAAGGGCGGACCGGCTGGCCTTGATCCGCGTTATCATTCCGGCATCCCCACAATCGGTGAACCCATGAGTGCTTCCCGCACGTTCGCAGCGCTGTCGCTGGCCGCATGCACTGCCCACGCCGCGCCCCAGGCAGTGCCCGACACCCTGGCCCAGCGTTTGGTCGCATGTACGAGCTGCCACGCGCGCGTCGACGCCGCGGGCAACCCGGTCAACGACACCTATTTCCCGCGCATAGGCGGCAAGCCGGCCGGCTACCTGTACAACCAGCTGCTGAATTTCCGCGAAGGCCGGCGCCAGTACCCGCTCATGACCTACCTGGTCGACCACCTGCCCGACGCCTACCTGCGCGAGATCGCCGGCTTCTACGCGGCCCAGCCCCCGAGCACCCACGCCGCGACCGCGTCAAGCCTGACCCCGCAAACCCTCGAACGCGGCCGTCAGCTGGTGTTCAACGGCGACGCGGCGCGCAAGCTGCCGGCCTGCGTGGCCTGCCACGGCCAGCGCCTGCTGGGTGTCGAACCCGCGATTCCCGGCCTGCTTGGCCTGCCGCGCGATTACGTCAACGCGCAATTCGGCGCCTGGCGCAACAAGGCGCGCCGCGCGCATGCCCCCGACTGCATGGCGACCATCACAGCCCGCCTTTCGCTCGAGGACGTCGCCGCGGTCTCCGGCTGGCTCGCCGCCCAGCCGGTTCCAAACGACCCGCGTCCCGCCGCCGCGGTCGCGCGCCCCTTGCCGATCGCCTGCGGCAGCGCCTCGGCGGCGCCATGAAGAAACGCATCGCTCTTTTCGCGCTTGCCGCCGCTGCCGCCATGGCGGTGGCCATTGCCTGGCCGCGCGACGAATTCATCGCATCGACCTCGCCCGCGGCCTGGGCCGCGACGCCCGAGAATGTCGCCAGGGGCGCCTATCTCGCGCGCGCCGGCGACTGCGTGGCCTGCCACACCGTGCGCGGCGGCGCGGACTACGCGGGCGGGCGCGCACTCGACACGCCTTTCGGGCGCCTGTATGGTCCCAACCTGACGCCGGACCGCGAGACCGGCATCGGCAACTGGAGCGCCGACGACTTCTGGAGCGCCCTGCACAACGGCAAATCGCGCGACGGCCGCCTGCTCTATCCGGCCTTCCCCTACACGAACTACACCAAGGTGTCGCGTCCCGATGCCGATGCGCTGTTTGCGTACTTGCGCAGCCTGCCGCCCGCGCGCCGGCCGAACACGCCGCACGAACTCGATTTCCCCTACAACCAGCAGGCCATGCTGGCCGGCTGGCGCCTGCTCTACTTCAAGCCGGCCGCCTTTATGCCGCTGCCTGCGCGCGACGCCGCATGGAACCGCGGCGCCTATCTGGTCGAGGGCCTGGGCCACTGCAGCGCATGCCACAGCACCCGCAACCGCCTGGGGGCGGCCGGCGACACGCTGTCGGGCGGCCTGATTCCGACCATCGGCTGGTACGCGCCTTCCTTGACCTCCGGCGCGGAAGCGGGACTGGGAGACTGGGAGCAGGAGCACATCGTGGCGCTGCTGCAGACCGGCGTCTCGCCGCGCGGCACCGCCACCGGCCCGATGGCCGAAGTGGTGGCGCGCAGCCTGCAGCATTTGTCGGCGCAGGACGTGGGCGCGATGGCCATTTACCTGAAATCGCTGCCTTCGACAGAAGCGCCGGCGCCGGCCGAGGTGCAGCAGCCGAACGAGCCGCTGCTGATGGAGGGCAAGCGCCTGTACGGCAACCATTGCGTGGACTGCCACGGTGCGGACGGCAAGGGCAAGGCGCCGGGCTACCCGCCGCTGGCCGGCAACCGCGCGGTGACGCTCACGCCGGCCGTGAACGCGATCCGGATCGTGCTCAATGGCGGCTTCCCGCCGGGGACCAGGGGTAACCCGCGGCCGTACGGGATGCCGCCGTACAGCCACGAACTGAACGATGCGCAGGTGGCGGCCGTCTTGAGCTATGTGCGCGCCAGCTGGGGCAATGCCGCGCCGCCCGTTGCCACGCCGGACGTGAACCGTTACCGCAGTGTGCCGCTGGACTGAGCAGCCTCGGCGCTTGCGGCCGTGCGACACTTGTCGTATGATTGCGTCATTAGTCACAAGGCGAGGCCATCATGTCCATTCCTTCGGTTACCGAACTGACGCTGCTGAAATGCCTCTGGCGGCAGCAGCCCCTGTCCGCCCGTGAACTCCACGACCAGGCCGCGCCCGAGCTGCAGTGGTCCTACTCGTCCACCCGCAAGACGCTCGAGCGGATGGTGGAAAAACAGATGGTCACCCTGGCGCCGGTCCACGGCGTGAACGTCTACACCGCGGCCCTGGACAAGATCGAGACCCTGGCCGCCTTCACCCGCGATTTCGGGCGCCGCGTCATGGAGATGGACGGGCCGCTGCCGGTCAATATGTTCACCGGATCGAAGCTGGTCAATCACGCCGAGCTGGCCGAGCTGGAACAGCTGCTGCAGGACTGGCCCGTCGCCGGGGAGTGAGCATGAGCCTCTCGCATTTCCCCTTGCTCTTCCTGCAGGCGAGCGTCACTACATTGGTGACATCCAGCCTGGCCTGGGCGCTGCTGCACCTGGCGCGCCGGCGCTGGCCTGGCCTGGAAGCCCGGCGCAGCCCCTGGCTGCTCGCATTGCTGGCCGGCGCCCTCACGCTGGTGCTGGTGCTGCTGCCCGGCGCCGCCCAATTGAGCCTGTTCGCGGCGGCGCCGCAGCCTGCGGGCGCGGGTCTGGTCGCGCATGTGCCGGTGCTTGCGGTCATGGACTTGCTCCCTGGCGGCACCGACGACCTGGCTGCCGACGAGACGCTGCCGACACTCGCCTGGCTCTGGCTGGCCACTTATCTCGCCGGTGGCGCCTGGCATGCATGGCACTGGCAGCGCCTCCGGCGCGAACTACGTGCGCTGTTACGCCTCGCGGACCGCCTGGACGGCCCCGCCCTGCGCTCCCACCCCGCTTTCGCCCGGCACGAAGGCTCCGTGCCGGCGGTGCTGGAAATCGATGCCCCGGTGTCGCCGATGCTGGCGGGCCTTGCAGATCCCGTGCTGCTGCTGCCGCGCCACATGCGCGCCTTGCCGCCGGGGCAGCAGGAACTGATCGTCGCCCACGAACTGGCGCACCTGCGGCGCCGGGACCATCTGTGGCAGCACGCGGCTGGCTCCCTGGAGGCGATCCTGTGGTTCGTCCCGGCCGCGCACGCCTTCCGGCAGCGCCTGCAGTGGGCCCTGGAGCTCGGCTGCGACCGCGCCGTGCTGGCCGGGCGACCGAACAACGAGCGCCGTGACTATGCCGCGGCCCTGCTGGCACAACTGGCCGTGCAGCTGCGCCCGGCCTCGCTGGCCTTCGGCCTGCACGGTGGTCAGGCCGTGGCCCAGCGCATCCGCCTGATCCGCGACGCCCACCCGGCGGCGCAGGCGCCCTGGGCCAGCTTGGCCGCCTTGCTGCTCGTGCCGGGCCTGTGCGGCGCCAGCGTGCTGCTCCAGCCCCAGTTCGCGTGGAACCAGGCCAAGCCAGCCTCGCTGCCGGCGCCGGCGGCAGGGGCCGCAAACTGGCAGGCGCCCCTGGCCACCCTGCGCGTGACCAGCGCCTTTGGTTCCGTCAACCGCCCCGGCGGCAAACCGCATGGGGGCATGGACCTGGGCGCGGCCCGCGGCACGCCAGTCATGGCGCCGGCCGCCGGCAGGGTCGCTGTGTCGACCGACCGTTACGAGGGCGGCGCGCGCTACGGCAAGGTCGTCGTCATCGACCACGCCGACGGCAGCCGCAGCCTGTACGCCCACCTGGACGGGCGGCTGGTGCGTACCGGCGACGTGGTGCGTGCCGGCCAGCGGATCGCGCTCACGGGGGCGACCGGCAAGGTGACCGGGCCTCATCTCCACTTCGAGGTGGCGCGCGATGGCGCCCCCATCGATCCGCAAACCCTGCTCGGCGGCGCCGCCGACTGAGCCCTGGACGGAATACCGATGCTCGTCAAAACAAAGAAAAAACTGCTGCTGGCGCTGCCGGCCTTCATGCTGGCCTATCTCGCCATCGCCGCCTGCTGGGCCTGGGCCAGCTTCGACGACGCCATGGCGGGCGCGGGCGCCCCGCCGGCTGCGCAGCTCTCGCCAAGGCAGACAGCGATCCTGACGCAGGTGGAAGACCCCAGCTTCTTCACCCATCGCGGCGTCAGCCTGGCGCCGGGCCAGGGCCTGGCGACGATTTCTTCGGCGGTCGCACGCGACGTCTACCTGTATGGCGCGCAGTTCACCGGCACCGCCGGCGCCCTGCAAACCTTGTACCGCGGCGTGTTCGATTGCTGCAAGAAGATCGACTTCGGGCGCGACGTGATGGCCGTGGTGCTCAATGCCCGGCTGTCGAAGGAAGATCAACTGGAGCGCTACGTGTCCCAGGTCTATATGGGCACCCACCAAGGCCGGCAGATCAGGGGCTTGCACCAGGCAGCCGAAAGCTATCTTGGCAAGCCGCTGGACGCGACGACGATCGACGAATTCATCGGCCTGGTCGCCATGATCAAGGCGCCCAACGGCTTCCATCCGCTAAAGCACCCCGATGCCTACGACACCCGCGTGTCCCGGGTACGCGCCCTGGTCGCCGGCACTTGCAAGCCCGCCGGATGGTTCGACACGAAGCTCGAGCACTGCACCCCCTCCCCTCTACACACTCCTTAACTCGCCATGCACACCATCCGAACCGGCAGCGCCTGCGCGCTGCTGCTGGCGGCGCACGCCTGTGCGTCCGCCCAATCCACCCCGATCCAGCAGGTCGTGGTCACGGCCGATGCCGGCAACCAGCGCGCCCAGTCGACCACCACCAGCATCGTGCTCAATCGCGACGAACTGCTGCGCCAGGGCGATACCAGCCTGCTTGACGTCCTGAAGCGCCAGCCCGGCATCACCATCGACACCACTGCCGGCAAGTCGCCCGAAGTGCGCATGCGCGGCATGGGCGCCGGCCACGTGGCCATCTTACTCAACGGCCTGCCCGCGCCCAGCGGCTTCTCGCTCGAGTCGATCAGCCCCGACCTGGTCGAGCGCATCGAGATTGGGCGCGCCGCCACCGCCGAGACGAGCAGCCAGGCCATGGCCGGCACCATCAACGTGATCCTGAGGCGCGCGGGCGCGCCCAGGGGCGGCAGTGGCAACGAGATCAAGGCGGGCAGCGCGTCTACCTCCGGCCATCTGGCGCCGCAACTGGTGGCCCAGCACAGTGGACGCACCGGGACGCTTGCGTATTCGGCCAGCGCGACGCTCAAGCGCCAGGTGAACCCGATTGCCGCCCTCACCCTGGAGGAAGGCGTCGATCCGCTTCTCTTGCGCCGCACGGCATGGACCGACTACCAGGTGGAAGACCTGCTGGAACTGGCGCCGCGCCTCTCCTGGCAGCCGACGGCGGCGGACAACCTCACCGCGAACGGCTACCTGCGCACGCGCCATATCGACAACGCCAAGCGCGAGAGGGAAACCACCGAGATCGGCGCGCCGACCGCGTTCCCGCACGCCGAGCATCGCTATGAAACGCGCCCGCTCAACGCCTATGCCGACCTGGCCTGGACGCGCAGGTTGGACGCGGGCGCCCGGCTGGCCGTGAAACTGTCCGGCTTCTACACGCAGCGCGACGCGGCCTTCGAATACCGCGGCCTAACCCTGCAGGACCGCCTGCTCGAAATCCATGAAGTCGCCTCCGGCCCGGTCGAGCGCGAATCGACCTTCAGCGGCAGCTGGCGCCGCCCGCTGTGGGGCAGCCACGCGCTGGCCGCCGGCTGGGAATTCGGCCGCAAGGCGCGCAGCGAATACCGGCGCGAGCGCCATCTCGACCCCAAGGGCGCGCAGCTGCTGCTCAGCGACGAGGCCTACCGCGCGACGGTAAGGCGCAGCGCATTCTTCATCCAGGACGAGTGGGATATCACAGGAAGCTGGTCGGCCTACGCGGGCCTGCGCCGCGAAGACCTGCATACCAGCGGCGAAGGCAACGCCGACGCGCCGGTGGACGTGGCTGCGGGCGCCTGGAGCCCGGTATTCCAGGCGCTGTTCAAGCCCCAGCGCCCGAGCGACGATGCCGGGCCGCGCGACCAGTTCCGCCTGGCGGCGAGCCGCACCTACAAGGCGCCGAACATCATCCAGCTGATGCCGCGGCGCTATACGGTCGACAACAACAACAGCGCCACCAACCCCGACCAGCAAGGCAATCCGGGCTTGCGTCCCGAACTGGCGCTGGGGATCGACCTGGCCTGGGAACGCTATGTTGGAAAAAGCGACATGCTCAGTGTCAGCGCTTTCCACAAGCGCATCCGCGACATCACGCTCACGCGCGTCGAGCAAAGACAGGGGGTCTGGACCGCGATGCCGGTCAACGGCGGCGATGCGACCGTGAGCGGGATCGAGTTCGAGGGCAAGGCCTCGCGCGCAGCCCTGTCGGCGCGCATCAACCTGGCGCGCAACTGGTCGCGCGTCGACAGCGTGCCGGGCCCTGGCAACCGCATCGAAGGCCAGGCCGCCTGGAGCGGTAATCTCGGGATGGACTACGCAGCGCCGGCCACCGGCATCGACCTGGGCGGCAGCTATTCGTACCGCGGCCGGGTCGCCACCCGGTCGAGCGCCCTGCTCTTCAGCGACAACGGCGCTCGCCGCCAGCTCGACCTGTATGCGCTATGGAAGCGCGGCAGCGGGTCGCGCCTGCGCCTGTCGGTATCCAACCTGCTGCAGCGCGACTACAGCGAACGCCTGGCCTACGAAGGCGAGCACGCGCTTGAGCGCACGACGCTCTACCGCGTGCGCCCGGTGTGGCGCCTGATGTGGGAACAGGCCCTGTAATCCTGGGGGGCGGGCTACACCATGTCCGCGAACGACACCCGGTCCGTCGTGGCATTCCTCGCATCCTCGACCCGCACCTTGTGCGAAGCCAGCAGCTGCTCGAGCGAGGCGTTCATCGTGTGGCAGCCTGCATCGCGCCCGGCATTCATATGGGCGCGGATGCCGCCCACGTCGCCCGATTCCAGCATGCGCATGATCGCCGGGCTCGGCGTCAGGCATTCGGTGGCGAGGTGGTAGCGGTTGCCTTCGACCGAGGGCAGCAGCGCCTGGCACAGCACGCCGCGCAGGGCGTGCGCCAGTGCCTGCGCCTGGGCTTCGGAGTTGCCCAGCAGGCGCAGCATCTTCTGCAGGCCCAGTTCGGTGGAACGCGCGTGCAGCGTGGCCAGCACCAGCGGGCCGGATTCGGCCAGGGCCAGTGCTTCCTGGGCGGTTTCAGCGTCGCGGATCTCGCCGATCACGATCACGTCCGGGCGCTCGCGCAGCGCGTCGAGGGCGCCGAGGTAATAGCTTTCGACGTCGCCGTCCACGCCCACTTCGCGCTGGGTGATGATGCATTTGCGCTGGGGGATCAGGGTCTCGACCGGGTCTTCGATGGTGATGATGTGGCCCGAGCGGTGCTTGTTGATCTCGTCGATCATCGAAGCGATGGTGGTCGACTTGCCCTGGCAGGTGTCGCCGATGATGAGCACCAGGCCGCTGTTGAGGCGCGCGAATTCCTGCTCGTCCTTCCACAGGCCCAGCTCCGACAGCGCCACCGGCTCCTTGGGGAAGCGGCGGATCACGCAGCCCAGGCGCTTCTTGCCCTGGAAGGAGAAGCAGTTGGCGCGGATGCGCGCCGTGTGCAGGTCGATCGAGCGGTCGAATGCCCGGACCTGGATGCGCTCGTTCCAGTTCGGCTCGATCACGTCGAAGAATTCTTCCAGCTCTTCCTTCGTGATCGGCGAATCCGTCACCGCGACCAGCCCCTTGGGCTGGCGCAGCATCAGCGGGCTGTTCTGGTGAATGATGATGTCCGAGAACACCAGGCGTGAATTGAGCAGGTGGAGGATCTGCTCGACCAGGGTACCGAATACCGGATGGTCTTCGTTCTCGATGTACGACAGGGTGGGGATTTGCGAGGACTGGTGATGTTCCATCTGGCCGGCACTTAGGAAAAGGTTAACTAGTGTCGGATATTATAGAACCATGCCTCGCCGAAAGATTGCAAAAGTGAAAGAATAATTTCAGAGGCGGGTTCAGCGTCCAAAACTCGCAACGATGCGCTCGCCGAACAGCGTCACCGCCACCCCCAGCGCGACCACGCCCGCGCCCAGCATCCTGATGCCGGATACCTTGCGCACCGCCATGTGGATCAGCCCGAAATGGTCGATCGCCATCGAGGTGATCAGCTGGCCGGCGATCACCAGCACGATCAGGCTGAGCAGGCCGATGCGCGGCGCCAGGAACACCGTGCCGAAGACGAAGGCCGCGCCCAGGAAGCCGCCCGCGAACTTCCACGGCGGCTGGACCGCCAGGGCCGCGAAGGTGGGACCCAGGCCGCCGCGCGAGATCGCCATGCCGCCCAACACGATGGTGCCGCAGGCAAAGGATACGAAGGCGGCGACCACGGAATTGGCGCCGATCGACGAGGCCAGCTGGGTATTGACGGCGGCCTGGATCGACATCGCGATGCCGACGCAGAAGGCCATCACCAAGAGAATTACGTTCATGCTTGCTTCCTCCGGCACGGAACCGGGGCAAAAAGCGCACGATTCTAGTGCAAACCGGCCGTTCAGGATAGCCATGCATACCGCATGAGTGATCGACGGCCTGTCCCGCCACCTTGCATTCTGGGCCGTAAGCTGTGCAATTCGTCGCATGGGGCATGCGCCAGGCCCGGCGTTTGCCTAGGATGGCCACATCGACAAACGCTTTTCGAGGAGACCACCATGAACAAGACCATCCGTTCCACCACCGGCCTGCGCGCCATCGCCCTGGGCGCCGCCCTCGTGGCGGCGCTATCCTGCGCCACCGCCCCAAGCTTTGCGGGAGAATGGCCCTGGAGCGGCGAGCAGGTGCAAGGCAGCGGCAGCATCAAGCGCCAGCAGCGCCAGGTCTCGCATTTCACCGGCCTGGCCCTCGAATTGCCGGGCAAGCTCGAACTGCGCCTGGGTGACACGGAATCGGTCACCATCGAAACCGACGACAACCTGCTGCCGCTGGTGGAAACCGTGGTCGAGAACGGCACCCTGAAGATCCGCCCGTCCAAGCGCAACCTCAACCTCAAGACCCGCAACCTCAAGATCGTGGTGCAGGCGCGCCAGATCGAGCGCCTGGCGCTGGGCGGCTCCGGTTCGGTCGATGCCGACGTGCTGCGCGCGCCGCGCCTGGACATCGACCTGGGCGGCTCGGGCGAGATCAACGTGCGCAGCCTGGAGAGCGAATCGGTGGCGGTGAGCCTGGGCGGCAGCGGCGACTTCAAGGCGGCCGGCGGCAATGCGCGCAAGCTGTCGGTATCGATCGGCGGCTCGGGCACGGTGGACATGGGCCGGGTGCAGTCGGACAGCGCCAGCATCAGCGTGGCCGGTTCCGGCGAAGCGACCGTGTGGGCGCGGCATGAACTGAGCATGACCATCGCCGGCTCGGGCGACGTCAATTATTACGGCGATCCGCGCGTGAGCAAGTCGGTGGTGGGGTCGGGGGATGCGCGCCGGATCGCGGCGGCGCCGCGGTAGGCGGGCGCGAAAACAACATGGCCGGCATATGCCGGCCATGTTGTCTGGATCAATGCCCGGCGTGCGCGCTATGCGTCAGCGGCTTGACCGGCACCTTCACCTTCACGTCCTGGCGCTTGCCCGCCGCATCCTGCACGGTCAAGGTGACGGCAACAAGCTCGCCCTCCTTCACCTGGCGCTTCAGGTCCATCAGCATGACGTGGTAGCCGCCGCTGGCGAGGTTGACCTCTTTACCTGCCGGCAGCTCGATCGACTCCACGCGGCGCATGCGCATGGTCTGGCCGTCCATGGCCATTTCGTGCAGCTCGGCGCGGCCGGCCACCTCGGTTTGCACGCCGACCAGGCGCGCGGGCGCGGCCGACTGCATCCGCATGAAGGCGCCGGTGACTTTCTGCTGCGGCACGGTGGCGCGGATCCAGGGTTCAGAGACGGTGACCTGGGCAAAGGCGGAAGCGGAAATCAGGCTGCTGGCAAGCAGGGCAAGAAACTGTCGGGTCATGGCAGGGCCTCGTTGGGATGAAGGAAAATGATAGCCTTAGAGCGAGCCGCGCAGGTATTCGCGCTCGACCAGCACCGTGTCGACGCCGTCGGTCAGCCAGATCTGGCTGTCCTGGATCGTGCACTGCAGCTGCATATTGCGCTTCGCCATCTTCTCCAGCTGGCTGCTGGTCTCGCTCGGGATGTTGATCACCGAGACGTTGCGGGCGCGGTCGATCTTGTTGGCGATGCCCCTGAACCAGATGTCGCTCGTGGCGCTGTAGCTGTACACCACGACTTTATCCGAGCGCCCGGCTGCCTTCAGGATGCGCTTCTCGTCCGGCTGGCCGACTTCGATCCACAGGTCGATGGCACCGGTCAGGTCCTTCAGCCACAGGGCCGGTTCCTCGACGTCGAACAGGTCCTTGGTGAAGGCCAGCGCCGGGTCGGCGTGCAGCGCGAAGGCCAGCACGCGGATCATCACGCGCTCGTCGGTCTCGGACGGGTGGCGCGCGATGGTCAGCGTGTGGTCGCCGTAATAGTTGCGGTCCATGTCGGCAATCGACAGGTCGGCCTTGTAGATGGTTGCTTTGATAGCCATGGTGCGTGGATGCGGGTTGGGGTAAGCCTGCCATTGTCGCACGCGCCGCACGCGGGCGCGATGTTGAAGGTATAGTCTTGTTGCCAACACCTTCAGGAGACCAGCATGACCAATGCATTCCCGCCGAACCAGCAGTTCCGCCTTGCCGCCCGCCCGCTCGGCATGCCGAGGAGCGAAGACTGGCTGTTCCACGAAGAAGCGGTGGCCGAGCCGCTCGATGGCGGGATCGTGGTCAAGGTGCTGTACCTGTCGCTCGACCCGGCCATGCGCGGCTGGATGAACGAAGGTAAATCGTATATCCGCCCGGTGGCGATCGGCGAAGTCATGCGCGCCGGCGGCCTCGGGATCGTGGTCGCCTCGAAGTCGCCGCGCTTTGCCGTGGGCGACTACGTGGTCGGCGGCACCGGCGTGCAGCGCTACTGGTCCGGCCCGGCCGACGACAGGACCGCCGCGTTCACGAAAATCGATCCGACCCTGGCCCCGCTCACGGCCTGGCTCAACACGCTCGGCATGCCGGGCATGACCGCCTTCTTCGGCCTGCGCGAAGTCGGCCAGCCGAAGGCCGGCGAGACCGTCGTGGTCTCGGGCGCGGCCGGCGCGGTCGGCATGACGGTCGGCCAGGTGGCGAAAAAGATGGGCTGCCGCGTGGTCGGCATCGCCGGCGGCGAAGACAAATGCCGCTACGTGGTCGAGCAGCTGGGCTTCGACGCCTGCATCGACTACAAGGCCGGCCCGGTCGCTGCCGGCCTGAAGGAACACTGCCCGCAGGGCGTGGACGTCTATTTCGACAACGTCGGCGGCGACATCCTGGACGCGGTGCTCACCCGGATCAACATGAAGGCGCGCATCGTCATCTGTGGCGCGATCTCGCAGTACAACGCGACCAGCCCGGTGAAGGGCCCGGCCAACTACCTGTCGCTCCTGGTAAACCGTGCGCGCATGGAAGGCATGGTGGTGTTCGACTACGCGCCGCGCTATGCCGAAGGGGTGGCGACACTATCCGGCTGGATGCGCGAAGGCAGCGTCAAGAGCCATGAACATGTCACGGAAGGCTTCGAGCGCTTCCCGGAAGCGCTCCTGATGCTCTTCGAAGGCAAGAACCTGGGCAAGCTGGTGCTGAAGGTCGCCGACGCCTGAGCAGGTAGCGCCACGCCGGGATGCAAGCCCGCCCGGCGTTCCTTTTGATCCATCGCATGTTCACGATTGATGGTCTAAACTTGTTCTCCTGGGGCGCGTCTATATCGCTTTGGTGCTGCGCGCCAACGTCGTTTTGCGAGGAGACCATGATTCCATTCCCCGAACCCCAGGAGGCGCCATGCATTCGCTAGACGCGCCCGAGCCGTCCGACGGCATCCTGGCCCAGCTGCGCGCCGACCATGCGCGCGTGCGCGCCATGTTCCACGAATTCGCCATGCTCGATGGCGAAGAAGAAGAGCGGCGCGAGCGCCTGGTCGATGACCTGTGCGACGAACTCACGCTGCATGCCACGCTCGAGGAAGAGCTGTTCTACCCGGCGCTGCGCGGGATCGTCGACGACAGCCTGCTCGACAACGCGGAGCTCGAGCACGACAGCGCGCGCGAACTCATCCTCCAGCTGGAGACCCTGTTCCCCGAAGACGACTTTTTCAACGCCACCGTCGCCGTGCTGGCCGAAGAAGTGGCGCACCACGTCGCGCAGGAAGAAACCGTGTTGTTCCCTGCCCTGGCCCACGCCGGCGTCGACCAGCTCGCGCTCGGCCAGCGCCTGCGCGCGCGCCGCCTGCAGCTGCAGATGGACCTGGCCTCGCCGCCTCCCGCGATCGACGGCACCGAACCACGCGCTCTGCTGCGCGGCGTCCTGGGCCAGCTGCGCGAACGGCGCGCGCGGCCGCGCTAGCGGGCCATCGCAAGTCCAGTCCGATGGAACTAACGCCTAAGGCGTGCCTCTAAACGGCACGAGCGCATCCATACAGGCGTTCGCGGGTTCCCACTTCGACAGCACACAGGCAGACAAGGAGAGCGACATGGCGACGAGTAAAGACATTGGCAAGGGGGCGGGAAATCAGTCCGGCAGCGTCCAGAAGACCGGCGCCGGCAGCGGCACGCCGGCCAAGCGCGGTTTCGCAGCGATGGACCAGAACCAGCAGCGTGAAATCGCCAGCAAGGGCGGCCAGGCAGCACACCAGAAAGGCACCGCCCACGAGTTCGATTCCGAAGAAGCACGGCGCGCCGGCCAGAAAGGCGGCGAGGCCGTGAGCCGCAACCGCGCCCACATGGCCGACATTGGCCGCAAGGGCGGCGAAAGCCGGCAGTCGGCCCAGCGCGCGGCGGCGGCGGCGAAAAATGCCGGCAACCGCCAGGGAGGCAAGGAAGGCTAGGCCGCCCGCTCCCCCTCCTCCATCGGTCACTCCCCCTGACCGATGTTTCCATACCACGGCGCGCAGCCCGGCGCCGTGGCTCCGGGACCGCAGCGGCATACGCCGTGTTACATTGCGGCCCCTATGCACAAGCTTCCCTACCTCACGGCCTATCCCGACACCCTGCGCACCCAGGTCGCGGCGCTGGTCGACGCCGGGCGGCTCGGCGACACCCTCCTGCAGCGCTATCCGGACGCCCACGGCATCCGTACCGACAGGGCGCTCTACGACTACGTGCAGGAGCTGAAGATTGACTACCTGCGCCAGGCGGAACCGGTCGCCAAGGTCGCCTACGACAGCAAGATCCACGTGGTGCAGCATGCGCTCGGACTGCACACGGCCATCTCGCGGGTCCAGGGCAGCCGGCTCAAGGCCAAGCACGAGATCCGGGTGGCCAGCGTGTTCCGCGACGCCCCGCTCCCCTTCCTGCGCATGATCGCGGTGCACGAACTGGCGCACCTGAAGGAAAAGGACCACGACAAGGCCTTCTACAAGCTGTGCTGCTGGATGGAGCCGGCCTACCACCAGCTCGAATTCGACTTGCGGCTCTACCTCACCTGGCTCGACCTGGGTGGAAACCGCCTGTGGATGGCGGGCGAAGATCGCGTTGCCATATCACCACAACCATTGTCAAAATGATTCGTTGCTGTGCGTAAATATCTCGACTTTCCCAAGCCCCTTGGGTAAAGTCGGAGGCGTCGCGTTCTTCCGGCCGCGCATTTCCACAGCTCTCCGTGCCGCCCGGCCGCTATTTGAACACGATGACGAACCAGATCCTCCATGACGGCCCCTTCCTGCCGGCCGTGCTATGCGGCGGCATGCTCGCCTGCAGCCTGCTGGGCGCCGGCGCCCAGGCGGCCGACGGCCCGGCCTGGAAGTTTTCCGGCTTCGGCACCCTGGGCGCAGTGCACGCCAGCACCCGCACCGCCGACTACACATCGACCGTCCTGCGCGCCACCGGCGCCGGCGCCAGCGAGCGCTGGAGCCCGGACGTGGACAGCCGCCTCGGCGCCCAGCTCGACGTCTCCCAGGGCAACTGGTCGGGCGTGGTGCAGCTCGTGAGCGAGCAGAGCATGACCGGCAGCTACCGCCCGCGCATCGAATGGGCCAACGTGAAATACCAGCTGACCCCGGACCTCGCGGTGCGCCTGGGCCGCATCGCGCTGCCGGTATTCCTGGCCGCCGACTACCGCAAGGTCGGCTACACCCTGCCCTGGGTCCGCACCCCGGTCGAGGTCTATGGCGCGCTGCCGCTGTCGAGCAGCGACGGCGTCGACGCCACCTGGCGCTGGAGCACTGGCGAGATGCGCCATGCCACCCAGGTGCTCTACGGCCGCACCGAGAACAAACTGTTTGACAGAAAGCGCTTGCGCGCGCGCGGCATTGCCGGCCTGTCGCACAGCATCGAACGCGGGGCCCTGAGCGGGCGCGCCTCGATGCTGAGCGGCAAACTCGATACGGAAGTCGGCAGCGAAGTCTTCACCGCGCTGCGCGCTTTCGGCCCGCAGGGCGCGGCCATCGCCGAGCGCTATGCGATCGAGGACAAGCGCGTGACCATGGTCAGCGCCGGCCTGAGCTACGACCCGGGCCAGTGGTTCGCCAGCGCCGAAATCGGCCGCACCCATTCCCGCACCCTGCTCGGGCAGACCACCTCGCTCTACCTGGGAGGCGGCTACCGCCTGCGCAACCTGACCCCCTACCTCGGTTTTGCCAAGGTGCGCGCCGACAGCGCCATCAGCGACCCGGGCCTGCCGCTCGGCAGCCTGCCGCCGCGGCTGCAGCCGACCGCCGCCCTGGTCAATGCCGGCCTGAATTCCTACCTGGCGACGATCCCGGTGCAGCGCACCGCCAGCGCCGGGCTGCGCTGGGACGCGATCGACAATGTCGCGCTCAAGGCCCAGTACGACCGGGTGCAGCCCACCGGCGGCTCGCGCGGCACCCTGATCAACCGGCGGGACGACTACCGCTCGGGCCAGACGATCCATGTGGCCAGCGTCGCGCTGGACTTCGTGTTCTGAGGCCGCGCATGGGCGTCCGCATTCACTCCCTGGCCGCCACGGCCGCGCTGCTGCTGGCGGTCTCCGGCAACGCCGCGGCCGAGCTGGTGGTCATCGTGTCGGCGCGCAGCCCGGCCCCGGCGCTCTCAAGCGACCAGGTGGCCGCCATCTTCCTCGGCCAGGCCGGACGGTTTCCCGACGGCGCCGAAGTGATGGCGCTCGACCAGCGCATCGGCTCGAACGAACGCAACCAGTTCTACCAGCAGGTCGCCGGCAAGACCCCGGCCCTGCTCAAGGCGCACTGGTCGAAGATGGTCTTCACCGGCCGCGGCCAGCCGCCGCGCGAAGCCGCCGACAGCGGCGCGGTGCGGCGCATGGTGGCCGAGAACCCGTCGATGATCGGCTATATCGACCGCTCCGCGCTGGACGCCAGCGTGCGTCCGGTCCTGCTGCTGCGCTGAGACGATGAAAGCAGCCCTGGCCGAGCACCCGCATCCGCGCCCGGCGCCGCCTGCCGCGCGCCGACTGGCCCTGGTGCGCCTGCTCGGGCGCGGGCTGGAAACCCATATCTCGCTGCCGCTGTTCGCGCTGGTGCTCATCGCGGCCTTGTGGATCGCCACCTTCCACATGATCCGCGCCGAAGAAGCCGCGGCGCGCGAGGCCGCCCGCAACGCCACCCGCGAACTGGTCTACACCTACGAAGCCCAGATGGCGCGCAGCCTGAGCAGCATCGACCAGACCCTGCGCGTGATGCAGTACGCGGCCGCCATGAACGGACCGGACCAGGCCCTCGGCACGATGAGCGCCAAGGGCCTGCTGCCGCCGGGCCTGGTGTTCCAGGTGGCCCTCACCAATGCGGCCGGCCGCGTCCTGGCCAGCAACCCGGACGCCGGCGCCCGCCGCGACGTCTCGCGCGCCGCCTGGTTCAGCTTCCACCGCGACCGCGCGGGCGACGCCCCCTATGTCAGCCAGACCATCGGCCGGCGCGAGCCGCACGTGGTCTTCTCGCGCCGCCTGGACGACGCCGACGGCCGCTTCGCCGGCGTGGCCACCGTGGCGGTCGACCCGGCCTTCTTCACCAGCTCCTACGAACATTCGCGCCAGGGCGCGCGTGGCCTGCTCGGCATGGCCGGCCGCGACGGCGTGGTGCGCGCCGCGCGCACCGGCGAGAAGGTCACCTGGGGCCAGCGCATCGTCCTGGGCAAGGCCGACGAAGTGATCCTGGGCCCCAGCCCGCTCGACGGCGAACTGCGCTTCAAGAGCACGCGCCCTCTGGGCGGCTTCCCGCTGGTGGCCATGGTCGGCCTGTCCGAACCCGAACAGATGGAAGAATTCCAACAGCAGCGCCGCGCCTGGTTGCTGGGGGCCAGCGCCGGCAGCGCGCTGCTGGCGGTGGTCGTGTTGCTGGTCAGCGCCTGGTCGTGGCAGCTGGCCAAGGCGCGCCGGCGCGAGCGGCTTGCGCAGGAAACCTATGCCGCCGCCTCCGAGGCCAGCCTGGACGCCTTCTTCGTGCTGCGCACCCTGCCCGGCGCCGGCGGCGAAGTGGCCGACTTCATCATCGAGACCACCAATACCCGCGCCGAGCAGCTCACGGCCCTGGCCAAGGCCCAGATGGAAGGCCGGCCGATGTCGGTGATGCTGCCGACCCACATCGGCAGCGGCATCTTCGGCGACCTGGCGGCCGTGGCCACCGACCGCGTGGCGCGCGAAGCCGAATGGCTGGCCGACCTGCCGCACAACCCGGACTGCTGGCTGCACCGCCAGGTGGTGCCGGTCGAAGGCGGCGTGGTCGTCATCGTGCGCGACATCACCGAACGCAAGCTCACCGAGCAGCGCATCCGCCACCTGGCCCACCACGACGAGCTCACCGGACTGCCCAACCGCAGCCTGCTGCGCGACCGCCTCGGCCAGGCCATCCGCGACGCCGAGCGCAAGGGCAGCAGCGTGGGCCTGGCCTTCATCGACCTGGACGGGTTCAAGCTGGTCAACGATGGTCTCGGCCACAATGCCGGCGACGAGCTGCTCAAGGTGGTGGGCGAGCGCATGGGACGCTGCCTGCGCCGCAACGACACGCTGGCGCGCTTCGGCGGCGACGAATTCGTGATCCTGCTGCCCGACCTGTCGGGCGAGCCGCTGGCCGTCACGCCGCTGCTGGAAAAGGTGCGCCAGGCCGTCACCGAGCCGGTCGAGGTGGAAGGCCAGGAAGTGCAGGTCAGCTGCAGCATGGGCGTGGTACTCTATCCGCGCGACGGACTCGATGCCAATACTCTGATGATGAATGCCGACGCGGCCATGTACCGCGCCAAGGAAAACAAGAACAACTTCCAGTTCTACGCCAGCGAAATGAACGCCAGCATCGAGGAAAAGCTGGTGCTGCTCGAAGGGATGCGCACTGCGCTGGACACCTGCGCGGGCGCGGCTTGCCAGTTCCAGCTGCTGTACCAGCCGAAGGTCGACCTGCGCACCGGCCAGGTGTTCGGCGTCGAGGCGCTGATCCGCTGGAACCACCCGGAGCATGGCCTGATCTCGCCGCTGCGCTTCATCGGCCTGGCCGAGGAAAGCGGCATGATCGTGGCGCTCGGCGAATGGGTGCTGCGCACCGCCTGCTTTCAAACCCAGGCCTGGCGCGCGGCCGGCCTGCCGCCGCTGGCGGTCTCGGTCAACGTCTCGGCCCGGCAGTTCGAGGAAAAGCGCCTGGTCGAGCGCATCGCCGGCGCCCTGCGCGACAGCGGCCTGCCGCCGCAGGCGCTCGAAGTCGAAGTCACCGAAAGCTCGATCATGCGCGACCTGGCGCGCTCGGTGGACAAGATGCGCGAGCTCGAGGCGATGGGCGTGGCGCTGTCGATCGACGATTTCGGCACCGGCTATTCGAGCCTGTCGGCGCTGAAATCCTTCCCGATCAGCCGCCTGAAGATCGACAAGAGCTTTGTCAGCGACCTCGCCCACAGCCTGGACGACCAGGCCATCGCAATGGCCGTGATCTCGCTCGGTCACAAGCTGAACCTGCGCGTGATCGCCGAAGGGGTCGAAACCGAGCAGCAGCGCGACTTCCTGCGCGCCAACGACTGCGACGAGATGCAGGGCTATCTGTTCAGCCGTCCGGTGCCGGCCGAGCGCATCGCGCAGATGCTGGCCGCCTCCTCAACCACCCCGACGACTTGCGAGGAATTGCCTTGAGCCTGATGCGCCGCCTCACCCTCCTGCTGTGCGGTCGTGATCCGGCCCTGCAACGGATGCTCAAGTACTGGGCCGCCACCTGCGTGCTCTACGTCGCCTGCATCGGCATGCTGCTGGTGCAGGTCGAGCTGGGTTTGAGCCGCCCGGCCGCCGCGAACGGCCTGATCGCCTTCGGCGGATGCGGCGCCTTCGTGTTCTACCTCCTGATCCGCGCCAACGCCCGGCTCCAGCTGGCGCCCGACCAGCTGGCCGTCGCCCAGGCCGTGTTCTCGCTGGTGTGCGCCTGCTGGGCCTATGCCATTTCCGGGCCGCTGCGCGCGGCCATGCTGATCATGGCGGTGGTGATCATCGTGTTCTGCATGTTCGCGCTGCGCCCGCGCCAGACCCTGATGCTCTCCGGCGCCGCCATCGCCGGCATGGGCGCGACCATGTTATGGCTGCAGGCGAACGACCCGGTGCGCTTCCCGCCGGCCAACGAGGCGCTGACCTTCGGCTACCTGGCCGGCGCGCTGCTCTCGACGGCGCTCCTGAGCGGCGAAATGAGCAAGCTGCGCTCGCGCCTGAAGCGCCAGAAGCGTGAGTTGACCGAAGCGCTCGAAACCATCCGCGTGCTGGCCACCGTCGACGAACTGACCTCGCTGGTGAACCGCCGCCACATGAACGAAGTGCTCGATGCCGAGGAACGCCGCCAGGTGGGCGCCGCCGCGGCGGACACCTGCATCGCCCTGCTCGACATCGATTTCTTCAAGCAGGTCAACGACCTGTACGGCCACGCCGTCGGCGACACCGTGCTGCGCTGCTTTTCGAGCGCCGCGCGCGCCTCGCTGCGCGAAGGCGACGTGCTGGCGCGCTGGGGCGGCGAGGAATTCCTGCTGCTGCTGCCCGACGCCGTCCCAAGCGACGCCCGCGCCGTGCTGGAGCGCATGGCCGAGCGCGTGCAAACGATGCTGGTGCCGGGACTGGACGGGCGCCGCATCAGCTTCTCGGCGGGCCTGGCCACGCGCCGCGCCGGCGAGCCCTTCGCCGACGCCATCAGCCGCGCCGACAAGGCGCTCTACCAAGCCAAGGAGGCCGGGCGCGACCGGATCGTGCTGGCTTGAGGTGAGCCTCAAGAAGCCTGAAGCGGCACGACCGCGGCCCGCAGGCGCCGGATCAAGGCATCCGCATCCGCATCGACCTGCATCAGTCCCAGGTGCTCGGGCCTGACGAAGCCCTCCTCGCACTGGTGCCGCACGAAGTTCACCAGCCCGTCCCAGAAGCCGTTCGGGTTATACAGCCCGATCGGCTTGGCGTGGATCCCGAGCTGGGCCCAGGTCAGCATCTCGAACAGTTCTTCCAGCGTGCCCATCCCGCCCGGCATGGCGATGAAGCCCTCCGACAGGTCGGCCATCATGGCTTTGCGCTCGTGCATGTCCTTGACCACGAACAGGCGGGTCAGCCCGGCGTGGCCGACCTCGCGTTCGACCAGGGCCTTGGGGATCACGCCGGTGGCTTCGCCGCCCAGGCGCAGCACTTCGTCGGCGATCACGCCCATCAGGCCGACCTTGCCGCCGCCGTAGACCAGGCCGATATTGTGCTCGACCAGCGATGCCGCGAGCAGGCGCGCCGCGTCGGCGTAGAAGGGATTGGCGCCGTGGGCGGCGCCGCAATAGACGGCCAGGGTTTTCATCGTGAACGGATTGGAGTTACAGGAAATCGGCGCCGGGCCTGGCCTCGGCGGAGAGCTTCTTGAGGTATTCCTCGGACAGCTTTTCGAACAGCAGGCGGGTATCGCCGCGCAGATAGGGGCCGAGCATCGACAGCACCTGGTAGCAGCCGCGCGCGAGCGCATCGGCGATCGCCTGCTGCTCGCTGTACTTGCGCGGGTTGCGCACGTACTCGTAGGACAGCCAGTAGGTCGCCACCACCACCATGTTGGTCGCCATCGCGCCGATATGGTGGTCGGAGGCTTCGAGCGAGCCTTCGCTGCGCAGGTCTTCGCACAGCTGGCGCGCGACCTTGATCTTGTGGGCGAGGATGGCCTTGAAGTGCAGCTCCAGCTTGCGGTTGCGCGACAAGAGGTCGTTCAGGTCGCGGTAGAAGAAGCGGTAGCGCCAGATCAGCTCGAACATCAGGTGCAGGTAGAGCCAGACGTCTTCCATGTTCGAGCGGCGCCCGGCCGGCACGGTGAGAATGCGCTCGATCTCCGCCTCGAACTGGTTGAAGATCGAGTTGACGATGTCGTCCTTGTTACGGAAGTGATAGTAGAGGTTGCCGGGCGAGATATTCATCTCCTCGGCAATGACCGTCGTCGTGATGTTCGGCTCGCCGAATTCGTTGAACAGCCTGAGCGAGAGCTCGAGGATGCGTTCACGGGTCCGGCGCGGAGCTTTTTGTTGCATGAAGGGCGAAGTTTAGGGTGCCAGCCCGGAGAATAACACCAAATGATGCCATTGCGACAGCGCGGCAGGCCTCGTTTCAGGCCCCTTCGCCATCTTCCTGCACGATCGTGCCTTTTTGAGCACGGCGGGGGCGCGGCTGGGGGGCGGACACGGGCAGGCGCGCGGCGAAGTCGGCCAGCATTTTCTCGAGATCGTCGACGCGCCGGCGCAGTGCCTCGACCTCGCTGGCGGCAGGCACGCCGATGGTGGCCAGGGCCCGCGCCACCCGCTCTTCGAACACCTGTTCCAGCTTGCCCCAGGAGCCGCCGCTGCGGCGGCTTGCGCGTTCGGCGGCACGCGCCACGGTGCCGGTGGCTTCCTCGACTTCGCGCGCGCGCTTTTGCAGGGCGCTGCCGTCGCGCACCAGGCGGGTGAAGGAGCTGCCGCCCTCTTCCTGTGCCTTGGCAAAGGCGCCCAGGCCGGCCTGCCAGATCTGCTGGGCGGAATCGCGCACGGCGCGCGCGAGCGCCTCGTCGTCGTCGGGTGCGGGGAGTTTCTTGGTCATGGCGAAGGCCTCCTGGAACTGGTGCGGCCATTGTAGGCACGCACAGTAGAAACCTGCTTCTAAAGGGGTGTGCGAACGGCCTTCAGCTGGAAGCGCGGCGGCGCTGCAGCGCGGCGGCGTCGCGGATGCTCAGGCGCAGGCTTTGGGCGGAGACCGGTTTGGCGTAATGCGCATCGGCGATGCCGGCGCGCAGGGCGGCATCGATCTCGGCCAGGTCTTGCTGGCCGGTGAGCATCAGGCGCGCCGTGCGCGGATAGCGCCCGGCCACCTCGGCCAGCACTTCGGTGCCGCTCATGCCGGGCATCGACTGGTCGCACAGGATCACCTCGACCGGCTCGCGCGCGAGCAAGGCCAGCGCCTCGGCGCCGGAAGCGGCGCTGAGCACGCGCCAGGGTTCGGACGCGAGCATCTCGGCCAGCACCGCCAGCATGAAGGGATCGTCGTCCACCAGCAGGACGGTGGGCTGCCCTGCGGGCGAAGGCGCGGCTGGCGCAGCCGATGCCTGTGGCGCGGACGCGGACGCCGGGGCGCTTGCAGGCAGCAGGAAGGCTTCCAGTTCGGCGACGAAGCTTTCGGGTTCGATCGGCTTGCTGATATAGCCGTCGAAGCCGGCCGCCAGCACTTTTTCGCGGTCGCCCGCCATTGCCAGCGCGGTCACGGCCAGCACCGGCACGCCGGCCAGTGCCGGCTCGGCCCTGAGCGCGCCCAGCACCGCGAAGCCGTTCATGCCGGGCAGGTTGACGTCGCAGGCGACCAGGTCCGGCGGCTCGGCGCGGGCCAGAGCGATGCCGCGCGCGCCGTCGGGTGCGGACAGCGCGGCGTGGCCATAGGCCGTCAGCAGGAACGTCATCAGCTCGACGTTGGCTGGATTGTCTTCGATGATCAGGATGCGGGCCAAGACGGCGCTCCAGTGACAGGTTGTGGCTAATGTAGCATGGCCTTCGTAAATACAACCAGCCCTACTCTCCCGGCATAGGAGAGAGCTCCCGCATGACGGCGTCCAGCACGCGCCGGTTGCGTCCCAAGGCCACGTGGCCGACGCCGCCGAACGCGATGTTGCGCGCACCCGGCAGTTCGCTCGAGGTCTGGGGCGAAATGATGTTGTCGTGGTGGGTGTAGATCGAGGTGACCAGGGCCCGCGTGGCCGCGGTTTCGCTGGCCGCAAGGGCGCGCAGCCAGTCGCATTCCGGCAGCCCGGCGGGGTCGTCGGGATAGGCACGGCGCATCTGCGCGGCGTTCAGGCCGATACCGAAAGCGGCCAGGCAGGTGCCGTGATGCGGCGTGCCGAGCGTGATCACGCGCGCCACCCTGTCCGTGCCGCAGGCGCGCATCCAGGCGCGCGCCACCAGCCCGCCCATGCTGTGGGCGACGATCACGACCTTGTCCGCGCCGGTCGCCCCGCACAGCGCGTCCACTGCCCGCTCGACCAGGGGCGCGTAGGCGTCGATGTCGCCGGTCAGGGGTTCGAGGTCGACCGCGGCGTGGCTGACGCGGGCGGCGTTGAGGAGCAGCATCAGGCGCGACCAGTAGCCGCTGTTGCAGCCGTAGCCGTGCAGCAGCAGAACGGGCGGCGCTTTCGAGCCCGGATGGATGCGCGTGCAGGGCCGCGCGCGCGGCATGGTCCACGATGATTGCAGCATGCTGGCCGCGAATTCCTCGCCGAACATGCGCAGGCGCGCAGCCATGCCGAGCTGGTGTTCGCTTGGCGTCGGGCTGGCGTAGCGCGCGCTCATGAAGAAGTTATTGGCGTTGATGAGCAGGCGCACCAGCAGCACGCTGCCCAGGCCCGCGGCCAGGGCCTGCCAGCGCGTGGCGCCGAATACCTCGACGGCGGCGACGCCGATGCCAAGGGCGGCCAGGGCCTGCAGCACCAGAAGCAGGCGCAGCAACCCACGCGCGCTCAAGGCCTTCATGCGAGCGGCGCGGCCGGGCGCCTGGAGAGCGCGGTCGCCAGGCTGCTCGCGATCCTGGCCGTGAGCGCATAGATCGACAGCTGCGGATTGGCGCCGAGCGAGGTCGGGAACAGCGAGCCGTCGTGCACCGAGACGTTGGAAAGACCCCGGTAGCGGCCATCGGGCGTGGTCACGCCGAGCTGTTCGCTGCCGGACATCGCGCAGCCGCCCATGACGTGGGCCGAGGCCACGCGCGTCAGGTGCACTTGCTGCGGCAACGCGGCGATCGCACGCTTCGCTTCGCTCCACGAGCGGTAGCGGCGCGACAGCTCGTGCGCCGGCAGCACCTCGCGCGCGCCGGCCGCGAACTGGATCTCGGCCATGGACAGCAAGGCGCGCCGTGCGCCGTCCCACAGGTAATCGGTGAGCGGGTAGTCGAGCTCCGGGCTGCCATCGAAGCGCAGGCGCACCGTGCCGCCGATCGCATCGTCGTGGAAGCCGTCGCGCAGCAGCGCCAGCATGCCCTGCAAATGCGGGAACTCGCGCATCATCTGCGCATGCTGCTGCCCGAAGCCGTTCATCGTGGTGGCCAGCAGCAGCGGATGCAGGGGCGGCGCCTCCAGCTTGTAGCCGATCGGGCCATCCAGGCTGCCCTTCAGGAAGTGATCGGAATAGACCGTCTGCGGCGCGCCGGCCCAGGCTTCGACCCGCTGCGGGAAGAAGGCGGCCGAGATCAGGGTGGGGTGGAGAAAAGTGCGTTTGCCGAGCATGCCGCTGGGGTCCGGCGCTTTGGAGCGCAGCAGCAGCGCCGGCGAATTGATGGCGCCGCCCGCGACTACGTAGTGGCGCGCGCGGAGCTGTAGCGTGCGCCCGTTCGGCGCGATGCCGGCCGGGTCGAGCGCGTGGCAGAGGAGCGTATCGGCGCGCTCGCCCTTGAACACCAGCTGCTGGGCCCTGGCGCGCGTGACCAGGGTTGCGCCCAGGTCCAGCGCGGCCGGGATGGTGGTGACCAGCATCGACTGCTTGGCATTGGTTGGGCAGCCCATGCCGCAATAGCCCAGGTTCCAGCAGCCGTTGACGTTGCGGCGGATGAGGCCCGTTTCGATGCCGAGTTGCCCTGCGCCGCGCCGCAGCACGTCGTTGTTCTCGTTGGGCGCGCCGGCCCAGTCGCCAATGTTCAGGCGCGCTTCCATCATGGCGAACCATGGGGCCAGCGCGTCCGGCGTGGCCTCCGGCAGCTGGTAGTGGCGGCGCCACCATTCCAGCGTGGCCGGCGGGGTGCGGAAGCTCGAGGTCCAGTTGACGGTCGTGGAGCCGCCCACGGTGCGGCCCTGCAGGATGTTGATGCCTTTGTCCGCCGTCTTGCGCGCGGCCGATTCCTGGTACAGCGACGGATAGGCCTCGGCTTCGCGCATCTTGAAGTCGTTTGACGACTTCAGGGCGCCCTCTTCCACCACGATGACCGACAAGCTAGATCGCGCCAGGATCTCCGCGGTGACGCCGCCGCCGGCGCCGCTGCCGACGATGACGACGTCGGCTTCCAGAGTGCGATCGCTCGTGAGTGCGGACGCATCGATGATCTTCCAGCCCTTCGCGACGCCTTCGCGGATCGGATCGGTAATGATGGGAGTCGTCACACCAGCTCCTGCATCGGCCCGGGATAGCCGGTCGCGGGCCAGCTGGAAGGCTGGGCATACCAGGCGCCCAGCACCAGGTCGTGCAGCGCGTGGTAGGCGCTGCGCAGCAGGCCGAGGCGATGCAGGCGCCAGTCGTGCAGGAAGGCGCTGACGTCCTCGATGCGCGCCCCTTCCCAGCCGCCCGCAATCCCGGTCAGCAGGCGGCGCGCCGGCGCCAGAGCGAGCAGGCCGAACAGGTCCTGGATTTCGGCCTGGGTGGCGGGCGGCAGGCCGAGGATGGCCGCGTGCACGCCGTCGATCGTGGCCGACAAGGCGGCCGCGCGGCCCGCGTCACGGGGCAAGGCGCCGGCCAGGATCGCGGGGGCGATCGCATGCAGCGCGGCGCGCGCCTGGCCGTCGAGCGCAAAGCGCTGTGGCGTGCTGGCATGCCTGGCGCGGTAGAGCGCGCCGCCGGCGGCCAGCGCCAGCGCGGCCACGCCACCGACTTGCAGGAAGCCTCTTCTGGATGTCCCCATGTTCCGTCTCTTGTGTTTTTCCTGGGCTTATTTCGGCGGGACGCGCTTGAGGATCTCGCTGGCGATGCCGCGCAGGATGTTGACTTCTTCCGTCTCGAGCCCGGTGCGCGCGAACAGGCGCTTCAGGCGCGGCATCAGCTTCTTCGGGTTGTCGGCGTTGAGAAAACCAATCGCGACCAGCGCCTGCTCCAGGTGCGCATACATGCCGTCGACCTGGGTCACGCTGGCGGCGTCGCCATGGAAGCCCACGCCGCGCCCGTCGATCGCGCCGCCGTTGTCCATGGTCGCCATCCGGCACTCATAGGCCAGCACCTGGGCCGCCTGCGACAAATTCAGCGAGGAATAATCGGGATTGGCCGGGATGTTGATCAGGACATTGCAGCCCTCGACGATGCCGTTGGGCAGGCCGACCCGTTCGTTGCCGAGGACCAGGGCCGGCCTCAGGTCGTCCTGCCCCGCCACGTGGCCCGCGAAGGCGCGCGGGGTCCAGACCGGCGGCGAGAACTCGCGCAGGCGGGCCGAGACGGCCGCCGCGAAATTGCAGCCCTCCAGGGCTTCCTGCATGCTGCCGACGATGCGCGCGCCCTGCAGCACGTCGATCGCGCCGCTGGCGAAGGCCACCGCTTCCGGGTCATTGAGCGGGTCGGGACAGCGCGGCGTGACCAGCACCAGCTCGGTGAAACCCATGGTCTTCATGGCCCGCGCGACCGACCCGACATTGCCCGCGCGGCTGGTTTCGACCAGCACAAAACGCAGGCGTTTAAAAAGAGACGTGTTGATTTCGGTCGGGTTCATTTAAAATAGCGCTATCGCGCGGTGCAGACAGGTGGATTCATGGACGTCAAGTTCGGGAATTCTAACGGTTTCAGCACCGCTTTGCTCTTTGTCATTCTCTAATAGCTGACCGTTCACGGCGCATCCTTGCGTGGTGGGCGTTCGCGTTTTTTCACGGAAAGCCTCCATGCACCCAATGCTCAACACGGCCATCAAGGCCGCCCGCCGCGCCGCCACCGTCATCAACCGGGCGTCCTTCGACATCGACCGTATCACCGTTTCTGAAAAACAACACAACGATTTCGTCACCGACATCGACCAGGCCGCCGAGCAGGCCATCGTGGAAACGCTGCTGAAGGCCTATCCGGGCCACGCCATCCTGGCGGAAGAAAGCGGTGCGTCGGCTAATCTGAATGACGAGAGCCAGTTCGTGTGGATCATCGACCCGCTCGACGGCACCACGAATTTCATGCACGGCTATCCCAACTACTGCATCTCGATCGCCCTGCAAGAGCGCGGCGTGACCACCAACGCCCTGGTCTACGACCCGGTGCGCAACGACCTGTTCACCGCCACCAAGGGCGCCGGCGCCTACCTGAACGACAAGCGCATCCGCGTGCGCAACCACGACCGCCTGGGCAAGGCCCTGCTGTCCTCGGGTCACGGCACCGATCCGCGCGCGCTGGCCGAATACCTGCGCATGTACGAAGTCGTCGCCTCGCGCTGCCACGGCGTGCGCAGCAGCGGTTCGGCCGCGCTGGAGCTGGCCAACGTGGCCGCCGGCCGCATCGACGGTTTCTATGAAAAAGGCCTGAAAGTCTGGGACATCGCCGCGGGCGCCCTGCTCGTGACCGAAGCCGGCGGCATCGTCGGCGAGTTCAGCGGGGAGTCGGATTACCTGCACAAGGGCGACGTCGTGGCCGCCGGCCCGAAGGTTTTTGGCGCCATGATCCCGCTGCTCTCGCCTTTCGCGTAAAATACCCGCTGTGCTTCCGGGGCGACATCAACTTGCCCCGCTTCACCGGACGGAAAGTCCCGGTCAGAAACTTTCCATTGAGAAACAACTTCTCTATAATCCCGGCTGTACTCGCCTGAATCTTCAGGCGTGGCAGCGTCCGGCGTTCCCGCGGTGTCCACTGCGTCCCGCCTGCAATGACTAATCCGATTTTCCTGGACTGGCGCTGTACTCGGCGGCGGACCATCTTTCATATAAAGAATTCATGTCATTTTCTACTCTCGGTTTGTCCGACGCGATCGTTCGCGCCGTCACTGAACAAGGCTATACCACGCCGACCCCGATCCAGGCACAGGCGATTCCCGCCGTGCTGAACGGCGGCGACCTGCTGGCCGGCGCTCAGACCGGCACCGGCAAGACCGCCGGCTTCACCCTGCCGATCCTGCAGCGCCTGTCGAGCGACAAGATCGGCGCCGCGCTGGCCAGCAAGACCTCGCCGCGCGCCATCCGCGCCCTGGTGCTGACCCCGACCCGCGAACTCGCGGCCCAGGTCGAGGAAAGCGTGCGCCTGTACGGCAAGTACACCAACCTGAACTCGGCCGTGATCTTCGGCGGCGTCGGCATCAACCCGCAGATCAAGCTGCTCAAGCATGGCGTGGACGTCCTGGTTGCCACGCCGGGCCGCCTGCTGGACCACGCCGGCCAGCGCACCGTCGACCTGTCGAAAGTGGAAATCCTGATCCTGGACGAAGCCGACCGCATGCTGGACATGGGCTTCATCCACGACATCAAGAAAGTGCTGGCCCTGCTGCCGCCGAAGCGCCAGAACCTGCTGTTCTCGGCCACCTTCTCGGACGACATCAAGGCCTTGGCCGACAAGCTGCTGGACAACCCGGCATCGATCGAAGTGGCCCGCCGCAATTCGACCGTGGAAGTCATCTCGCAGAAGATCCACCCGGTCGACCGCGACAAGAAGCACCCGATGCTGTCGCACCTGATCAAGGAAAACGACTGGGAACAGGTGCTGGTCTTCACCCGCACCAAGCACGGCGCCAACAAGCTGGTCGAGCAGCTGGGCAAGGACGGCATCGGCGCGATGGCGATCCATGGCAACAAGAGCCAGACCGCCCGCACCAAGGCCCTGGCCGAGTTCAAGGACGGCAGCCTGCAAGTGCTGGTCGCCACCGACATCGCGGCGCGCGGCATCGACATCGACCAGCTGCCGCACGTGGTGAACTACGACCTGCCGAACATCCCGGAAGACTATGTGCACCGCATCGGCCGTACCGGCCGTGCCGGCGCGACCGGCGAAGCCGTGTCGCTGGTCTGCGTGGACGAGCACCAGATGTTGAAAGACATCGAAAAGCTGATCAAGCAAACCCTGCCGCGCCAGGTCATCCCGGGCTTCGAGCCTGACCTGAACGCCAAGGCCCAGCCGATCCAGCTGCGCAGCGGCGCGCCCGGCCATGGCGGCCGCGGCGGTGGCGGCGGTGGCCGTCCTGCTGGCAACCGCGGCGCCGGTGGCGGTGGTGGCGCAGGCGGCAACCGCGGCGGCAACGGCGGCGGTGGCGGCAAGCCCCGCAGCCCGGGCGGCGCCCCCGCCTCGGCCGGCGCCAAGCGCTCCAGCGGCCCCCGTCCAGCCAGCGCATCGCGCCCAGGCCGCGACCGCTAAGCATTACTCCATGGCTCTTGCTAGAGCCCGTTAATTAGGGTCAGAGTCGAATTATTGGGAAACATTCAAAAGTTTCCTGTAATTCGACTCTGACCCTAATTGTTTTGCAACGGGCTCTGCCGCCTTCTAATTAGGGTCAGAGTGCAATTATTGGGAAAGATTGTTAAATTTCCCAATAATTGCACTCTGACCCCAATTGTTTGACGATCGCCGGAGTATTTTTCGCTTGCATGGCAGGTGAACCGGGCATATAGTTGCATGCTCAATGATCTATAAAGTACGTTGAAAGGATAATGATGAGTTCCGCACCCTTGCCTCCCGAGACCGAGTTCTGCCTGCGCATGGCGCGCGTGACGACGGCGCTGGTGCGCCGCTTCGATTCGGCGCTCGGCAGCCATCACGGCATCAGCTTTTCGGATTACCAGATCCTGCGCCACCTGAACCTGGCGCCTGGCGGGCGCCTGCGCCGGGTCGACCTGGCGGAATGCCTGGGCTTGACGGCCTCGGCCGTGACCCGTGCGCTGCTGCCGCTGGAGAAGATCGGCCTGGTCGGCCGCGAGAGCGATCCGCGCGATGCACGGGTCGGCTTTGCGATCATCACGCCGACCGGCAGCGAACTGGTCGGCAATGCGGAGTCGGTCGTGAATGTCGTCAGCAATAACCTGGTGGGCAGCGTGCGCGCGGAGCTGCTTGGGCTCAATGCCGCGCTGGCGCAGATGTCGGGCAATCCGGGCGCGAGCATCTGAATGCGGCATGCCGCCGCGGTTCCTGCTCTCGGCGGCAGTTTGGTTTAGGATAGGGCTCCATTTCCTCACCCGAGCACGATGCCCACGTTCGCCGCCAACCTGAGTACGCTGTTTACCGAAGCCGCCTTCCTCGAGCGCTTCGGCCTGGCCCGCGCGGCCGGCTTCGACGCGGTCGAATTCCAGTTCCCGTATGCCTTCGAGCCGCGCCAGATCACCCAGCGCCTGCAGCGCTACGACCTGGCACTCGTCCTGCACAACCTGCCGGCCGGCGACTGGGCCGGTGGCGAGCGCGGCATTGCCTGCGACCCGCGCCGCGCGCGCGAGTTCGAGGAGAGCGTGGCCCTGGGCCTCGAATACGCGACCGAACTGGGCGTGCGCCGCCTGCACTGCCCGGCCGGCAAGCTGCCACCCAATGTCCCGCAGGAACGCGCCCACGCCGCCTATGTCGACAACCTGCGCTACGCCGCGGCGCAGTGCGCGGCGCATGGCATCGAGCTGCTGATCGAGCCGATCAACACCCGCGACATCCCCGGTTATTTCCTGACCGGCACGCGCCAGGCCGCCGCCATCATCGCCGAATGCGATGCGCCGAATCTGTTCCTGCAGTACGACATCTATCACGCCCAGCGCATGGAAGGCGAACTGGCCGGCACCATCCGCGAATTCCTGCCGCTGATCCGCCACATCCAGCTGGCCGACGTTCCGGGACGCCACCAGCCCGGCACCGGGGAGATCAATTTCCCCTACCTGTTCCGCCTGCTGGACGAGCTGGGCTACGAAGGCTGGATCGGCTGCGAATACAGCCCGCAGGGCGCTACCATGGAGTCGCTGGGCTGGTTCGAGCAAGTACGCGCGGCCTCCCGCTAAGCCCGCTGGACAGCGAGTGATCAATCAGGCAACATCGATGCTTTACCGAGCCGAGGAGCCAGCATGATCCAGGGATTGCGCACTGTAATTTACCCCGTTACCAACTTGCCCGAGGCTACCGCCTGGTATGAGCAGGTCGTCGGGCATGCGCCCTATTTCAATGAAGTCTTCTACGTGGGCTTCGAGGTCGGCGGCTTCGAGCTGGGCCTGATCCCGGACGGCGAACCCGGCGTCACGGGCGGCACTGCCTACTGGGGCACCCAGGACGCCGACGCCGAAGTCGCGCGACTCATCAAGCTGGGCGCGGAACTGGAATCGCCTGTGGCCGACGTCGGCGGCGGCATCCGTGTCGCCACCGTGCGCGACCCGTACGGCAACCTGTTCGGCGTGATCCAGAATCCACACTTCGATCTTGCCAAGGCCAGGTAATTGACCATAAGCAAGGTCGCTCCGGACGGAGTTTGAAACAATGGACCTTTCGGGCCGCCTCATGCGGCCAGGAAGGAGCCCATGCTGCGATATCTACTTAACCGTCTGCTCCTGCTGTGCCTGCTATGGCTGGGCGGCTGCGCCTCCACCGGCGGTCCGGTCAGCCTGCAGGAAGTGCGCGAATTCGCCGACGCCTCGGCCAAGCTGGGCGGCTATGCCGAACTGGCGCGCCGCTACCGCGACACCTACGAGCGCGAGCAGCCCTACCTCTCCCCCGCCACCGACAAGTTGGGGCGCGAGAACGATGCCAAGCGCAAGGCCGTGTACGAGGACTTCATCGCGATCCAGAAGACCCTCGTGCTCTACATGCAGACCCTGAGCCTGCTCGCCGGCGACGCCCGCTACGACCTGTCCTCCCGCATCGATGACCTCGGCAACGGCCTGAAGGCGAATGCCGAATCGGGCCTGCAGCAGCGCCACATCACCGCCTATACCGGCATGACCCGGCTGCTCACGCGCGTGATCGCCTCCGGCTACCAGAACCGCAGCGTGGAAACCATGGTGCGCGACGGCGACGCCGATGTGCAGGTGCTGCTGGACGCCATGATCCAGCTCACCCGGCTCTACTACAAGACCAACGAGAATGAGAAGAAGACCATCCTGGGCATCTTCGATGTCGAGATCCCGTTTTCGACGCGCAATTCCGACCGCATGCTGGTGACGCTGGCCAAGGTGCACTACCTGAACAAGGCCACCGAATACAAGCTGGTCGACCGCCGTTACGAGCTGGCGCTGCAGGGCCTGACCAAGGTCGCGCTGGGGCACCAGAAGATGCGCGAGAACCTCGGCAAGCTGTCCACGGATGAATTCCGGCGCCTGCTGGAAAACTACGGCCGCGACCTGCGCCTGATCCGCGACGGCCTGGCGGGCGAATGACAGGAGAGCACATGGCACCGACCCCACCCCTTACCAAAGACGACGCAGCCGCAGCCCCTTCGGGGACCGTGCCGGGCAACGCCGACGTCGCAACAGCGCCAAGTGGCGGCAGCGGCCTGGCCACGCCCGACCAGATCGTCGAACTGGCCGACCAGCTCTCGGCCTGCGCCGACCAGATCCACGAGCGCGTCATGCGCGAAATCCGCGCTTATGCCGGCGGCCCGGTGCCCGACAAGGCGCAGGCCACGGCGCGCGCCCTGCTCGAGGACGAAGTGCTGCTGCGCCAGCGCGCCAACGGCCTGTATGCGGACGCCGCCACCTTCATCGTCCGGGCCCTCGGCAAGCCCCAGGCGCAGCTGGTCAAGCTCACTGCCGACGCCGCCGAGAAGATACGGAAAATCGGCGTCATCGGCGAAGTCACCGGCCTGGTCGGGGGATTGCTGGCCCTGGCCGGCGCCGCCGCGACGGGCCAGGCCGTGCCGGTGCTGGTGGCCCTCGAAAAGATCCACAAGCAGGTCAAGGCGATCGAAGCCCTGGCGCCGAAGCCGCCGGCTAAGGCAAGCTGAACGCAAGGGTATCAGGCGATCAGCTGGGGACGGCTGCTCGGGTCGAAATCGGCCCAGTCGCCATCGACGATATTGCCATTGGCGCGCTCGAGATGGTGGGCGCCCAGGCGGCGCAGCACGTCGACCGCGCTGTCGGCCATGCCGGCGTCGTCGAACGCGACGGCCACCAGCATGCCGGCCTCGCGCGGCGGAATGCGGTTCTCGCCGCCCTCTTCCGCCTCGCCGCGCTCCTTCATCTTGGAAAAGCTGAACAGCGAGCCGACGTGGCCGCCGACCAGGCCGCCGACGATCGGGCCCAGCGGTCCGGTAAGCGGCGAGGTGGCCGCGCCGATGGCCATGCCGACTGCGCCGCCGGTGGCAACGCCCTTGACCACGCCTTCCGGCGTTTCCTTGGCGCCCGGAGACTGGATGTTGTCGCCCCCGATCGGGGTCTGGTCGTGCTGGCCCGGCTGGCTCAGGTAAAAGCCGCTGATACGGCCGGCGTCGAAGCCGGCCTCGGCCAGAGCCTGGCGGGCGCGGTCGACGTCTTCCTGAAGCTGGAACCGTCCTGCGATAATTGTGGACATATCGATTTCTCCTTGATCGTTGTAGCTCGACTATGCGCCCTGCGTCCCGCTGCCTCTGTACGCGGACGCACGCAACTTACCTCCATTGCCCGTAGACCACGTGCTCGCCCAAGCCTTCGTCAACGAAGACGGGTTCCGGCATCCAGGCGCGCGGGTCGAGCCGGTAATACTTCAGGAATTCCCCGTACAGCTCGGGATGGCGCGCGGCCAGGGCGTGCGGCTGCTCGAAGAAGCTCTCGGTGGCCACCGCGAAGAACTCGGCCGGGCTGCTGGCCCCGTAATGGTCGAGCACGCCTTGCTGGCCCCACATCGCGTCGCGCCGCAGGTTGGCATAGTCGCGCGACAATACCTGCGACCAACTGCGGTAGCGCTCGGTACTGCCGAGATAAGGCGCACCGTTGGTGCTGCCCGATTCGCTGTCGAGCTGGTGGGCGAACTCGTGCAGCACCACGTTATGGGAGGGAGCATCAAGCATGCCGGCGCGGCGCACGTGGTCCCAGGACAGGATCACGCGGCCATCGCCCCAGGATTCGCCCAGCAGGTCCTGGCGCTGCTCGGAGACGACGCCGGCGGCATCGACTTCGCGCCGCGGCACCAGGAAGGCGCCCGGATACACCAGCACCGCATGCAGCGATGGATAGACCTTGGCCGGGACCGCCTCGCCTGCCCGGCCCAGCACCAGCAGGCAGGCCTGGGCCGCAATGGTCAGGCGCATCTCGTCGGTGACCTCCAGGCCGGCGCAGCCGACGAAGGTCTTTTCGTGCAGGAATTGCTGAACCAGGCGCTGCAAGCGGGCGCGCTCGTCGCCGCCCATGCCGGCGTACTGAACGACGTTGCGCTCGAGGACGCCGATATGCGCGGGTGCGAGCGGACGCCCCAGCGCCCGCCGCAGCCGCCAGCGCGGCAACTGCCAGGCCGCCAGCAGGCCGGCCGCCAGGAGGCCGGCAATGATGCCTTCCATTCAGCGTCCTTTGGTGACGAGATAATCCTGCACGTCGTCGGCGCCGCCGATCAGGCGGCCGCCGACGAAGACCTGCGGCCAGGTGAGGCTGCCGGTGACGGCGCGCAGCACATTGGTGGTGATCTTCTGGTCTTCCGAAATATCGGTGAACACGATGCCATTCTCGCTCAGCGCCGATTTGGCGCGCGCACAATGCGGGCAGCCGGGCCGCGAGAACACCACCACTGCTTCGGGAATCTTTGCCTCGGGGTTGATATAGCGGAGCATGGTGTCGGCGTCGGACACCTCGAACGGGTCGCCTTCGCGGTCGGGCTCGATGAAGATCTTGTCGATGATGCCGTCCTTGACCAGCATCGCGTAGCGCCAGGAACGCTGGCCGAAGCCGAGATCGCGCTTGTCGACCAGCATGCCCATGCCTTCGGTGAAGTCGCCGTTGCCGTCGGGGATGACGGTGATATGGGTGGCGTCCTGGCCGGCCTTCCACTGGTTCATGACGAAGGCGTCATTGACCGAGATGCACAGGATGTCGTCGACCCCGTTCTCGCGCAGCACCGGGGCCAGTTCGTTATAGCGCGGCAAGTGGGTCGAGGAACAGGTGGGGGTGAAGGCCCCGGGCAGCGAGAACACGACCACGGTCTTGCCCTTGAACAGCTCGTCGGTGCTCAGGTCCTGCCACTGGTCGTCGGGGCGTGCCTTGAAGGTCACGCGCGGGACCGGTTTGCCCTGGAGCGCCTCCGGGGTCGGCAGTGTCGAAGATGCGGTCGGTAACATGGGGGCTTCCTTTCCTGTGAGCGGCAAGCTGTCGCCGCGGTGAAAGGGAGGTAAGGCTTATTGACGGGATTTCAACGCGCCCATCGCAAATAATTGTTCAACTGAAAAAACAAAGCCGCGCACAAGGCGCGGCATGAAGGACGACAGCGATCGTCGGACCGGCAGCTGCCGCGGGTCTCGTCCGCGGCGTACCGGGTCGCGCACTGGGGCGCGTCGGTCGGCGATTACTTGGCTGGCTGGCCACCTGGAGGTGGGCCGAACAGCGCTGCGACCAGCGGATCGCGGGTAACCGGGCTGCGGTTCACGCGGATGGCGTAATGGGTGTCGTCCGCCAGGATGTGGAAGTGGCGGCCGCTGCCTGCCATATTCTGCTCGCGCAGGCCTGGACGCTCCTTGCGCGGGGCGGCGCCTTCGCGCTTCGGCTGGCAGATCGCTGCCAGGAAGGCCTTGACGCGGTCTTGATCGGGGCAGATCTGGTAGACGGCCTTGCCCAGGTAGGTGGCGGTGCCTTCGATATAGCGCGCCAGTTCGATGACGCCGGCTTCGCGCAGGTCGCGGATGTACTTGCGGGCGCCCGATGGCGAGAACTTCAGGAACCAGGCGATTTCGTCGGCCAGCATTTCGTGCGTCGAGAGCTCGTTGATCAGCTTCTGCATGTTCTCGATCCGACGCTGCGTGGCCGAGGTGGAGCGGACACGTTCGATCGGCGCCAGGGAGATGGGCGCGCGTTCGGTAGGCTGCGGCGGGACGCGTTCGATCAGCGCTGAGTTGCTGGAAGTGTGCACTGCGCCGATGTCGCCTTGCACCGCGTTGTGATGAGTCGTTGCATGCATATTGGTGAGCTCCAATGAAAGAGAGAGACTGTGTGGTCCGGGTCGCTGTGTGTCGTTTGACACCCTGACAACACCTCGGTTCCGCTTAACTGGGCTCAAGATTGCCTGCGTCACCCCCTCTTGGTCTGTGCGCCATCCCACATTCGAGGTCATTCCCGCAAGCATTCTTGACAAGCAGACTTGCCAAGACGGTTTTCATTGGAGAACTAGAACGTACCCGTTTGCGCCGATCAGGCGCGCACGGCAGAGATTTACGTTGTTTTTATACCACTGTTGTAAATGCGCACAGCATCCGACGCATAGGTGCGGTACCGCACGAAGGGTGCGGAACTTGCACTGTTATTCTTTATCCAACACCTGCTTTAAAGCTTGCGATGTCAACAACCCTTCACCTTATGGGAGTTACCTGTGAATAATTCGAAGAAGATCGCCCTGGCCGTGGCCATCCTGTGCTCGGCTGGCACCACCATGGCGCAAGAAATCAACCCATCGTGGTACATCCAGCCGAATGTCATCCACGCCAAGCCAGACAGCGACTTTGGTGTGCGCGATCGGGATTGGGGCGCTGGCCTCAAGTTCGGCAAGGCCGTTTCCCCGATGTGGGACATCCAGTTCGGCGCCAGCCAGGTGCGCTTCGAAGACGGCGCCGCCAACTACCGCCAGACCCTGCTGGGCGCCGACGCCCTGCTGATGTTCTCGCGTGACCGCTTCCGTCCCTTCGTGCTGGTCGGCCTCGGCCTCGAGCGCGACAAGGTGGAAAATCCGCTGCGCCGCGTCGGCAAGAATTCGCCTTACCTCACCGCCGGCATCGGCTTCCAGGCCTCCCTCACCCCGCAATGGTCGCTGCAGGCCGACCTGCGCAGCGTGCGCGGCCACCTGCGCGACGACGAGCAGTTCGGCTTCAAGCGCAGCAACAACAAATACTTCACCCTCGGCCTGAACTACGCGTTCAACCCGCCGCCCGCAGCAGCCGTCGTCACCCCGGCGGCCGCACCGGCCCCGATGGCTGAAGCGCCGGCACCAGCGCCGGCACCGGCTCCGGCGCCCCAGGCCCGTTTCGAGAAAGTCACCCTGGAAGCGACCAAGCTGTTCGAGTTCGACAAGGCCGACATCATCATGCCGTCGCCGAAGCTCGACGAGATCGCTGCCGCCCTGATGGCCGACACCAGCATCACCGACATCGACATCACCGGCTACACCGACCGCCTGGGTTCGGAAAAGTACAACCTGAAGCTGTCGGAACGCCGCGCCAACGCCGTGCGTGACTACCTCGTCAGCAAGGGCGTCGACGGCAACCGCCTGAAGGCCTACGGCAAGGGCGAAGCCAACCCGCTGGTCCAGTGCACCGAGAAGAACCGCAAGGCCCTGATCGACTGCCTCGAACCCAACCGCCGCGTCGAAGTCGAGCAGATCACCGTCGAAAAACGCGTGCAGTAATAACCTGCCGGCCCTGCCCGGCTAGTCTGGCCGCCCGCGGCGCTACTAGCCGGGCAGGGCGTGCTGATACAGGGGGCTTCGGCCCCTTTTTTACTTGGAGAATGAAACATGGAAGTCAAGAAGTGGCGACCGTATTCGCGTCAGCTGGTGGGCGTTCTGCGCTGCGCTGCCACCGAATGGCTGGCGCACCGCGCCGCCAGCAAGGGGGCCGCGCTGGCCTTCTATACCCTGTTCTCGCTGGCGCCGATCCTGGTGCTGGTGATTGCCGTGGCCGGCCTGTTCTACGGACACGAAGCCGCGCAAGGACAATTGCTCGACGAACTGCGCGGCCTGGTCGGCACCCAGGGCGCCGAGACCATCCAGGCCATCCTGGCCGGTGCGCGCAACAAGGAAGACGGCCTGTGGGCCACGATCGTGGCCGGCGCGCTGCTGTTGATCGGCGCCACCAGCGTGTTTGCCGAGCTCAAGGACAGCCTGGATGAAATCTGGGGCGTGCCGCCGCCGAAGGATGCCGGCTTCTGGGACCTGGTGCGCACCCGCCTGCTGTCGTTCGGGCTGATCCTGGTGCTGGGTTTCCTGCTGATGGTCTCGCTCGTCGTGAGCGCCGCGCTGGCTGTGGTCGAGAACTATATCGGCGGCATGTGGAAGGAAGCCGCCTTCATCATGGGCTGGGTTGCACGCGCCATCAGCTTCCTGGTGATCGCCACCCTGTTCGGTGTGATCTACAAGCTGCTGCCGCGCATCAAGCTGTCCTGGCATGACGTGACCATCGGTGCGATCGGTACCGCGGCCATGTTCTCGCTGGGGAAATTCCTCATTGGCCTGTATATCGGCAACAGCGGCGCGGCGGACAGCTTCGGCGCGGCCGGGTCCCTGATCGCCCTGCTGCTGTGGGTATATTACTCGGCACAGATCTTCTTCCTGGGCGCCGAGTTTGCGCGGCAGTATGCGCTCAAGCTGGGGAGCCTGAAGCACAAGCCCAAGGAAGAAACCGGGGATGTGCCGCGGGACAGACCGGGAACGAAAGCCCCGGCGCCGACAGGCACATGGAAGGACGGCCGCGCCGTGTAAGTCAAGCTTGGCCGGGCTCGCCGCCCGGCCATGAAATCGTAGCGTGGGCAAGTTCCTTGCCCACGCTACGATGCGCGGCAGATTCTATTCCCCCAACAACTCCGCCACCACTTCCATCCCCTCCACCCGCTCGGCAATCACCTTGAGCACGACCACCACGGGAATGCCCAGCAACAGGCCCCACATGCCCCACAGCCAGCCCCAGAACAGCAGACTGACGAACACGGCGGCCGGGTTCATCTTGGCGATCTTGCCGGTCATCCAGGTGGTGACGACCATGCCGACCAGGGTCGCGATGCCCAGCGACGAGCCGGCCACCAGGATCACCATGCGCAGCGATTCGAACTGGAAGAAGGCGACGGCGCCGGTGGCCATGGTGATCAGCAGCGGCCCGAAATACGGGATGACGTGGGCCACGCCGGCAAAGGCGGCCCAGGCGCCGGCATTCTCCAGGCCGATGGCGCGCAGCGCCGCCCAGGTCAGCAGTGCCAGCAGGATATTCGTCACCAGCAGCATGAACATGTAGTTCTGGATCGAGGTATTGATGTCGTCCAGGATGTGGACCGTGACTTTCTTGCGGGTGAGCGAGGGGCCGGTCAGCTTGACCAGCTTGCGCTTGAAGGTGTCGCCTGCCAGCAGCAGGAAGAACACCAGGAAGATCACCATGGTGGCCTGCGACAGGAAGGTCGCCAGGCTGACCGAGCCGGCCAGCACCCAGTCCATGACGCGGATGCCCGGCGCGCCGGCGCCCGGCACCGCAGGCACGCTCTGGGGACGCTTCTGGATGGCGCGGCGCTGCTCGCCGCTGCCGGCATTCGAGGCGGCCCGTTCGATCTCGGCGGCGGCGGCCTGCACCTGCTGGATGGTCGAGCGCTCTCCGGGGGCGCCGCTGCTGGTCAGGATACGCGTGACCTTGTGCGTGAGCGTCGGCAGCTCGTCGATGATGTTGAAGAATTCGTCCTGCAAGCGGTACAGGGTGCCGCCCATGGCGCCGAGGATGAGCACGGTCACGAGGGTCGCGCCGATGGCGCGCTTGATATGCCAGCGTTCCAGCCAGCGTACGACCGGATTGAGGGTGTAGGCAATGAAGATGCCGAGCAGGAGCGGCACGAAGAATTTCTGTGCCCACTGCAGTGCAAAGATGGAAGCGATGGTGGCGAGGATGCCGAGCGAGAGTCCGCGTGCGTTGACGTGGAGCGGCAGCCGCAGGCTGCCCACGTGCAACGTGAGCTCGTCGCCTGCAAGGCCGGGCTCGGCGCCGGGCCCGCTGGGGGCCGGCGCCACCGGGGCGGTATTGTCAGGCGTTATCGCGGCAGATTGTGCCGGTTCGGTTGGTGCAAGCTGCATGGATGGTGCCTTGACAATGGAGCCGGGCCGCCCCGGCGGACTACATTACTTGACGCGGATGTCGTTCTTCACCGAGGTTACACCTTTCACGCCGCGTGCGATTTCCACCGCGCGCTGGGCATCGCCTGGCTGGGCAACGAAGCCCGACAGCTGGACGTCGCCCTTGAAGGTTTCGACGTTGATTTCGGTGGCCTTGACGGTTGGGTCGGCAGCGAAGGCAGCTTTCACCTTGGTGGTGATGACTGCATCATCGACGTACTCGCCGGCGCTGGTGCTGGTCGGAGTCGAAGCGCAGCCAACCGAGGTGATGGCGATGACGGCAGCGAAGGAAGCGGTGACGAGGCGTTGTGCAATTTTCATGATAGCTCCTGGATAAAAGTGGTCAAACTACGGGTAAAACTACTAAAACAAAGCCCAAGCGGGCGGTGTGGGCGGTGCCGGCACGCCGGCCCGCTGATTATTTCCGGAAGGCGGTCTTGGCAGTGCTGACGCACTGGTCCTTGACTGCTCCGGCATAGGCGTCGCATTTTTCAATGGCGACGCGGTATTCGGCGGCGAGCTTGTCTTCGCGCGCATCGAGGCGCGCTTCGATGCTCTTGCGGTCGGCCTTGGCGTCGGCCTGCGCAGCGATCAGGGTCGCCTTGGCCTGCTCCAGGCAGACGTCGCGGTCGTTGCCGGTCACGGCAGCGCAGCGCACCTTGTCGCGGTCGAAGTTGGCCGACGCAATCTTCATGCGGGCCTGGGTATAGGCCGACAGGGTGTTCTTGTAGGCAGCCTCGGCTTCTTCATCGATGCGCACTCGGGCAGCCTTGGCTTCAGCCATGCACAAATCGTGCGGGTTGCCGGCGATCAGGTCGCAGCGGGCACGGGCGCCCTTGTAATTGGCTTCCGCCGTGGCGCGCGCTTGTTCGTAAGTGGCCTTCGGATCCAGCACGGTCTGGGCCTGCACCGTGTTCGCCCAGGCAAGTGCTGCACCAACCAGCAGGAAAGCATGGGTTGTTTTCATTTTTTATTCTCCATTTGTCAACACGCTAAGGACGTTTTACACGTGCCGCGCCAGGTCTTCTGTTCGCTGACGAACACATGAGCATTCACACAACAATTGCTTGATTAAAGTCGATTTGTTCGACTAACGAAACGTAGAGCAAGGACGGTTAGGCAACGCACAGACCACGGTTGTCGTTATGACTATTCTGAACTCACACTTTTGTCAGGAGAACAACATGAAAGCATCCCGTACCTTTGCTGCTGCTGTACTCGCCACTTCGGCACTGCTCACCGGCTGTGCCAGCACCTCGTCGTCGCCTTATAACGATGGCTATGGCTATAACTCCGGCTACAACAACAATGTGTCGATGGGCTATGGCACGATCGAATCGATCCAGGTGACCCAGGGCGCCAGCCGCACCAGCGGCGCCGGCGCGATCCTGGGCGGCGTGGTCGGCGCATTGGCCGGCAACCAGGTCGGTAGCGGCAGCGGCCGTACGGCTGCCACCGTCGCAGGCGGCGTGGCCGGCGCGGCGATCGGCAACAATGTCGAGCGCAACCGCAATGCCAACGGCGGCCAGGAGAACTACCAGATCAATGTGCGCATGGATAACGGCGAATACCGCGCCGTGACCCAGGACAGCGTGTACGACCTGCGCGTGGGCAACCGCGTGCGCATCGTCGACGGCCGCGTCTACCGCTATTGATCAGTTAGACCGGGTACGGGGGGAACGGCGCGAGCCTGCGCCCTTCCGCCTGCCCTGCTGCTGGCCCCGCCGGTGTGATGCCGCGCGGGCGCCACAGCCTTCCTCAGGCATCAGCCCGGCAGGAAGTCCCGTTGTTGCCGTGCCGGTCCTGGCCTCGCTGCCGGTAAACCACTGGCCGCGCTATCCTGGCCACCCCAGCGCCAGATCATCCTCCCTGGAGGCAAGCATGCGATATCTCACTCCCCTATTCCGCGGCGCCTGCGCCTGCCTGCTCGGCACGGCCCTGTTCGCCCATGCGCAGACGCAGCCGCAGACGCAGGGCGACGCCCTGGTCGAACCCGCAGCAGCCCAAAAGCAGGCGCGCGAAATCGCGCAAGGCGACCCCGCCCGCTGGTACCACGAAGATGCGACCAGCCAGGCCAAGCTGCGCACCCTGCAGAAAGAAATGGGCGCGGCGCTGCAGGAGGCAAAGAATGCCTGCAAGCGGATGCCGGCGGCCGAACGCAGCAGCTGCTTGCAGCAAGCACAGGCCGTGTATCGGCGCGATATGGCGCAGGCCAGGGAAGGTGTGGCTGGGCAGACGCCCGAATAGCGAGCACCTGAACTGCCGCGCACCGTCGGGTGGGCGGGTCTCCCATCCAACCGACGAAAACCGGGACGCAAAAAAACGGCGCCCAGTCCATGCGACGCCGCTCAAGCCCCACCATATCGATATCAAGGCGATGTCGTCTCGCCCTTGCGTATCAGTCAGTCCGCGCGCTGCTGGCGGCGCTTGTTCAGGTAATACCCGATCGCGCCCAGCACCAGGGCGGCGCCGGCAGCCTGCTTGCCCATGCGGCGCTGGCGGATGAAATTGAATGCCGCCATACCGTAAGGCATCAGTGCCGACACACTGGTGCCGGTGGGCCGCAGCAAGGCGTCGGCACGTCCCCGCAGCGCCGAGGTGGCGTGGTCGAGCACGCCGTGCAGCATGACCTCGGGATGCGCCGCATGGCGGATCTGGGCCTTGGCGTGGACGACGTTGCTGCGGAAGTACTCGCCTTCGCGCAACAGTTCCTGCTTGCGGATCGCCGGGTCGGTGCTGTGCTTGTGACCGGCCAGTCCGGTTTTTTCGTCATGATTGTGCATGGGTTCCCCTCCTTCGTGGCGCCGCTCAACGCAGCATGTCGCGGTCGTTCTTGAGTTCTTTCATCGTGGCCGGCAAGGCAAGCTTGCCCTGCTTGATCAGCGCCAGGCCCTTGGCCACCAGCACGCCGGTTATGACGAGGAACACGAGGAACATGATCAGGAGGATCTTCCAGCCCATTTCGTCCCAGGCCAGCGCGACGATGGTCGCGGTACCGTAGGCGATGGCGAACCAGATGGCAAGCAATGCCGCCCCGAAGATGGCAACCAGTTCGATGACGTGATTGCGCACATCGGCCAGCTCGAGCGAGGCCAGTTCGACCCGCGATACGACCAGGCCGAACAGGCTCTTCATCAGGCTGGAGATCCCGCCCATGAGGCCGGGGTTATGCAGGACGGTATCGTCTTTTTGCATGGCAGTCCCCGGCGCCGCTTATTGCTTACGGCTCAGCAGGACGCCGAGCAGCAAGCCCACGCCGGCCGCGGCCGCCACGGTGCGCCATGGGTTGTCCTTGACGTAGACGTCGGCTTCGTGGGCCAGCTCGCGGCCTTTTTCCATCGCCTGGTCCTGGTAGTGGCCGGCACGGCCGAGTGCGCGGTCGAGCATTTCCATGCCGCGTTCGCGCAGCTCGTCTGCCTTAACTCCCGACAGCGAGGCGGCGGCGGTCAGCATCGACTGGGCGTCGCGTACCAGCGCCTTGACGTCCGACTGGGCATGCGACAGGTTGCTGTCGAAGGATTGGGCGTGGGCCTGGGATTTGATGGTGCGGGTGGTGTCGTACATGGTTAACTCCGTTGTTATTGATTGGTGAGTGAAATTTGCCCCCCGGCCCGGCCGGGGTGTCGCAGCCTCAGGCCAGCAGGTCGGACATGTCGTCGGCGTGCTCTTCTTCGACGGCCATGATGTCGACCAGCATGGCGCGGGTGGTCGGATCCTTGTCGCCGATCGCGAGAATCATCTGGCGGTAGGATTCGATCGCGACGCGCTCGGCGATCAGGTCGGCGCGGATCATGGCTTGCACGTCTTCGGAATCGTCGTACTCCGCGTGGCTGCGCGCGGTGAGCGTGGCCGGGTTGAAGTTCGGCGAGCCGTTGAGCTGCACGATGCGTTCGGCGATGCGGTCGGCATGATCCTGCTCCTGCTGTGCATGCTCGAGGAACTCGGCCTTGATGTGGCCGGTGTTCGGGCCGCTGACCGTGTAGTAATGGCGCTTGTAGCGCAGCACGCACAGCAGTTCGGTCGCGAGCGCGTCGTTGAGCATGGCGATGACGGCTGCGCGGTCCGCCTGGTAGCCCTCGGTGACGGCGCCGTCATCGAGGTTGGCCGCCGCGCGGCGGATCGCCGCGATGTCGAAGCCATGCGCCAGGTGTTTCGTATCTTCCATGATGTTTCCTTATAACTAGTGGATGCCGGCTTCAGCGTGCGCGTGGCGGAATCTGCGCGCCTTCGTTCGACAGCACGATCTCGACACGGCGGTTGCGCTGGCGGTTGCCGGCGTTATCGTTGGAGGCCACCGGGAACGCCTCGCCATAGGCCTTCATGGCGATGCGGTCGCGCGGCACGCCCATCCCGCCCAGAGCGGAGGCCACGGCCTCGGCACGGCGCTGCGACAGCTCCTGGTTGTACGAGGAGCTGCCGACGCTGTCCGTAAACCCTTCGACCAGCACGGTACGATTCGGGTTCTGTGCCATGACGTCGGCGAGCTTGCGCAGGGTCGACATTCCGTTCGGGGTCAGGCTGGCCTGGTTGGTGGCGAACAGCACGTCGCCGATGGTCACGACATAGCCGCGTTCGGTCTTGACGGCCTGCAGTTCGACCAGGATGGCCTCCAGCATGGCGGCGCGCTGCTGCAGCGCGGCGTTCTGCTCCTGCGTCGCGGCGGCCTGTTGCTGGGCGGCCTGGGCCTGTTGCTGGGCCGACTGGGCCTGCATCTGGGCCTGGGCGGCCTGGGCTTGCGCAGCTTCGGCTTCGCGTTTGGCGCGGTCGGCCTCAAGGGTGCGCGCTTCCAGGCGCATTTCGGTGCGCTGGCGCGAGGCGTCCGCGATGTTCGCTTCCGCCGTCTTGCCCTTGGCCACTTCCATGGCGGTGGCGATGCGCTGTTTGGCCACATAGGCCAGGCGGTCGACATCGCTCAGGCTTTCGCGGCGGGCGGCCGCGGCATTGGCCTGGTCGAGCGCGTCGCTGGCCTGCTTGAACTCGAGCGGCGCATATTGCGACACATACGGGTTGTTATTGGCAGCAACGAAATCGGCGCGCGCCTGGTCCAGGGTTGGCGTGCTCATCGGGGCGGTAGCGCAGGCTGCGGCGAGCACGGCGGCGGCCAGCAGCGACATCGTGGAACGGGTTTTCATGTGCTTGTCCTTTATTCCTGGGCGCCGCGGATGGCGGCGATCGGTGGATGGAACTTCTTCTTCTCAGGCGCTGCCGCGGGCTTGCCGCGGCAACTTGCTCAAGGCTTATTTCTGCGACGAATTGGCGCGGTCGACTTCCTGCTGCAGCACGCGCAGGTCCTCGTTCAGCGCGTTGGCCGCGGCGTTGGACTTGGCCGAATTGGCCTTGCTCTGCGCCAGCTTGGCGTCGGCCTGGGCCTGAATCGCCAGTTCGCGCGCCAGCTTGTAGTCCTTGGCGGCGAGGGCCTGGTTGGCGCGCATCATCTTGTCGCGGGCCAGGTTGATCTCTTCCGGCGCCAGCTCGGCGGCGCCCGCCGACACGGCGTTCTCGACTGCGTTGCGCGACACGGCCACGTCGGCGGTCGCCGGGGCCTTCTGCGGGCTGGCGCAGCCGGCCAGGACCAGCAGGGCAAGCGTGGCGGCTGCCAGTGGGGTGATCTGGTGTTTCTGTTTCATCGCGTTCCTCCTGTGATGAGTCGGGTACTGCAAGCGGATTGAAGTTCTATGGTTGAGTCAATGTCCTTGATAACGTTATAAACCTGTTATCGTCCGCCTTCGGTTCGCTGCCGCACATTGTCCATGCCACGCGGGCCCGCTCAATGGCAGAGCGTTAGGCAGCGCACATTGACCGCATGGGGCTTTGCGCTAAGCTGGACTGAACCACTACCTCATAATGGAAGGACCGCCATGGCCGAGACCCACACGCCGGCGGCGCAGGGCCGGTCTCCGGCGCGCCGCAAGCCGAACAAGAAACTCCTGCTGAGCATCCTCGGCATCCTGGTCGCGATTCCCATCATCGCCATCGTCATCATCCTGACCTTCGACTGGAACCGCGCGCGTCCCTGGATCAATGCCAAAGTCAGCGATGCGATCGACCGCCCGTTCGCCATCCGCGGCAACCTGAACGTGGAATGGGTAAGGCCCGCCAGGACCATGACTCCGGAAGAGCGCAGCTGGCGCGACCACATCCCCTGGCCCCACCTGGTGGCCAACGATGTCCACGTCGGCAATCCGGCCGGCCTCGTGGCCCAGGACATGGCCAGCGTGCGCCAGTTCTCGTTCTCGCTCAACCCCTTCGGCCTGCTCCACCGCACCATCGGCATCCCGCTGCTGCGCTTCGACGGCCCGCGCGTGGACCTGCTGCGCACGGATCGCGAGCACAACAACTGGACCTTCAAGCGCAACGAGGAAAAATCGCGCTGGAACCTCGACCTCGAGCGCGTGGTGCTCACGGAAGGCGTGGTGCACATCAAGGATGCGGTGACGAAGTCGGACGTGACGGCGCTGGTGCGCACGCTCGACCAGGACAAGCGCTACGGGGTCGGCTGGACGCTCGACGGCACGTATAACGGCGCCAGGGTGGCGGGCGGCGGCAAGGCCGGCGCGGTGCTCTCACTCAAGGAGCAGAGCACGCCCTACCCAGTCCAGGGCGAGCTGCGCTCGGGCCGCACCCGCATCGCCGCGGAAGGCACGGTCACGCGCCCGGCGAAGCTGGAAGGGATCGACCTCAAGCTCGAGCTGGCCGGCGCCAGCATGGACCAGCTATACAAGTTCACCGGCATCGTGCTGCCGACCACGGGTCCGTTCTCGACGTCGGGGCGCCTGATCGGCACCCTCGGCGGGAACCGCAGCCGCTGGGTCTACGAGGGCTTCAAGGGCAAGGTGGGGTCGAGCGACATCGGCGGCCGCCTCGAATACGCCAGCGGTTCGCCGCGCCCCAAGCTGTCGGGCAACGTGCGCTCGAAGCAGCTGGTGTTCACCGACCTGGCGCCGCTGATCGGCGCCGATTCGAACGCGGCCAAGAAGGAGCGCAATGCCGACGCGGTGCAGCCTTCCGGCAAGGTGCTGCCCGTCGAGGAATTCAAGACCGAGCGCTGGAACAAGCTCGATGCCGACGTGCGCTACGCCGCCGACCGCATCGTCCGCGATACCGCCTTCCCGATCAGCAAGCTGTCGACCCACCTGAAGATGCAGGACGCGGTGCTGACCTTGGCGCCGCTGGAATTCAGCATGGCCGGTGGCACGGTGCGCTCGAACATCCGCCTCGACGGCCGCGGGCGCGAAGGTCCCAAGGCGATCAAGGCCCAGGCCAAGGTGGCCGCGCGCAATATCGAGATCGCCAAATTGTTCCCCAGGATCGAGCAGATGAAGGCCACGGTCGGCAATATCGACGGCGAAGCCAACCTGACGGCGCAGGGCAATTCGGTAGCCAGCCTGCTGGCCGGGTCGAACGGCGAACTCAAGACCCTGATCAGCAAGGGGCAAGTGAGCAAGATGCTGCTCGAGATGATGGGACTGAACGTGGCCAATATCGTGATCACCAAGCTGTTCGGCGACAAGCAGGTGCAGCTGAACTGCATGGCCACCGATTTCGCGGTGACCAACGGCATCGCGCGCACCCGCACCTTCGTGGTCGATACCCAGGAAGCCCTGATCACGGTGACCGGCGCCATCAACCTGGCCGACGAGCAGATGGACCTGCGCATCGATCCGAAGACCAAGGCGGTGCGCATCTTCTCGCTGCGCTCGCCGCTGTATGTGCGCGGTCCCTTCAGCAACCCCGACGTCTCGATCGACAAGGGCGTGCTGGCCATGAAGGCCGGCGGCGCCGCCCTGCTGGCCGCGGTGGCCGCACCGATCGCCGCGCTCATCCCCCTCATCAATACGGGCCCGGGCGAGAGCACCGACTGCGCCCGCCTGCTGGCCGTGGCACGCGAAAAGCCACAGGCCCCGCCACCGGGCAAGGTCCAGCGCCGCTGACGCCCCTCTCGCCCACGAGCGGCTTGCTTGTGGGCGAGAAAAGTTTGCTGAACTGTTACTTGTCGAACAGACCAGCTCGGCTAGAAGCACTATTCTGCACTCATGGACTCGACAAACACCCTGGCAACATGAAGCGATTCGGATGCACGACTACCCTTCTGGCCATGCTGGCCCTGGGCCAGGTCGCGGGGTGTGCGATGTCAGGCAGCGTTGGACCGGCGGCACAAACCGTCGACGACGCCACCATCACCGCGGGTGTCAAGGCCGCCATCGTGCGCGATCCTGCGCTGACGGTAACCGAGATCGGTGTCGAGACCGAGCAGGGCGTAGTACAGCTGAGTGGCTTCGTAAGCTCGGCGGATAGCGTGGCGGCCGCAGCGTCGGTTGCACGTACCGTTAAAGGCGTGAAATCGGTCAGGAATGACCTGCGCTTGAAATAACCCACCATTTAGGAGATTACTATGAAAACCATCAAACAACTGATCGTTACCGCATCGCTGGCAACCGTGGCCCTGGGCCTGACCGGCTGCGCCGGCATGTCGCAGCAGGACAAGAACACCGCCATCGGCGCCGGCGCCGGTGCAGTGGTCGGCGGCGTGCTGACCGGTGGCAGCCCAGTGGGCACCGTTGGCGGCGCAGCTGTCGGCGGCGTGATCGGCAACCAGGTCAACAAGACCAACTAAGCAGTACCCCCCAAGAGCGACACGAGAAAGCCCGGCTTGCCGGGCTTTTTTGTTTGTGGGTTACTGGGATTTGCCGCAGATCGTAGGGTGGACAGGTCTCCTGCCCGCGCGTTCAAATCACGCATCCGTCCCGGCGGGTGCGCACAATAAAAAACGCATGCGTTTCAATATACGCATGCGTCGCGGTACCTCATCCGATGGTTGAACGCGCGGGCGGGGAACCCGCCCACCCTACATGAAGCTGAGCGCGGGCTGCGCGCCCGCCTCCTTGACGATCTCATAGCAGGTGCACGACGCTGCCGCCAGCCCTTCTGGATCGAGGATCTCGATATTCCCCCGGCTATAAATGATCAGCCCCTGCTGCTGCAGCGCGCTGGCCGCCTTGGTCACGCCGACCCGCCGCACCCCGAGCGCGTGCGCCAGGAATTCGTGCGTGAGATGGAACTTGTCCGACTGCAGCCGGTCGCGCGTGATAAGCAGCGACCTCGCCAGCCGCGCTTCCAGTACGTGGAAGCGGCTGCACACGGCGATCTGGATCGCCTGCGCCAGCTGGGTATCGGTATAGCGGTACAGCACCCGCTGCAAGGCGGCGTTGCGCGCGACCTCGGTGCGAAAGCGCGCGCTGTCCATGCGGCTGGCACTGCCGGCGCGCTGTACGACGGCGCGTACCTGGGTGGTGTCGTGGCCCAGCGCGACGGTGGCGCCGACCATGCCTTCGCGGCCCACCAGGCCGACCTCGAGCGTCATGCGGCCCTCGGCCACGCCCATCAGGGAAATCAGGCAATCGTGGGGAAAATAGATGTAGTGCAGCGGGTCACCCGCTTCGCACAGCACGTCGCCGACCTCGACCTTCACGGGGTCCAGCAGCGGCAATACCTGCGCCAGTTCCTGCGGCGGCAGCGCGGCCAGCAGCAGGTTGCTGTTGTGCTCGACGATCTGCGGCGGTACGGCAAAATTCATTGGATCCTCGGAGTGAGACTGCATGGTGCAAACCGTTGATCGGTGTGTTGGATACATTTGCAAACAATTTTAGTCAGCGTAACCGTGCCCCTGCGCGCGAGTATGTACGGTGACGCACGGAACCCCCTGTTGTTCCTGAGGACAATCGAGTAATGAACAGGCCGCCTGACGTTTGCACGCCGGGCCCACACAAGACCAACCCGAAAGGACGCACATGAACACTTCCCCCAACCCTCACGCACGGGGCCGCCTTCACCCCATGATGATCCTGGCCGCGCTCGCGGTGCTGCTGTTCTGCCTGGTCGGCACGGCGGCGATCCTCGGCTGGATCCCGTCGTCGATCGGCGGCACCTCCGAGCGCCAGCTGAGCGACGCCGACCGCCTGGCCCTGGCCTCGACCCTGCCGCAGGGCGCGCAGCCGGCCCCGGGCCTGGCCGTGGCCGCGCCGAGCCAGCTGGCGCAGGGCTATGTGCAGCCAGCGCCTGCCCCGGCCCCGGCCCCGTCGAACTACCAGCCGCAGGCCTACGCCCCGGCGCCGGTGCGCGTGTATGACGAGCCGGCCAGCAAGCCTGCGCCGAAAGCCGTGCAACTGGCGGCCGCCGACAACGGCCGCAACTGGTGCTCGAACTGCGGCAACGTGGAATCGGTCCGCGCCATCAAGCACCGCGCACAAGGCAGCGGCCTGGGCGCGGCGGGTGGCGCCGTGCTGGGCGGCCTGCTGGGCAACCAGGTGGGCAGCGGTTCCGGCCGCACCATTGCCACCGCGGCCGGCGCCATCGGCGGCGCCGTGGTCGGCAACCAGGTCGAAGGCAACATGAAGGCCACCACCACCTATGAAATCCGGGTGCGCCTGGATGACGGCAAGGTGCGTACCTTCAACCAGAGCAACCCGCCCGCATGGCGCAGCGGCGACCGCGTCAAGATCGTCAAGGGCCGCCTGCGCTCGGTTGCCTGATCCAGGTCGGCTTGCATGAAACAGGCCGGGTTTCCGCAAGGAGCCCGGCCTTTATTACTTCTGAATAATTTTCTGAATTGCAATGTGCGCCATCGCACGGAATTATTGCTGAGCTAACCCGACAATGGAAACACGCGAACAATGCGTGCGGTGCAGACAATAACCATTCGAGGGGGAACGCATCATGAACAGCATGGCGTGGATTGGGATCATCATCTGGGGCGTGGTCGTGGCAGGTTTCGGCTTGCTGTCGGCGCCGCCTCCAAGCGACCTGCCCTCGGGCTCGCTGCAGCCGCACGACGTCGTCTTCCTGGTGGCGGGCGGACTCGTGACCTGCCTGATCGGCTTCACCGGCCTGCTCGGCTTCATGGGCTGGATTCCGGGCTTGAGCAAGGACAAGCGCTGCGCCTAAATGCGCAATGCGTACGCCATCGAACAGAGGCCATCAGTAAGGCTGGCCATACTGGAATCACGGCGCCAAAGCGCGTAATTCGAGTGAGGACATAATCATGCTTTACACAATCGCTGTCATTCTGATCGTCCTGTGGCTGCTCGGCCTGGTGACCTCGTACACCATCGGCGGCTTCATCCACATCCTGCTGGTCGTCGCCGTCATCATGATCCTGGTGCGCCTGATCAGCGGACGGGGCATATAGCCCTTGCCACTATTTCGACCTACCCGATCCGTTTCGCAGTCGCTTCCCCGCGGGTGCGATTCCGAAACGGATTTTTGCTTATTTCGTAAGGAGAAAACCATGCATACCAAACTCACCAAATCGGCGATTGCCGCCACCATCGTCCTCATGACCGCCACCGGTTGCGCCGACATGAGCCCGACCCAGCGCGGCACCGCGCAAGGCGCCGGTATCGGCGCTGGCCTGGGCGCCATCCTTGGCGCCACCACCAGCGGCGGCGGCGGCGGCCGTGCGGCCAAGGGCGCGGCGATCGGCGGCGCCCTCGGCGCGGTCGCCGGCAACATCTGGTCCAAGCGGATGGAGCAGCAGAAGCAGGCCATGGAACAGGCCACCCGCGGCACCGGCGTGCAGGTCAGCCAGACCTCCGACAACCGCCTGAAGCTCGAGATCCCGAGCGACGTCTCGTTCGACACCGGCCGTTCGGACATCAAGTCCAACTTCCAGCCGGTGCTCGACCGCTTCGCGTCCACGCTGCAGGAAAACCCGGCCACCACCGTGACCATCATCGGCCACACCGACAGCACCGGCACCCCGGACATCAACCAGCCGCTGTCGGTCGACCGCGCGGCGCGCACCCGCGACTACCTGTCCAATCGCGGCGTGAACCCGAATCGCATCACGATCGAAGGCCGCGGCGAGCGCGAGCCGATCGCCTCGAACAACGATGCATCGAGCCGCGCGCGCAACCGCCGCGTCGAGATCTACGTGGCCGAGCGCGGCCAGGGCTAAGCACCCGCCCTCGCCCGTTCCTATCCAAGGCCGGCTTTGCCGGCCTTTTTCATTGGCACAACTTCGCAACGTCGGGGTTTACGCTCCAGCCTGCCGCAACGACGTCCCTGTTCAAACCATAACGCTCCCACCCCGTCCCATCACCTGCATTTATGCCTGTCGTAAATAACTAACAAGTCATTAAACAAATGTTAAGCAGATTTGACTTTTGTTTAGCGGAAATGTTTTGATGCTGCCCTCGGGTGAATATTCACACTTTTGCCGGAGAGTCGATCAACAAGTAAGACACCGCTCCGCAGAGCGGAGTGGTCGTGTTTCAGAAGTTTTGGAGAGATTTTGTCTAAGCATCAGCAACTCGTAGTCAAGCGCAGCGTCATCGCTGTCGCCATGGCGCTGGCTACCACCAGCACCGCATTCGCCCAACAAGACGTGCAAGCATCGGTCCAGAAAGTCTATGTCACCGGTTCGAACATCAAGCGCGCCGACAAGGAAGGCTCTTCCCCGGTCGCCACCCTGAACGCCAAGCAGATCGCCGCCACCGGCGCCAACACCGTGTCGGAACTGCTGCATGCGATCCCGGCCTTCGGCTCGGGCACCTCGAACGACATCACCGACGGCAGCTTCTCGAAAGGCGCATCGACCGCCTCGCTGCGCGGCCTCGGTTCGTCCTCGACCCTGGTCCTGCTCAACGGCCGCCGCATCACCGCCTCGGCCTACGCCGACCCGAACCAGGGCAAGTCGGCCGTGTATGACCTGAATACCATCCCGGTGTCGGCCATCGAACGCGTCGAGATCTTCAAGGATGGCGCATCGGCCGTCTACGGCTCGGACGCCATCGCCGGCGTGATCAACTTCATCACCAAGAGCAACTTCCAGGGCAAGGAACTGACTGCATCGACCAGCGCCAACGACAACCTCGAATTCGCCCGCCGCAACCTGAGCGGCGTTCTGGGCTTCGGCGACCTGGAAGAAGACCGCTACAACGCCTTCCTGAGCTTCGACATCGCCTCGCGCGACCGCACCGCGATCCGCGACGCCCGCGACGTCAAGCAGCATATGTACGCCGACATCAACGCGCGCCTGAACGAATACGGCAGCTATGTCTCGAACCAGCCCTTCTTCTTCCGCGAGCGCACCGCCGGCGCGCGCAATTTCGCCACCACGCTGGCCAACGGCGCGGACATCATCAACCGCCTTGGGTGCGACGCGTCGAACCAGGTCACGGGCGACCGCGCCAGGCACAACCTGACCGCGACTTCGCTGCTGAACGGCCGCACCTTCTGCAACTACGACGTCTGGAACAACTACGAAGCCCAGAGCAAGGGCAATGACGTCAACCTGCTGGGCAAGCTGACCTACAAGCTCAGCCCGGATGTCACCGCCTTCCTCGAGACCGGCGTCACCCGCACCGAGCGCCAGTACACCGGCAACTCGTCGACCATCTCGTCGACCTCGCCGGTCACCGTGTTCCGCACCAACGGCCTGCCGAGCGACTACCAGCTGATCCTGCCGGCCGGCCATCCGGACAACCCATGGTCGACCTCGCGCGCGGCAATCGCCTACCGCTTCTCCGGCATCGACGGCGGCTCGAAGAACGTGAACTCGGCTGCGCGCATCCTGGCCGGCCTGAAAGGCACGAGCGGCCGCTTCGACTGGGAAACCGCCCTGCTGGTCAACCGCAGCGAGCGCACCGAGACGATGCGCGGCATGCTGTACCGCCCGACCATCGACCGCATCATCAGCGAAGGCCGCACCCTGGCCCAGACCGCAGCCGATCCAAGCGCAGCGCGTGACGTGGTGAACAAGGGCTATGCCCAGGTCGCCCAGTTCGACGCCAAGGCATCGACCACCCTCGGCGCCCTGGCAGGCGGCGACATCGGCCTGGCCTTCGGGGGCGAAATTCGTCAGGAAAAGCTGTCGATGACCCCGGACCTCCAGACCCAGAGCGGCAACATCATCGGCCTGGCCAACTCGCTGGTCAACGGCAGCCGCGTCGTGAAATCGGCCTTCGTCGAACTGCGTACGCCGTTCACCAGGAACTTCGAGATGGACTTCGCCGGCCGCTACGACAAATATCCGACCGAGTCGAGCTTCGTGCCGAAGGTGGGCGCCAAGTTCGTCGTCAGCGACGCCTTGAGCTTCCGTTCGTCGTACGCCGAAGGCTTCCGCGCCCCTGCCCTGTCGCAGATCGCCGAAGGCGGCGTGCAGTCGTTCTCGACGGTCGTCGACACCGTGCGCTGCCCTGACGGCAAGAACCCGCTGCCGGGCGGCGATTCGTCGGACTGCTCGCGCCGCATCTCGTCGATGTCGAAGGCCAACCCGAACCTGAAGCCGGAAACCTCGAAGAGCTTCTCGTTCGGCGCGATCATCGCCCCGACCAAGAGCATCGACCTGCTGGTGGACTTCTACAAGATCCGCAAGGAAGACGAAACCGCCCTGCTGTCGGCCGGCTACGTGATCGACCACCCGGACCTGTACCCAGGCCTGGCGATTCGCGACACCAACCCGGCCAACCAGCTGACCAATGCGGCCGGCCAGCCGATCGCGGGCACCGGTCCCGTGAGCGCGGTCAACCGCTACTACGTGAACCAGGGCGCCACCGAGACCTCGGGCCTGGACTTCGAACTCGCACACCGCCTGAACCTGGGCGAGAACGGCCGCCTGACCACGAAGCTGGACTGGTCCTACGCGCTGACCTTCAAGCGTTCGGAGCGTCCGGGCGAAGTCGAAGCCAACGTCGTCGGCAGCGCCGGCGGCTACTCGGACTGGGCCACCACGGTCGGCGACATCCCGCGCCACCGCGCCAGCCTGTCGAGCAACTGGTCGCGCGGCGCCCACTCGCTGACCGGTTCTGTGGACTTCGTCTCGCCGGTGTCGCTGCTGCGCCGTACCGACGACGACGTCACCTACCCGGTGCCATACTGCCACTACGGCAAGGGCCAGCCGGCCGGCGCCTACAGCCTGGGCGGCCTGGAAAAGTTCAGCAACTGGGTGAGCGACTGCTCGATCCCGGAATGGACCACCTTCCACGTGTCGTACTCGTACACGGGCTTCAAGAACTGGACCCTGTCGGGCAATATCAAGAACCTGTTCGATACCGCGGCGCCGTATGATCCGCGCTACCCGAACGAAGGCTTCAACACTCAGCTGCACAATGCAATGGGCCGTTACTTCCGCGTGAGCGCAAGCTACAAGTTCTAATCGAACCTGTAGCGTGAAATGAAAAGCCGCCTGGTGTGAACCGGGCGGCTTTTTTTGTTGGGGAGGATTATCGTCGGGTCAGGTCGTTTCCGTGAACGCCAGATACAGCTCACGCGCCCGGCGCGCCACCGGCCCCGCCTCCATCGTGTGCTCCTCGAAGCGCGTGCACGGCGTCACCTTGCCGTAATTCCCGGTGCTGAAAATCTCGCGCGCGCTCAAAAGCTCCTCCGGCTTCACGACGCGCTCCTGCACGGTCACGCCTTCCGACGCCAGCAGCGCAATCACCCGCGCCCGCGTGATCCCCGCCAGGAAGCTGCCATTGAGCTTCGGCGTCACCACGGAACCATCTTCCGCCACGATGAACAAATTCGAGGACGCGAATTCCGCCACATTGCCCTCGGCATCGAGCACGATCGCCTGGTCGAAGCCGCGCGCCTTGGCTTCGCGCATCGCGCGGGTCGAGTTGGCGTACAGGGCCGAGGCCTTGGCGTCGGTCGGGGCCATGGTCGGCTGCGGACGGCGCAGGGTCGACAGGCAGGCGGAGAAGCCGGCGAACGGCGGCAGCGGCGCATCGAACAGGGTCAAGGCGAACTGGCTGGCCTCGGGCACGGGAATCAGGAAACCGTCGGTGCCGAACACCAGCGGGCGGATATACAGTTCGGCATCCGCCGGGAATTTGGCCACGCCTTCGCGCACCAGCGCTTCCATCTCGTCGACGGTCAAAGGGCAGCGCAGGCCGAGTTTCTCGGCCGACGTAATGACGCGTTCCAGGTGCGGGCGCAGGTCCGGCAGCTTGCCGCTCATTGCGCGGGCGCCGTCGAATACCGACGAGCCGAGCCAGAGGCTGTGGTCCATCGCGCCATACAGCGGAACATTACCTTCGTTCCAGTTGCCGTTGAAGTAAGTCAGGTACATGGGTTCCCCAAAAGTTCGTGTATTGCACAGCGCTCCAGTGTAACCGAGAGGCTATTCCATTGTTCGGTGGCGTACCAAGTTTGGCTGATGACTCGCGTACACTAGGGCTTTCACGGCCAACATTGCCTATGCTCGACATTCTCGAACGGATCGATCCCGACAGCGAACGTATTGACCTGCTGGTCGACCTGGTCGATTGCCTGCGCCCGCGTCACCGCTGGGTGTGGCAAAAACCGGACGATCCTGCGCAGGCCGTGCGTACGCTGACCCAGCTGCTCAAGGGTAATCCGGACCAGGCCTGGTCGCTGCGCCACTACATCACGACCCTGCTCGAGAAGCGCCGCCACACCAGCCTGTACAGCGACATCGGCATCCTGTCCAACGACGGATTCGTTACCGAACTCAAACGCCGCATCACCTACCGCTTCCTGCCGCCGGCGCTCAACGACCTTTACCTGTCGGACGCGCTCAACCAGGTCTTGTACGCCGAAAACGACTACGAGTGGATCCGCGCGGTGCCCAACGCCGACTGGATGGATCTGTTTGACGTGATCGCCGACGCCCCGCCTCCGCTGGACCGCCTCGGCGGACCGACGCAGCCCGACCGCGCGCGCTACGTCACGGTGGTGGGCATTCTGGACGCAATCCGCACCCTGTCCTGCCGCGTCTGCGCGCTGGGCCTGGAGCCGCGCCTGGTGCACAGCTACAGCGAGATCGAATACTTCGACTCGCCCTTCCTGATGCAGAACATCGAGGTCAACCACTACCTCGACGAATACGGCCGTTTCCTCGACGGCAAATGCAGCGAGCCCGAGCCGGCCCGCCACCTCTTGGTGATGCTGGACCAGTGCGAAGACGTGGTGCTCAAGATCCGGCGCGGCGCGCGAAGCAGCGGCACCAGCGTGGCGCTGACCTACCTGCTGGTGGCCCTGCAGCAGAGCATCGACCGCCTGCACAAGCTGCTCTACCTGGTGGACGTCAGCGGCGAGCTGCCCTCCGCCCCGACCGTGGACCTGGACGCCGTGGCCAGCTCGGTCGCGACCGCCGGCGGCACCGTGGCCAGCGACCGGCGCCTGGCCGCCATCGCCCTGGCCGAAGAACTGATCGAAGCCCACAACACCAAATACCAGGTGCGTGGCCTGATGCGCGCCAACGTCGACCTGCTGGCGCGTAACGTCACCGAAAACGCCAGCCGCACCGGCGAGCACTACATCGCCGAAACCCGGCGCGCCCTGCGCCACATGTTCACGGCCGCCGCCGGCGCCGGCTTCATCGTCGGCTTCATGGCGATGTTCAAGATCATGCTGGGCTACCTGCGCACCGCGCCGCTGGTCGAGGCCTTCCTGTTCAGCATGAACTATTCGCTCGGCTTCATCCTGATCTACGTGCTGCACTTCACGGTGGCGACCAAGCAGCCCGCCATGACGGCCCAGCACATCGCCGCTTCGCTGCAGAATGCCGAGAACGGGCGCGGGATCGACGTCGACAGCCTGGCGATCCTGGTCAACAAGGTGTTCCGCACCCAGATCGTAGCCGTGCTCGGGAACGTGGCGCTGGCCTTCCCGGTGGCCTGGGCGATTGCGGTCGGCTACAAGGCCATCAGCGGGCGCCACATGGTCGATCCGGCCAAGGCCCACCACCTGCTGGCCGATATCGATCCGTTTGGCGGACCGGCGCTGTTCTACGCGGCGATCGCCGGCATCTGGCTGTTCGTGGCCGGCCTGATCTCGGGCTACTACGACAACAAGGCGCTCTACACCCGCATGGGCCAGCGCGTGCGCCAGCTGCGCGGCCTGCGCCGCCTGATGGGCGAAGCGCGCCTGGGGCGCTTTGCCGACTATGTCGAGGACAATCTCGGCGGCCTGATGGGTAATTTCTTCTTCGGTTTCATGCTGGGCATGACCGGCACCATCGGCTACCTGCTGGGCCTGCCCCTCGACATCCGCCACGTGACCTTCTCGACGGCGAATTTCGCCACCGCCCTGGTCGGCCTGGAATACCAGCTGCCGGCCGACGCCATGCTCAATGCCGCGGCCGGGGTGGCGCTGATCGGCGCCGTCAACCTGTGTGTGAGCTTCGGGCTGGCGCTGTGGGTCGCCATGCGCGCCCGCAAGATCCGCTTCAAGCGCGGCATCCTGCTGGTGCAGGCCCTGGGCCGGCGCCTGCTGGCCGCACCGCTCGATTTTTTCCTCGGTCCAAAAGACCTTCTTCCAAGTATCGAACAACGCAGCGAACTCATCGTGAGGGACACGAAATGAACAACCAACGCCCGGCCAGAATGCTTGCCTTCCTCGCCTTCGTCTGCGCCCTTGCCTCGTGCAAGACGCTGCCCGATGCCGATTCGCTGCCGGACGCGCCGATCAAGCGTACCCCGACGGTGGCGACCCAGCGCGGCATGCTCGACGCCAGGCAGGCTTCGCAGCTGCTGTCCAAGCGCTGGTCGAACGCCACGGCCGACCTCAAGCAGCTGGCCGTGCTGGAGGAACAGGCCACGGGCGCCCCGCTCATCCCCGGCAACAAGGTGACATTGCTGTTCGACGGCCCGGCCACCATGCGCGACATGATGAATGCGGCGCGCGAGGCGAAAAGCTCGATCAACCTGGAAACCTATATCTTCGACCAGGACCCGGTCGGCCTCGAATTCGCCGAGGTCCTGATCGAGAAGCAGCGCCAGGGCGTGGCGGTGAACATCATGGCCGACGGCGTCGGCACCCTGGCCACGCCCAAGGAATTCTTCGAGCGCCTGCGCGCGGCCGGCATCAAGGTCCTGATCTTCAACCCGGTCGACCCGACCAAGCGTCCCGGCAACTGGCAGCTGAACAACCGCGACCACCGCAAGATCATGATCGTCGACGGCAAGGTCGGCTTCACCGGCGGCATCAACATCAGCGAGACCTATGCCAACAGCTCGCTGTTCCGTTCGAAGAAGAAGGCCGGCACGGCCGACAGCAAACAGGTCGGCTGGCGCGACACCCATATCCGCATCGAGGGCCCGGCCGTGGCCACGCTGCAGTGGGCCTTCATCGACAACTGGGTGCGCCAGGATGCGGGCGAGCTGCCCCAGGTCGACTACTTCCCGCGCCTGGCCCCGGTCGGCGACAAGGTGCTGCGCGTGCTGGCCACCACGCCCGACCGCGATTCGGAAATCTACAAGTCGCTGATGATCGCGATGAACGAATCGAAGAAATCGATCCACATCACCTCGGCCTATTTCGTGCCGGACCAGCAGATCGTCGACGCCCTGATCGCGGCCGCCCGGCGCGGGGTGGACGTCAAGCTGGTGCTGCCGGGCGTCTCGGACCACGACCTGATCAAGTACGCGGGCCAGGCCTTCTACGACCAGCTGCTGGCGGGCGGCGTGAAGATCTTCCAGCTGCAGGTGGCGGTGCTGCATGCGAAGACCGCGGTGATCGACGGCATCTGGTCGACCATCGGCTCGGCCAACATCGACCGCCGCAGTTTCATCCACAACTATGAACTGAACGTGGTGGTGCTCGACCCCGCCTTCGGACAGGCGATGGAGAGTGCCTTCAGCGAAGATCTGCGCGATTCGAAAGAGATCACGCTGGAGCAGTGGAAGCACCGGCCGTGGAAGGACCGGCTGCGCGAGTGGATGGGGCGGTTAGCGGAATATTGGATTTGATTCGTAGGGTGGGCGGGTCTCCCGCCCGCGCGTTCAAGCAGCGTATGAAAAGCCGTAACGTGATTTTCAAAGGATTGTTGAACGCGCGGGCGTTTGTCATTCCGGGCATTGCCCGAAATGCCCCCGCCCACCCTACGGAACCCGTCGACTCGACCGCTACAAGCCCGCCGCCATCAAGCCATCGTTATGCGCCGTCCACACATTCCCGCTGCGCAGAAATTTGTCGGTATCGACCAGCTCGAAATGACCGTGCACCGAATCCCACCCGTAGCGGTCGATCTCGACCTTCTCCGACTCCACCCGCACGACATTGAATGAATTCACCTCCCCGCGCCCGCGGGTCGAGGTTGCCGTGCCGGCCTGGATCACCAGCGCCGCATATTCCCTGATCTGGTAGCGCTCGGCCGTGCTGCCCGCGTGGCTGGCGTGCATGTGGCCGCCCATCAGGATGTCCACGCCGCTTTCCGCGAACGCCTTCATCGCCCGCGGCGCCCGGTCGACCAGGTCGCGGTCCTCGAAGTGGTCGGGCAAGTCGAAGGGATGATGCCCCACCACGATGCGCGTGACGGAGGCCGGCACGCCGGCCAGCTGCTGCCGGATCACGGCCAGCTGCTCGCGGCTCACGCGGCCATCCTTGATGGTCAGCGAGCGCGCGGTGTTCACGCCCACGACCGCGATCTCGTCGTCGATATACACCGGGTCGAGGTCGTCGGTGATGTAGCGCTTGTAGCGCTCCAGGGGCTTCACGAAGCGGCGGAACACGTTGTACAGCGAGATGTCATGGTTGCCTGGCACGATGATCTGCGGCCCCGGCAAGGTGTCCAGGTAGGCCCGCGCTTCCTCGAACTGCTCGGCCTTGGCGCGCTGGGTCAGGTCGCCGGAGACCACCAGCACGTCCGGGTCGATGTGCTCGATGAGTGTGCGCAAGGGCGCGAGCAACGCAGGGTCGACGCGTCCGAAATGCAGGTCCGACAGGTGTACGAGTGTGCGCATCCGTTTTCCTCAATGGTTCACATATCCTGGGGCTCGACCGGCGCCCCTTCGCGCCGTGCCCGCGCGCGGCTGCGCCGGTTGAAGGTGGCGGTGCCGGCGACGCAGATCGCCAGCCAGCCGCAGCCCTCGGCGGCGGCGGCCAGCACGTCGGACAGATAATGGACCCCAAGATACATCCTTGAGAACGCGACCGTCGCCACCATGAGCAGCGCCAGCACGAAGGGCAGCACCCTGCCCGTCCAGCTGCGCGCATGGCGCGATGCATAGCAGGCGATGAAGCCATACAGCACCGTGGCCGCCATGGTATGTCCGCTGGGGAAGCTGTAGGTAGTCAGTTCCAGCAAGGGCTCGGCGAATTGGGGGCGCGCGCGCGCGAAGGTGTGCTTCAGCACCACGTTCAGCACCAACCCGCCCGGGACGGCGCTGGCCAGCGTAATCACCCAGTAACGGTGCCCGCGCCGGACAAGCCAGGCGCCGGCAATGAGCGCCAGCACCAGGATGCCCGGCGTGCTGTGCACCTGCGTCACCGCCATCAGGAACTGGCGCAGGCCGCCGTTGGCGCGGGCATGCGCGTGCAGCCAGTTGGCCACTTCCACATCCAACTGCGTGATCGGCGCGCCGGTGACGACGGCGCCGGCAAGCTGGGCGAAGACGGCGGTGGCGATGACCAGCATCGCGATGCCGAGGGTCAGGTGCAGGCCGTATTCGCCTTCGGGCGAGAAGCGGTCGGCGGCGAAGCGGTGGAGTCGGGGGCGGAGTTTGGTCGGCATACGCCTCGATATAGGGCCAGTTGGCGAAAAAACTACAGAAATAAATTTTTACTGTACATCCGAACAGTAACTGTGGATTCATACAGTAGTTATGCTATTCTTTAGTTACTCCAACGAATTTAATAAAAGGAAAACGCAACATGACCACTCTGAACAGCTCCTTCGGCCTGGAATATGCCCCTGTCCCTTTTATGCTGCGCATTGGCCAGCGTGAACTCCTGATCACCCGCGACTTCCGCAAGCGCTTCTATGCGGTGAACCCGGTCATCGAATGCGATACCGGCATCGAAGCTGGCCACGTGGAAATCCTGCTGTTCCGCCGCTGGCTGCTGATCCTGTCGAAGGCACACTGAACCACGCCAGATCGCAGCTTGGCGGACGAATTAAAATCCGCATATTGTTAAGCGAATAAATTCGTTCCTTCAGGGGGAACTGAGCCGTAGTCTACAGGTTCCAAACTGCCCTCTGAAAGAACGACATGCTCCGCAAAACTTTCCTGCACTCGCTGGCCGCAACCGCGCTGCTGGCACCGCTGCTTGCTGCAAGCCCAGCCTTTGCCGCGGACGTCACCCTGCTCAACGTGTCCTACGACCCGACCCGTGAGCTCTACCAGGATATCGACGCCGCCTTTGCCCGCCACTGGAAAGCCAAGACCGGCGACAGCGTCACGGTCAAGCAATCGCACGGCGGTTCGGGCAAGCAGGCGCGGGCCGTGATCGACGGCCTGCCGGCCGACGTGGTCACCCTGGCGCTGGCCTATGACATCGATGCCATCAGCGAAAAAGGCCTGATCGCGCAGAACTGGCAGCAGCGCCTGGCGCATCGCAGCGCGCCCTACACCTCGACCATCGTGTTCCTGGTCCGCAAGGGCAACCCGAAAGGCATCCGCGACTGGGCCGACCTCGTCAAGCCGGGCGTTGCCGTCATCACCCCGAACCCGAAGACCTCCGGCGGCGCACGCTGGAACCACCTTGCTGCCTACGGCTACGCCCTGCGCCAGCCGGGCGGCTCGCCCGCCAGCGCCAAGGATTTCCTGGGCAAGCTCTACAAGAACGTGCCGGTGCTCGATTCGGGCGCGCGCGGCGCCACCACCACCTTCGTGGAGCGCGGCATCGGCGACGTCCTGCTGGCCTGGGAAAACGAAGCCCTGCTCGCCCTGCGCGAACTGGGTCCGGGCAAGTTCGAGATCGTGGCGCCTTCGCTGAGCATCCTGGCTGAGCCGCCGGTGGCCGTGGTCGACAAAACGGTGGACAAGCGCGGCACCCGTCCGGTGGCGCAGGCCTACCTCGAGTTCCTGTACAGCGACGAGGGACAGGAGATCGTCGCCAAGAACTATTACCGCCCGGTGACCGAGCGCTTCGCCAAGAAGTACGCGTCGCAATTCCCGAACATCAAGCTGTTCCCGATCACCGAACTCGGTGGCTGGACGCAGGCGCAGAAGGCCCACTTTGCGGACGGTGGGCTGTTTGACCAGATTTATGCGCCGGGGAAGTAAGGTCGCACACCTTGCTTCACCTTAGCCCGCAGGGTGGGCAGATCCATCGGTAACGACCCGATAGATCCTATTTGCGGCCTTCACCCCGCCCCGGCGGCTGGCTCGACAGGAAGTCGGTGTCTTCCTCGGTCAGCGGCAGGTCGGGGATGCTGATGATCTGGTCGGTGTCGATATCGGCGCCGTCCTTGGCCACCGTATCGCGCCCGGCCGAGGCGCGTTCGCCGGTGCCGCCCATGTCGCTGTCGCCCGAGAAGTTGGCGTCGCCGACATCGGGGCCGGCGGTGCCGTCGGCGTGGCTCGCTTCCATGTCGGAGGTGGTGCCGGTGTCGAAGTCGAGAATCTGGTCGGGATCGAGTGCATCGGCAAAGCCGGGGCCGCCGACGACGTCGCTGCCGGTATCGGAAATATCGCTCGGGCCCAGGGCGCCGATGCCATGTCCTTTGCCGAGACTGCGGTCCGGGCCTTCCGGGAAGTTGTCCGGATCAAGTGTGCTGCTGCCTGTCATGTTGCCTCCAAAACGTTAATGAGCCATAGCACTCAGGCTACCGTTTTTTGCAACATTGCGTCGCCGCGCACGCCTGGGGGATGCAGAGGGCGTGCGGCTCAGAAGCCGCGCCGCATCCCGACGTTGATCGCGCCGCCGCCACCCGCGCGGATGCCGGCATCCTGCAGGCCGCCGGTATGCCGGATGTGCGAATAGGCCGCGTAGAAATCCATCCGGCGCGACACCGCATAGGTGGCCCCGATCGCCAGTTGGCGCGCGTCGCGGTTGGCCGGGTCGCGGTCGTTCTTGCGGATGAAGGACGCCAGCAGCGTGGTGGCGTGGCCCAGCGGTACGGCCACGCCCGCCAGCACGTCGCGGCTGTTGGTCGACAGGGTCGTGGAAATGACGCCGGCGCCGTAGGGATTATCCGGATTGAACAGCGGCGAGCTGCCCCAGCCGCGGTTGGCGCTGTAGGCGGCGTAGGCCGTGCCCCAGCCGAGCCGCAGGTTGGCGGCGATGATGGAATTCTTGGCCGCCATGCTGATGCCGGTCTGGTCGTAGCGGGTGATCTTGGCGACGTTGCGGTTCTGGTGCGCCGCGCGGATCGTGAACGGGCCGGCGTTCAAGCCCACCGTCATGCCCCAGGCGCGCCCGGAAGGCGAGCCGTCGATGTCGCCCTTGCCCCAGGACGAACCGGCCATGAAGTTGCTGTACCTGCCTTCGTAGTTGACGCTGTCCTCAAGGCGGCGCGCGCCTGCGGCGCCGGTGGCGTTGCCGGCCAGGCCGCCGTGGAAGGGGTCGCCGACATCCTTCAGCGCCTCGTAGTCGAGCGTGTACTGGCGGCCGACCGTCAGGATGGAGGCTTCGCTTGCGCGCCGGGTTTCCGCTTCCTGCGCGGTTTCGCGCATGAAGATCGCCGGCGCATCGCTCGGAATATTTCTCGCGTTTTGCGCGGCCACGGTCTTGCCGCCGGCTCCAGCAGGCGGCGCGCACCCGGTGGTGCAATCAGCTTCTCTGGCTACCCCGGCAGGTGCGTTCGCTACTACAGCAGCGACATCCTGGGCCGAGGCGCAAGCCGCACTCGCTCCGAGTACGGCGCATGCGACGATGGACATCTTCATGGCGTCATTCCCTCTCTGAAGCTCAGTTATCCGCTTCTTCGACGAACTGATCTGTCTAATAACGCACATAAAACAGCACCGGGCAGGCAAAACCGATGCAGCGTGCAAGGCCGAGCAGAACATTCCCAGCCATGGCTTGTTCTACACCGTAGAATGAGCGGGCACAAGAGGCTTTCACAAAATTCGAGGAGACCGATGAAAACAACTTCCCTTTCCCTGCCCGCCCTGGCGCTGGCGCTGTGCGCCACGCTGGCGCCCCTGCCCTCGCTGGCCCAGGAGACCGGCAAGAGCGCGCCGATGGCGCATGTGGCCTGGTCGAAGAACGCGAACATCTACGAAGTCAACATCCGCCAGTACACCAGGGAAGGCACGTTCAACGCGTTTGCCGCCCACCTGCCGCGCCTGCGCAAGATGGGTGTCGACGTCCTGTGGCTGATGCCGGTGCAGCCGATCGGCGTGAAGAACCGCAAGGGCACGCTGGGCAGCTATTACGCGGTGCGCGACTACACCGCCGTCAATCCCGAATTCGGCACGATGGACGACTTCAAGCGCCTCGTGAAACAGGCCCAGGGCCTGGGCATGCATGTGATCCTCGACTGGGTGGCCAACCACACCGCCTTCGACAATCCCTGGACCGTCCAGCACAAGGACTGGTACCTGAAGGATGCCAAGGGCGAGATCTTCCCGGTCACCTACACGGAAGGCGCGGAGCCCGAATACTGGACCGACGTGACGGGCCTGGACTGGAAGCAGCCCGGCCTGTGGAAAGGCATGAGCGACGCGATGGCCTTCTGGGTACGCGAGGCCGGCATCGACGGCTTCCGCTGCGACGTCGCGGCCAAGGTGCCGACCGCCTTCTGGGAACAGGCTAGAGCCGAGCTGGAGAAGATCAAGCCGGTCTTCATGCTGGCCGAGGCCTGGCAGCCCGAGCTGCACAACAAGGCCTTCGACATGACCTATGGCTGGGACACGGTCACCATCTTCAAGGACATCGCCAAGGGCAAGGCCGACGCCAAAACCCTGCGCGCGCTGCTGGAAAAGCCGCCGGTCGCCTATCCGGACCACGCCTACCGCATGCGCTTTACCAGCAACCACGACGAGAACTCCTGGCATGGCAGCGACAAGGAGCATTACGGCCCGGCCTTCAAGGCGATGGCGGTGCTGGCGGCCACGCTGCCCGGCATGCCCTTGATCTACGGTGGCCAGGAAGCGGGCCTGGACAAGCGCATCGAATTCTTCGAGAAGGACCCGATCGAGTGGAAGGGCTATCCGCTGGCGCCCTTCTACGCGGGGCTGCTCAAGCTCAAGCACGACAACCGCGCGCTGTGGAACGGACAATATGGCGGGCCGGCCGAGGTGCTCGATACCGGCAACGACAAGGTGTTCGCATTCCGGCGCGAGAAGGATGGCAACCGGGTGCGGGTGGCGGTCAATCTGACCGGGGCGACGCAGCAATACAGCCTGCCGGGGGGCGGTTCCAAACGCTCGCTGGGGGCGTGGGAGTATGTGATCGATGCGGCCGTGAAGTGAGGCGTGGCAGCTGCAGCGTCGCCTCCCGACCCAGGCAGCCGGCCCCCTAGGCCGATGCCGCCAGTGCGACCCCGTTCTTGCCGGTGCGCTTGACCGCATACATCGCGTGGTCGGCGCGCGCCAGCCAGGCATCCAGGTCCGGCTTGTCCTGCGGCGCGTGCAGCGCCACGCCGATGCTGGCGCCCACCGTCACGGTGGCGGTGCGCAGCACGAAGGGTTCCTTCAGGCGCACCAGCAGCTTGCGCGCGGTGTCTTCGGCGTGCGCTGCATCGGTCAGCATCTCCAGCACCACGACGAATTCGTCGCCGGCCAGGCGCGCCACCATGTCGGTCTTGCGCACGCCCTGCAGCAGGCGCTGGCCGAACTGGCGCAGCAGCTCGTCGCCCTCTTCGTGGCCGTGGTTGTCGTTGACGGCCTTGAAGCCATCCATGTCGAGGAACAGCAGCGCACTCGGACGTTCCACGCGCCGCGCGCGGCTCATGGTCTCGGGTAAGGCCTCGAGCAGCGCGCGCCGGTTCGGCAGGCCGGTGAGCACGTCGCGCAGCAGCAGCGCCTGGAGTTCGGCGGTGCGTTCGGCCACGGCGGCCTCGAGCCGCTCGTTCAGGGCGATCAGGGCTTCGCGGTGATTGGTTTCGCTGCGCACCAGGTCGCGCATGGTGCTCGACAGGATCTGCGCCTCCAGGAAGCCGTCGATCCGGGGAATCGGGGGCGGCTGCTTGCCGGCGTCGGTGGCCGCCGTCACGCGCTCGATCGCTTCGCGCAGCACCGCCATCGGGCGCGTCAGGCGGCGCGCCAGCACGACCGCGGCGCAGGCCAGCACAAGCCCCAACAGCGCGCTCCAGCCAAGCATGCGCGCCTTCAGGTCGACCGCGCTTTCCAGCGCCCTTTCCTCGGTCTGGCGCACCAGCACGGTCCAGCGCAGCGAGGCCGGGTCGAGGATGTCGCCGGTCTGGCTGTAGCCGGTCAGGTAGGCACGGCCGTCCGGCCAGACTTCCCGCAGCGACCCGGTCATGCCCTTCTGCGCCAGGCGCAGGCTGGTGGTATCGAGCTTGTGCTCGACCAGCGACTGGGGCCCCAGCATGACGGTGCCGTCGTCGCGGATGACCAGGATCTCGGCCCCGTATTCGCGCAGCGCCGGCGTGAGCAGCGTGCGCGCATGGCGGCGCGCCCATTCCCAGCTCAGGTGCATGCCCAGCACGCCCACCGGCTTGCCCTTGCCGTCCACGATGGGGCCGGACACGTCCACGAAGCGCCACGGATCGGGCGTCCTGGGCAGGATTTTTTCGAGCAGGACGGCGGGATGGTAATCGGTCGCGCGCACGCCCTGGATGCCGGCCACGAACCATGGCCGCTTGCCCACGTTGGCGCCTTCAAGCATGCTGCCGGTGGCGGCGGTCACGGCGCCGTCGATGTCGGCAATGCCGATCCAGGCGTAGTCGGGAAAGGTGCCCTGCAGGCTTTCCAGCACGGCGCGCGCTTCTTCGGGATTCCTGGCGTGCCGCACCTGCGGCAGCTGGGTCAGCAGCCTGGCGTCGCCGGTGGCCTGCTCGATCACGCGGTTGAGCGAGTCGCGCATCTGCCAGGACAGCTGCTGCAGGCGCAGCTCGGCTTCCTCGGACGACTGGCGCACGGCGAAGTGGTTGACCAGCGTCAGCTGCAAGGCGACGGTCAGGGCCACGGTCGCACACACCGCCAGGGTCATCAGGCTGGTCAGCCGCAGTTTGCCGAAGAAGCTGGTCATGGACGAAAAATCAAGCCGGGGAGTTCAATTGTCGCACATTGTAACTAGCTTCCAGCCTAGAAATAAATACTAATGAGCATCAATTGTTGAAGGCGGCTCAGTTACCGAAGTAGCGCCCCGGGCGATGCCAGGCCATGACCATGCTGCTCATGGCGATCGCGCTCAGGCACGACCAGCCGACCAGTTCCGGCGTCACGAGCGTCAGCGCCGCCAGCAGGATGACGGCGTCGATCAGCACCTGGGTGCGGCCGGCATTGATCGCGTATTTCTTTTGCAGCCAGAGCGTGACGATACCGGTGCCGCCCACGCCGGCCCCATGACGCGCCAGGGCCAGGATGCCCATGCCGCAGAAAGTGCCGCCGCCGAGGGCTGCCAGCATCGGGTTCACGTGTCCGATGACCAGGCCATAGGGCACGAGCCTGAGCATCGCCATGATGAGCACGCTGACCGCGAGCGACTTGATGGTGAAGCGCGCACCCATGAACAGGTAGCCGAACAGGAAGAACGGCAGGTTGATGAGCATGAACAGCAGGCCGACCGGATAGCCGGTGGTGTAGGAAATCAGCAGCGAAATACCCGCCACGCCGCCCGTGATCAGCCCCGCGGCCTGCAGCAGCAGGACGCCCATGACGACGAACAGCACGCCCACGGCAATCCCGTAGAGATCGTCCAGGAAGGAATGCGGCTTGACGGACACCGGACGGTTCGCCTGCACCCGTGAAGACGGCAAGGTGCCTTGCATCATCGCACCGCCGCTGCAGGCAAGACCGGCGCACGCAGGGCGATCGTGGCGCAAGGGGAAGATAGCGAGCCGGACAGGAGACGGTGATTCATTTTCCTCATGGTTCTCAGAGTAGCTGCCGGATTACGGAGTGAGCACTTGCGACAACAAAAGACGGGAACGTGGATGGTACTGCTGGGTATAGCCGCTTATTATTACCGATGTTGCAGCGCAATGTAAGACGAGGAAACGATATGTCGGTCATTCGGGAAACGAATAACCGGGAGAGGTGGAAGGCGTGGGAATGCGATACTGCTCATGGCCGGGTTGAACGCGTGGGCAAGAAACTTGCCCACGCTACGGGTTCATGCTGATCTACTTGTACAGCACGCCCGGCAGCCACAACCCGATCGCCGGGAAGGCATACAACAGGATGATGCCCAGGACCTGGATGCCCATGAAGGGCAGCATGCCCATGAAGATCTGGTTCAGGGTCACGTGCGGCGGCGCCACGCCCTTCAGGTAGAAGGCCGACATCGCCACCGGCGGCGACAGGAAGGCCGTCTGCAGGTTCATCGCCACCAGCAGGCCGAAGAACAGCGGGTCGATATTGAAGTGGGCCAGCAGCGGCACGAAGATCGGCATGAAGATGACGATGATCTCGGTCCACTCCAGCGGCCAGCCGAGCAGGAAGATGATCACCTGCGCCAGCAGCATGAACTGCACCGGCGTCAGATTCATTCCCAGCACCCAGGCATTGATGATCTCCTGCCCGCCCAGCAGCGCGAACGCGGCCGAGAAGATGCTCGAGCCGACGAACAGCCAGCACACCATGGCCGTCGTCTTGGTGGCCAGGTGGGCGGACTCGCGCAGCAGGTTGAAGTTGAAGCGGCGGTAGGCGATCGCCAGGATCAGCCCCCCGAAGGCGCCCATGGCCGCCGCCTCGGTGGGCGTGGCCAGCCCGAACACGATGCTTCCCAACACCGCCAGGATCATGATCGCCAGCGGGAACAAGGACCCGAGCAGCATCTTGAAGATCTCGAGCCGCGCGAAGCTGAAGAAGATGTAGAAGACGAGCATGGCGGCGGCGCCGACCGCCAGCACGATCCAGAAGGTGGTGGAGGCGGTCCTGGCCAGCGGCTCCTGCGCCGGGATGCTCGACGCAGCCTCCATGGCCTCGGGGCCGGCCGGGGCGGACGGCGCTGACACCGTCGGCGGCGTGGCGACCGCGCCCTCGGCTGGCGGCTCGGCCAGGGCGCCCTCCGCGGGCGGCTCCTGCAAGCCACCGGTGTCGCCGCTGCTGGATGCCTCGACGTCCTGCTGCGCGCCCATCTCGACCAGTTCGGTGGGCGCCGCTTCCGGCGCCGTGACCAGCCGGTAGCTCACGCCCATGACCAGGGCAAAGGCGAGTGCCGGCAGCAAGGCAATGAACAGGTTCGACATCAGGGTGCGGCTCGGCACGTTCGCGGCGAGCGGTCCCTTGATCGCGCCGACCAGGCCGCGCACCGCGCCCTTGTGGTAGGCGCCGGGAATGGCCTGCGTGTATTCCGGCAGCGCGACGATCCGCTCCGCCGCGGGCAGCGGCGGCGCCCAGGCGGGTTTGAGCTTGGCGACGATCAGCACATAGGCCACATACAGCCCGGCCAGCATGATCCCCGGGAAGAAGGCGCCCGCATACAGCTTGACCACCGAGACCCCGGCCGTGGCGCCATACACGATCAGCAGCACCGAGGGCGGAATCAGGATGCCCAGGCAGCCGCCCGCCGTGATGCAACCGGCCGATAACTGGGTGCTGTAGCCGGCCTTGAGCATCGCCGGCAGCGCAAGCAGGCCCATGAGCGTGACCACCGCGCCGACGATGCCGGTGGCGGTGGCGAAGATGGCGCAGGTGACGATGGTGGCCACCGCCAGCGAACCGGGCACGCGCGCCATCGCGATGTGCAGGCTCTTGAACAGCCGCTCGATCAGGTTGGCGCGTTCGACCAGATAGCCCATGAAGATGAACAGCGGGATCGAGATCAGCACGTCGTTGGCCATCACTGAATACGCGCGCTGCACCATCAGGTCGAGCGTGAGCTGGGTGGCCTGGCTGGGGTCACTGCTGTGGAAGGCGAACCACGCGAACATCATGCCCATGCCCATCAGGGTAAAGGCGGTCGGGAAGCCGAGCATGATGGCCACCACCACCAGCGCCAGCATCAACAGGCCCAGGTGGCCGTTGGTCATGTCGGCGGGCGCCGGCATCAGGATGAACAGGCCGACGACGATCGCCAGCAGGATCGACAGGCCGAACCAGATTTCCTTCCTCATGACGCCCTCCCCTCGTCGACATGCACCATGGCCTTGAGTTTATCGACGTCGACCTCCTCGACATCGGGCTCGCGCGCGGGCCAGTCGCCGTTACGCAGGCAGACCACGCAGCGCACGATCTCGACAAGACCCTGCAGCAGCAGCAGGATGCCGGCGAAAGGAATCACCATCTTGAAAGGATACAGCGGCGGGCCGTTGGCGGTGAGCGTGGAGTGCTCGCGGATGGCGAAGGACTCGGCGGCATAGGTGTAGCCGGCCCAGCACAGGGCGACCACTCCGGGGATGAAGAAGACGATGTAGAGCAGCAGGTCCAGCCCGGCCTGCAGGCGCGGCGGGAAGAAGCTGTACAGCACGTCCCCGCGCACATGGCCGTTCTTGGCCAGCGTGTAGGCGCCCGCCATCATGAAGGCGGCGCCGTACATCATGATCATCAGATCGAAGGCCCAGGGGTTGGGCGTGTTCAGGGCATAGCGTGCAAACACTTCCCAGGTAATGAGGAAGGTCAGCGCCACGATCAGCCAGGAGAAGGCCTGGCCCACCCAGCTGCTGACCCGGTCGACGAAAAACAAAACGTTCTGCATGGAGCTGCTCCCGGTCGCCAAGAAAGCGCCACCCTCGGTTTGAACGGGGGTGGCGCGCATGAAGCTCAAGACGTGCTTACGCCTTCTTTGGCGGCGGCGCCTTGCGACCGAAGTAGTGGTTGTAGGCCATGCGGCGCGGGTTGTTGGTGTCCATGTCCCACTTCATCGCGCGCTCGGCAAAGGCGCGCATCGACGCCTCGACCTTCTTGAACAGCGGGTTGTCGGCGCCCTTCTTGGCCACCACCTGGTCCCAGATGGCCAACTGCTGCTGCAGGATCGCGTCCGGCGTCTTGTAGAACTTGACGCCGTCCTTGGCCTGCATGTCGCGGTAGTCCTTGGAATAGCGGTCGACCGCTTTCCACGACATGTCGGACGATGCCGCCTCCACCGCATTCTCGATGATCGACTTGAGCTTGGCCGGCAGCGCGGCGTACTTGGCCTTGTTGAAGGTGATCTCGAAGGTTTCGGAACTCTGGTGGAAGCTTTGCAGCATGCAGATCTTCGAGACGTCCGGGAAGCCGAGCAGCCGGTCCGAGCTGGCGTTGTTGAACTCGGCGCCATCGAGCAGGCCGCGGTCCATGGCCGGCACGATCTCGCCGCCCGGCAGCGCATTGACCGCCGCGCCCATGGCGGTAAACAGGTCGATCGCCAGGCCATTGGTGCGGAACTTCATGCCCTTCAGGTCTTCTGCCTTGCTGATCGGTTTCTTGAACCAGCCCAGCGGCTGGGTCGGCATCGGGCCGGTGAGGAAAGAGACAACGTTGGCGCCGATGCCGTTGTACAGCTCGGCCAGCAGCTCCTTGCCGCCGCCGTACTTGTGCCAGGCGAGCACCATGTTGGCATCCATGCCGTAGGCCGGGCCCGAGGTCCATAGCGCGATGGCGCTTTGCTTGCCGTAGTTGTAGCCCATGACGCCATGGCCGCCGTCGAGCGTGCCCTTGGAGACGGCGTCCAGCAGGCCGAAGGCCGGAACGACGGCGCCGGCAGGCAGCACCTCGATTTTCAGTTCGCCGCCGGTCATGTCGTTGACCTTCTTGGCGAAGTCCAGCGCGTACTCGTGGAAGATGTCCTTGCTCGGCCAGGTGCTCTGGAAGCGCATCTGCTTGGGCGTCTGCGCACTGGCGATCATCGGGAAGGCCAGCGTGGCCCCGGCGGTGCCGGCGGCTGCATTGCCCAGGAACTTACGCCGGCCAGGAACCGACTGCTTCGACTCTTTATCACCCTTCTTCATGCTTATGTCTCCTGTCTAGTTTTTAATTACATGGACTGAATCGATACACGCACAAATTCTGGCTTCGAGAAAACACCCTCCTCGATACGACGCCGCACATCCGTTTGGAGAATGTGCCTGTTTCCTTACGGATTGCTTACGTAGTACATACGCAGGATGTTATCGTTTTAATGTTGTGTCAAGAATATGTTTGCGGGTCAATCCCGCGCAGCGCAGCGGTGCGCCTCAACGGGCCAGCAAGTGGGGGCCGATCTCTTCCACCGACTTGGCGCCGGTAAGGACCATGTTGGTGCGCAGATCCTTCTCCATGATGGCCAGCAGCCGCTCGACGCCGGCCTGGCCCTGCGCCGCCAGCGCGTAGACGAAAGCGCGCCCGAGCAGCACGCCATCGGCGCCCAGCGCCAGCATGCGGAACACGTCGGTGCCGGTGCGCACGCCGCCGTCGGCGAAGATCGTCATCTTGCCTTTCACCGCGTCGGCGATCGACGGCAGCGCCTGGGCGGTGGACAAGGCGCCGTCTAACTGGCGGCCGCCGTGGTTGGAGACCACGATGCCGTCGGCGCCAAAACCGAGTGCGGCGTAGGCATCGTCGGCGTCGAGGATGCCTTTCAGGATCAAGCTGCCCTTCCACTCGTCGCGGATCCACTGCAGGTCTTGCCAGGCGATGTCGGGATCAAAGTTCTCGCCCAGCCAGCCGATGTAGTCTTCCAGGCCGGTGGCGTGGCCGCGGTAGGCCGAGATATTCCCGAGGTCGTGCGGACGGCCATGCAGGCCGACGTCCCAGGCCCAGCGCGGATGCAGCATCGCCTGCACCATGCGCCGCAGCGGGCCGTTCGGGCCGCTCATGCCGCTATGGGCGTCGCGGTAGCGGTTGCCGGGGACCGGCATGTCGACCGTGAAGACCAGCGTGGTCGCGCCCAACTCCCAGGCGCGGCGCATCACGTCGCGCATGAAGGCGCGGTCTTTCAGCACGTAGAGCTGGAACCAGATGGGTTTGGATGCCTGGGCGGCGACCTCCGACAGCGGGCAGACCGAGACGGTGGACTGGATGAAGGGGATGTTCCTGTGGCAGGCGGCGCGGACTGCCTGAACCTCGCCGCGGCGGGCGAACATGCCGGTCAGGCCGATGGGGGCCAGCGCGATGGGGAGGGAATAGTGCTGGCCAAACCAGCTGGTGGTGAGGTCGAGTTGGGAGGAACCGCGCAATACCTTTTGTCGCAGCTTTACCTGTTGAAGATCGTCGACGTTGGCGCGGAGGGTCTGTTCGGCGCCGGCGCCGCCGTCAAGGTAGTGGAACAGGAATGGTGGGAGCCGGCGTCGGGCGGCTTCGCGAAAGTCGGTGGCGGAGGAGATGATCATGGGCGTTAGGGTGCAGCGGTGGTCAGCAAGTCTGCAGTTCGCGAAGACCGAAACCATAAGTCGGGCTTTCCCCTTGGCATCCTGAACGAGCGTAAAGTAAATGTCAATAAACTCTTCATCTCAGGATCTGGAACTACGTCTGGCAAAAGTGTGCAAGGAAGACACACTCGACGCCGGCCCCGAACTTGGCGTGCGTTCGTAAGTCGCTGGCCTTACCTTCCCGAAGATACAATCAAAATTTGCCGGAGTTCGCGTTTTCCGGGAGCCGAACGCGCGAAGAGTACATTCGCTACTGGGAAAACTGAAGTATGCGTGCTTTTCTATTTGCTCACCTTTTTCAACTTGCCTCGCTGAGCGGCCATACTCTAACTACGAAAAACACCTCAAGGTCGCCTATGCAACTCACCACATGAGCGCGCCATAAGCGGCAATATCCAATGAACCAAAACGTTCCCGGCCAAATACATACTCAGGATTAACGATCGCCACATTCGAATAATTTATCATTAAAACTCGAAGTCGCTGCACAGGGACTATTTCGAATATGCGAGCAGGTAGAATATTCACAAAAAGCGAAATAGTCGTAACACGCCATATCCCTACCGACGGCGAACCGGCAAGTCAACATCGATATACCTTACATATCAACGACACGGTAATTCACACGATTTGCCCCGACAAAACGCGTTTTTCGGCTCAAGTATGACTCGATCTCCTCGCGACGAGCCTGGACTTCGCCTTCGGCGATCTTCGAAATTTCCGACGTACGCCCAAGCCCTATTGAATGTATAGACGTGCCGATCCGTATACCGCTTTTATTCGCTACCAGCCAACGGTCATGGATTGGATGCACCCCGTGCGGCTTAACCCCTACCACCACTATATCAGTCCGCGGTGGGTCTTCATCACTAATATCGCTCCATCTATCGCGAAAAAGCTCCTCATGCGTACTGCTCCCGAGATACTTCTTGATGTAGTCCTCGCATAATAATAACTTAATCGTCGCGGCAGGCTTTTCTTCCTGGATCATCTTGAGAATTTCAAATTCATCAGGCCCAAAGTATGGATCGCTAATCAACACTTCATCAACAACGAATTCCTTGACCCATTCCTTTAGCTGTGACAAAGCCGCATCTCGATCCCCATGTCGAAATAAGTTACTGGTAGTCGCGTCGCCTTGCACGCCTGCCCCAGTTCGACCCGCCAAATGGCATGCCAATTCGGCAGCAGACATACTCGAGTCCAATATAGCCGCGAGCGTGGATAATTCCTTCGGGCTGTGTTGGTACCGCCGATTTACATTCTCAATAAACCACGACCAAATAGGAAAAGCTTGAATTAATGGGATGCACGATGCCCGTTGAACGAGAAACTCCATATCATCTAAATGGCGTGCACTAAACCGCCCTGCCAACATCGAGCGAAAATTCCCCCAAGCAACCTCGATTAACTCATCATCAGACAAATTCAGCTCATCTTTTTGCTTCGTCGATTTATCGAAAAGCTTTTTCCGACTCTTCAAAACTTTTAGATGACTCGACAATTGTTTAGCACGATGCCGAGCTGGATCGTTATCCAACAATACAACTAACTCGTCAGCAAGCTTCGGGTCAATCTGATGTGCAATATCAAGAATTCGTCTCTGCTTCTCCGCAATATCCTCTTTCTTTTCTAGCGAATCGGCGAGTTGAAAAGCCTCTTTTAACATTAGATGGCAGAACCCGGCATCGATCTTTCCTACCATTTCGCTCATCCACCGATACCTATCGATTTTATCTTTTAGCGAGGGGATTTCATTAGTAAGGGACTTCGCCTCAGCTAACCACACCTTTGCAATTGCAATTTCTTTAGGCGCAGCCTGGACCGCTATCATACAGATGACAACTGCTCGATCAGCCTTATTCGGAATATCATCGGCCAGCTTCTTTAAATCGCGCCATTGTTGCAGATTTACTTTTTCGAATTCACTCTGCACACGCAGCAGACGGGCGCGCGCCGCGATTTGATAACCGAGGTGGGTAATATTCTCAACGTCCGGAAGCGCAGTCGATACCAACCGGTTTAGTTCATCAGTAAATTTCTTCTTCTGAACGACAGTAAAAATATTTCTGTTTTTCGATGATAACAAACAGTCGCAGAAAGTTCCTATGGCCGACAATAAAGAGGAATCGTGCTTTAGCTTCGTCATCACTGACACGATATCCAAAGCCCTCGCATAATCCAGTCTATACTCAGCTACAGATGACGTCGGCTTAGGATCATAAGGGCTAAGCTGAGAGTGTAAAGCCAGGCAAATCGCCTCCCGTGCGAGATCTTGCTCCTCCCTAGCTAGTGACGTCAAGTACATTTCGGCCAAGTTTGGCGCACTAATGTATAGCGCAGGCGCGGCCTCCGTGATTAAATAACTTCGCCATGACGCGAGATCCTCAGGAATCGAATCGATAAGGGGCCGAATATATTGAGTCGTAATTTCTTCGCACCTTGACTTATCCCCCGCCGCCCAGCACTTTACCGCAAGATCAATCCATAGCTTGATCTGCTCAGTCGTCCCAGGCACCCGTTTAACGAGATTTGACAGCCTTGTAAAGACGCGCTCATCTACAGCCTTTGCATTTACCAAACCTATGAACGAACGTATTGACAACGTTATGCTTGTCATGATCATCGGTTCAATCTCGAGAGAGATCAGCGACTGACTGGCATAGTCATCCATCAGCTGGTCCATCCACCGTTCGGCCAATTCAGAATTATGCGGCGCGAGTATCTCGACGATTTGAAATCCGACGTTTAGTTTGTAACCGCCGTCAGGCATCTCATCCCAGCAGGGCAAAAGATTTTTGTCCAAGTTGAGATCTCGTGCTACGTTAGGGTAATTTTTTGCAAGCATTGCATATGTTGATGCGAGTGCGAGCATTCGAACGTCAGGTCCCAGCAGTTTCTTCCAGAAAGTGAGGATCTCATGAGCACGAGGCCTTGTAATATCAAAGTCATCGTTCTCGCGCAGCTTTGCTAACATGTCCATGCCTGCATGATCTTTGTCGATCAAAGTCGTTATCGAGCCGACCGCATCGATGACGTTGCCATAACCTGAAGCATAAGACCGATCAGTCAGAATCACTCGTGAAAGATGCCGAAACGCCTTATTACGAGAGGCGGAAGTGTTCAACCTTCCCGCTAAGCTAAATGCCTTATCGGTGTAATTTCTAGCAAGGGCGCGAATTGCTTGACGAGTAATACTGTAGTGATCAACGGTGGATGCTAAGAGATCTTCTATACATTCAATCAGCCGCATTGCAGAAGCGGACGTTAAATCAGTTTCCGTATCGATGATATTCTGCTGCGTGCAGTCGTGCATATAATGGAGAATCCACGCAAAACACGTTGTCTTTGTGCCGATGTCAGCCATATCGTCCACAATTGCAAAAATCTCAGTTGCACGCTCCACCGCCTTCTCAATGCTGTCGACCGCATCCGCCAGCAAGAACAACATTTTCAGGCGGACGTAAAATTCGGATGTGCCATTTGCCGCAACTACTGTTTTTTGCGACTCGACAGTCTCCAGAATAGCGCGTGCCTTTGCACGATCGGTCAGATTTGGGAGAATAGCTACAATCGGTATGAAATCACTTAATTTTGGCAAGTACTCCGTCTGTTCAACCATGAGATTCAGTGCATAATCCGCAACTTCGGCAGAATCTTGGTTTTTTGAATTATTCTCGAGCCATACTCCTACGAAGAACATCCGGTGCTCAAAGCCGAGGGTTTCTATCTTTTCAATGACTCTGACAGCACTATACTTTGCAAACACCGCAGCGGCAGCCTCTACAAATTCCTTTATTTTCGAGTCCGTTATTCGATCTCGTGTTTTTTTCTGAGCGCGCTCTCTGGCATCGTCCGTAAGATTGGAAGTAGACATTGCGGCGTGTAAAGTCGCGAACGCAAAATCACGCCCTTTTCCATCATTTTTATCTTTTTCGCACGTATGAAGAATTTCAATTGCAAGGTCGGGATCTATCCCAATCAGATCATTGGCTATCACACTGGCTTTACGACCTAAGTCCTTGAAATCTACATATTTCGACGCTTCCACGATCTGTTCCTTTAGCTCAGACGGGAGATTTAACTTCTTTGCGATCAAGTATTGGCCTATACATGCTAATAGCGCAAACCGGTCCTCTTTTGTGGACGCCTGACCAGCTATCGTCACCGCCTCCTCGATCTTTCCAAGAGTAAGGAGCGCTTGGACCATCATACGGCTAGAATCTGAGTTTTCGATTTCAATAAAAACTGATCCCATCATAGAGAATTGGAACGTATTTGCAACGTTACGCAACTTCTCCGCAGTTTCGCGGCCAATGGCAGCATGATTTTTTAGAACCGATATGCTTTTTTCCTCGGCAAGAAGTCGATGAAAGTGTTCGTTATCAAGAGTCTCAATTATTTTCTCAAATTTGCCCGCATCTGTTAATTGCTCTGGAAGAAAGGATAGTGAATCGCGGTCCAACGGCCTTAACAAGAAGTCTTCGATGAGCATATTTTGAGCTCGAACTCGTAAACTTTCTAGTTTTTTAGCAATAAACCTGCGTTGCGGCTCTGAACGAAATCTTATCGTGTGATCGATCTCATTCACGCTTATGAAATACGTTTTTCCTAAAAGTTCTCGAATATCATCGGGCAAGATTTGTGTCAATTTGGAAAGATCTTCAATAGACAGTGAGCGCGAAGAAAATATGAGCAGCCCTAGTAACATCTTTAGAGGCTCACTGGCTGCCCCATCTACCCGCTTCCAGTCGATCTCAAAATAATCGTTTGCACCGGCGTATCGGTGAGCAATGACTTCACCTAAGGAAATACCAGTTCGCATTGAACGCAATGCAACCTCCAACCGAAATGGCAGTCCTTGTGAGAAGTGCTTTAAGTCGCGGATATCGGATTCGCTAGGTTCAAATTCGGAAAAATACTTTCTAATTTGTGGCTGATCGAATGGCAAAACATGTTGGGTTTGAATAAGGAGGCGTTCCGCCTCAGGCAAGTTCACCTCTTTAAGTTCACCAGAGATTACAAATCGGAACTCGCGCAATCCTAATGGAAGAACATCTTCAAATAGATAATCAACAACGCGCTGCCGATCAGCAATATCAATGTCGGCCAAACCATCGATCACAAATATAATTGGTTTGCTCTTAGCATGCTTCTGCAACCTGAGCATTAATTTCAGTACATCAGAAGAGGACGCGTGATCACTCGGAAAGCGTTTAGCCTCGAACAGCCAATAGATCTGTTCTGTAATGGCAAGATTGAAATAGTCCTTAGAGTAAGACATGCGACTCAAAGGTGAAATGAAAAGCCCGATCACCGTCTCCGGCCTGCGCTCCATCAATTGCGCAAGAATCGTAGTTTTGCCGATTCCTTCCTCACCTTCAATAAACACGACTTGCATCGTTTTAAGAGCGTGTTCGATCGCGTCCAACTGACTTTCTCGCTCAATCGCTACGAGTGCGGCAGGGGGAAAATTGCGGCAAATATTTGGAAGACCGGTAACATTCATGACCAAGGCACCCTAGGGAAACATGTAGAGTACCGTTAACTTAAGGAATTTGTACATGGCAAAGATGTGTCACCGAAATTTTTTGTTGAGACCGTGACTTCCCATCGATGTCTTATGCCATATGCATTCACACGAAAAACTCGTCGCCCTATCCATTCAAAAACCCTCGTTGCATAAACCGAGAATAGGGAGACGAACACGGGGATGACAGCGCATCTTGCAGCTTCACTCATCATAGAAGCGTAAGTCGACGTCGCGTGATTCAGCATTTATAACAGCACGAATGGCCAATCAATGGAAGGACATTACTTCCCAAGTTGTTCGTCGAAGACGAAAAAAAGCCCCAACACGTGGGGCTTTTTTCAGGAACTTGGCGGAAGCGGTGAGATTCGAACTCACGAACGGGTTCCCCCGTCGGCAGTTTTCAAGACTGCTGCCTTCAACCACTCGGCCACGCTTCCTTGAGGAACTGGCATTATACATAAATCATCCCCGCCGGACAGGACAAATCCGCCGCCGGGCCGGCTGCAGTCAGCTCACCAGCAGCCAGTTCTCCCGCAAGCTGCGCTCGAAGTCAAACGCCGGCACCGGCTTGCTGTACAAGTAGCCCTGCACCTCATCACACCCCGCCTCGCGCAGGAACTCGAGCTGCTCCAGGGTCTCCACTCCCTCCGCAATCACGCGCAAATTCAGCTTGCGCGCCATGCTGATGATGGTCCCCGCAATCGCGCAGTCGCTCGGATCGAGCGGAATCCCGGTCGTGAACGAGCGGTCGATCTTCAAGGTGTGGATCGGGAAGCGCTTCAGGTAAGACAGGCTCGAATACCCGGTCCCGAAATCGTCCAGCGACAGCGACACGCCCAGCTCCGTGATGCGGTCCATGATGGTGGTCACGCGCTCGAAGTCGTGCATCAAGGTGCTTTCGGTGATCTCCAGTTCCAGCCAAGACGCGTCCAGCTGGTAGCGCAGCAGCGTGTCGGCCACGCGCGCCGGCAGGGTCGGCGTGAACTCGCGCGCCGAGACGTTCACCGCCAGGCGGAAAGGCGGTACGCCGGCGCGCTGCCAGATCGCGGCCTGGGCGCAGGCCTGTTCCAGCACCCATTCGCCCACCTGCACGATCAGGCCCGTGGTTTCGGCGAGCGGGATGAATTCACTCGGCGGCACCAGGCCGCGGGTCGGATGCAGCCAGCGCACCAGCGCTTCGGCGCCGACGATGCGGCCACTGCCGATCTCGAACTTCGGCTGGTAGTACAGGATCAGTTCACCATTGCCCAGACCGTGGCGCAGGTCGGACTCGATGCGCATGCGTTCCTGCATGCCCTGGTTCATGTCCTGGCTGAAGAAGGCGACGCTGCGGTCCGGATTGTCGGCCGCCTGCTTGGCCCTTTCCATCGCGATATCGGCCAGGCCCAGCAGAGTCTCGGCGTCGCCGCCGTCCTGCGGGTAGACGCTGATGCCGATGCTGGCGCCCACGCGCAGGTCGTGGCCGGCGATCAGGAAAGGCGCATCGAGCGAAGCCTGCAGCTTTTGCGCGACGGTGGTCGCCTCGAAGTGCTGGCGGATGTCGAACAGGCCGACCGCGAATTCGTCGCCGGACAGGCGCGCCACCACGTCTTCGTCGCGCAAGGTAGCGCGCAGGCGCTGGGCGACCTGGCGCAGCAGCTCGTCGCCGATGCGGCGGCCCAGGGTGTCGTTGATGCGCTTGAAGCGGTTCAGGTCGACGAACAGCACGCAGCCGGTGGCTTCGTTGCGCTGGGCGACCATCAGGGCCTGGTCGACCAGGCGCGCGAACAGGGTGCGGTTCGGCAGGCCGGTCAGTTCGTCGTAATAGGCCAGGTGGTGCAGCTGTTCCTCGGCCTGTTTGCGCTCGGTGATGTCGGTGAGGTAGGCGATCAGGCCGATCGGGCGTTCGGCCATGTCGCGCAGCAGCGACAGCGACAGGCTGGCCCAGAACACCTCGCCCGACTTCTTGCGGCGCTTTACCTCCATCATGCGCCCGCCCTGCTCCGCGAACACGTCGTGGAAGCTCTCGTCTTCGTCGGCGTACAGGAACAGGATGTTGCGGCCGATAGCTTCCAGCGCGGTGTAGCCGAACAGCTCTTCGGCGCCGCGGTTCCAGCTGGTGATATAGCCCGTCTGGTCCATCGTCAGCACGGATTCGTGGATCTGGTCGAGGATCTGCGACTGGTGCGCGAGCTGGGCTTCCATCTGCGCGTAGGCGTGGGTCGAGCGCTGGGCCAGCGAGTGCACCTGCATCAGCGATGCGGTCAGCCGGGCCAGGCCCGCCAGCAACTGCGCGTCGTCAAGCGAATAGCTGCCCTTCCCTGCCACTTCGTACACGCCGAACTGCTCGGCCACGCCGGCCACGACCTGGCGCAGCGCGGGGCTGGCGCCGATCGGTGCGGCGACGGCGGCGCTGGGCAGGAAGCGACCCAGGGGGCTGCCCAGCAAACCGGCCGCGATCGCTCCCAGCGTCTCGTGCAGGGCGCCGCCGCGCAAGCGCAGCACGGCGTCGCAGACGGCGTTCGAGCCGCCGATGAAGTCGGGCGATGCGTCCAGGGAGAGGGCTTCGGGCATGTCAGACATTCCGGCCGACCTGGATGGCCCAGTGATAGGCGTTCAACTGGCTGATCCACCAGTCGGCGGGGTCGATGCCCGCCGCATCGAGCTCGCCGCTCGATGGATGGGATTCGGTCATGCGCAGCCAGGCGCCCAGCTTGCCGCTGCGCGCGAGCAGCGCGCCCGAGACGTGCGGCGGCAACTGCAGGTCGGCGACGATGTCCGTCATCGGCATGTGCAGCAGCCGGTCGAGCAGCGAGAACACGCCGGTCATGAAGGCCAGGTCGCATTCGTCGCGCGGGCCGCCGTCCAGCGTGCACAGGGCTTCGAGTTGCGCGCCGCGGCGGGCGGCCAGCGGCAGCAAGAGGTTGGGCAAGCCGTCCGGCTGCTGGCGCGCGTACAGCAGCAATTGCAGCCAGCGCTGCAGCTGGCGCCGCCCCAGCAGGTTGATGGCCTGGTTGAAGCTGGTGATCTGGGTGCTCACCGCAAACGCCGCCGAATTCACCAGCTTGAGCAGGTGGAAGGACAGCGCCGGGTCCTGCTTGAGTTGCAGTTCGATGTCGCGCGAATCGGCGTCGCGCGACAGCAGGCCAAGCAGCGTCAGGATGCGGCGGCGCGAGGTGCCGTCGTGGGCCTGGCTGCCGGCGAGCAGCGGGTCGTAGGGATAGTCGCCGCTGAACCAGTCGAAGCCGGCGGCCGCGCAGGCTTCGAGGCGCTGGGCGCTGTCGACGCGGCGCGCCAGGTGCGGTCCGAACAGCGCCGTCAAGCGGCCCGGAGGCGGCGCGTCCAAAGCGCAGTCGCGCGCGCTGCTGCGCAGTGAAGACGGCAGGGCCACGCCCGGGGGCGCTGCGCCGTCGAGCCAGATACGGTAGCCAATCTCGTGCAGTTCGGCCAGGTGGCGCGGGACGCCCTCCTCCAACAATGCGCCGGCGGCGATGACGAAGCCGATGCGGTTCGTTGGCATCAGGGCCAGCACCGGCGGCGTAAGGGCGGATGGATGGTCGAGCATGACCAGGCCGTCGAGCGGCGCGATCGCGGTCAGCAGGTCGGGCGTGCCGAACAGGGTCTGCAGGCGCTGCGACGGGTCGGCCTCGCCTGATACGTGCAGGCACAGCGCGACCCATTCGTTCTGCCCATTGGCGACCGGATCGACTGCTACCAGCGGAAATGGGTGGGGGTCCAGCTCGGCCATTGTGGGGGCTCTCAGTGATATTCGATCAATCTTATTGCACCGATTATCAGAAAGCAACACCTTTTGTTTCCATACGGATACATTTTACGACAAGTTTGTGCATTCTTAGGCAGATTCATCGAATCCGGCACGCTGGACCGCAAAACGGATGAGCTCCGCCTGCCCTTCGATGCCCAGTTTGCGCTTGATGTTCAGACGGTGGGTTTCCACCGTGCGTACCGATAGGTCGAGGTCGCGCGCGATCTGCTTGTTCGACTGGCCGGTGGCGATGTGGCGCAGGACTTCCTGCTCGCGCAGGGTCAGGCTGCCGGGCGTGGAGCCGGGGGCCATGGCCAACGGGCCGGCCAGCTGGCGCGCCAGCGCGGCGGAGTAATAGATGCCGCCGCCCATGACGGTGTCGATCGCCAGCACGATGTCCTTGCCCGGCGCGTCCTTGAGCACATAGCCGCGCGCGCCGGCTCCCATGGCCTGGGTCACGTATTCGGGTTTGTCGTGCATCGACAGGATCAGCACCGCGATGCCGGGATAGCGCCCGGTCAGCAGCGCGGTGGCCTCGATGCCGCTGCCGCCGCGCATGTTCACATCCATCAGTACCAGGTCCGGACGGCACAGGCCGACCTGCTCGAGCGCTTCCTGGCTCGATCCGGCTTCGCCCACCACGCGCAGGTGCGGCGCGGCTTCGAGCCGGGCGCGCAGGCCGTCGCGCACCAGGGGGTGGTCGTCTACCAGCAGGATGGTGGTCTCGTTCTGGTTCATGCGTGTTCCTTCAGGTCGATGCTGGCCACCACGCGGGTGCCCTGGGACGACGAGTCGATGGCCAGAGTGCCGCCGATTGCCTCCATCCGTTCCATCATGTTGCGCAGGCCGATGCCGCGCTGCGGGTGCACGGCCACGCTGTCGGCGTCGAAACCGGCGCCGTCGTCCGCCACGGTGAGGCTCAGGCAGCGGCGGCTGCGGCGGAGCAGCATCTCGATGCTGCGCGCGCCGGCGTGGCGTTCGGCGTTGGTCAGGGCCTCCTGCGCGATGCGAAACAGTACCGTGCCGGCCATCTCGGGCAGCGCGTCGACCGCGCCTTCCACGCGAAAGCGCACCGGGGTGCCGCTGTCCTGGCCGAATTCACCGGCCAGGTGCTCGAGCGCCGGCGCCAGGCCCAGGTCGTCGAGCAGCGCCGGGCGCAGGTCGTGCGAGATGCGGCGCACTTCGCCCAGCACCGACTTCACCTGCTCCACGGTGCGGTCCAGGTTGGCGCGGGCGGCCAGCTGCTGCTCTTCGCTGCCGGCCAGGCGGATGATGCCGGCTTCCAGCTGCAGCTTGACGGAGACCAGCGCCTGGCTGATCCCGTCGTGCAGGTCGCGCGACAGGCGCGCCCGCTCCTCTTCCTGCGATTCGACCACGCGCTGGGCCAGGGCTTTCAGCTTGGCGTCGGCCACGCGCAGCTCGCGCAAATTCAGGGCCAGGCCGGCGCCGGCCACCGCGCACGATGCCAGGATCGCCAGCCCGGCGATCCACAGCAGGGTTTCCTCGATGTTGCGCGACTGCTGGGCGTCGACCTGGGCCAGGGCGCTTTCCACGTCGTCCAGGTAGATGCCGGTGCCCATCACCCAGCCCCAGTTCGCCACCGGCACCACGTAGCCGAGCTTGGGAGCTTGCTGGTTCGACGATGGCTTGGCCCAGGTGTAGCGGTGAAAGCCGCCGCCGGCACGCGCACGCTCGATCAGGCGCTGAATGGTGGGGGTGCCGTTGGCGTCGACCCAGTTCCACATCTCGGTGCCCACCAGCTCGGGCTGGCGCGGGTGCATCAGGTTGCGGCCCTGCATGTCGTAGACGAAAAAATAGCCGTCGTCGCCGAAGCTCAAGGCACCCAGGATGCGCTTCGCCTCGCTCAGGGTGGCGGGGTCGTCGCGGCCCGAACGCACCAGGTGGCCGATCGACTGGGTGGCCAGCGCCACGTAATGGCGCAGCTCGGCTTCCTTGCTGGCCAGGTAAGCGCGCTGGATGGTGGCGCGCTGCTGCTGGGCCAGCTCGGCGGCCTGCTGGCGCACGAACAGGGCGATCGCGCACAGGGCCACGATCAGCGGCGCGATCGCCAGCACGATGACCTTCTGCCTCAGCCGCATGTCCCACACTCCCATTACTCCAAGACATCTATTCTAAGGCGGAACGGGCCAATCGGCCTGCGTACTACTACGGAGTGGCTGCGTAATCATGCGCTTGTGGTGCTGATAATCATGCAACATACTCCGCGGTACGCTGTCAAAAAACCGCCGGTACACGTGCTCCATCAGGTCACGCTGCCGGTCAAAACAAGAATCATTCCATCTTCGGAGGAGCACCATGAAACGAATGTCGAGCACGCTCGGCTGGGCCGCGCTTGCGGTCCTCGGCGCCTTTTCGCTCGGGTTCATCGCCGTCAAGCGCGGTGAAACCATCAATGCGATCTGGATTGTCGCCGCCGCCGTCTGCGTCTACCTGATCGCCTACCGCTTCTACAGCAGGTTCATCGCCTACAAGGCGCTGGGCCTGGACGCCACGCGCCAGACCCCGGCCTACAAGTACAACGACGGCCTGGACTATGTCCCGACCAATAAATACGTGCTGTTCGGCCACCACTTCGCCGCGATTGCCGGGGCCGGCCCGCTGGTCGGCCCCGTGCTGGCGGCCCAGATGGGCTATTTGCCCGGCATGATGTGGATCCTGGCCGGCGTCGTCTTTGCCGGCGCCGTCCAGGACTTCATCGTGCTGTTCATGTCGACCCGCCGCGACGGCCGCTCGCTGGGCGACCTGATCAAGTCCGAAATGGGCGAGATCCCGGGCCTGATCGCGCTGCTGGGCACCTTCATGATCATGGTGATCATCCTGGCGGTGCTCGCGCTCATCGTCGTGAAGGCGCTCACCGGCTCGCCCTGGGGCACCTTCACCGTGATGGCCACCATTCCGATCGCGCTGTTCATGGGCCTGTACTCGCGCTACGTGCGCGTGGGCCGCATCGGCGAAATCTCGATCATCGGCTTCGTGCTGCTCATGCTGGCCATCATCGGCGGCCAGTGGGTGCACGACTCCCCTACCCTGGGCCCGATGTTCACCTTCACCGGCACCGAACTGACCTGGATGCTGATCGGCTACGGCTTCGTCGCCTCGGTGATTCCCGTGTGGCTGCTGCTGGCGCCGCGCGACTACCTGTCGACCTTCCTGAAGATCGGCACCATCGTGGCGCTGGCGATCGGCATCCTGATCGTCGCCCCGGACCTGCGCATGCCATCGGTCACCAAGTTCATCGACGGCTCCGGCCCGGTCTGGTCGGGCAACATGTTCCCCTTCCTGTTCATCACCATCGCCTGCGGCGCGGTGTCGGGCTTCCACGCGCTGATCTCCTCGGGCACCACGCCGAAGATGATCGAGAACGAAACCCATGCGCGCCTGATCGGCTATGGCGGCATGCTGATGGAATCGTTCGTGGCGATCATGGCGCTGGTGGCCGCGTCGACCATCGACCCGGGCGTCTACTTCGCCATGAACAGCCCGGCCGCCGTGCTGGGCACCACCGCGCAGACGGCTGCCGCGGCCGTATCGCAGATGGGCTTCGTGATCACGCCTGAAACACTGGAACAGATGGCACGCGACGTCGGCGAGCACACCATCATCTCGCGCGCCGGCGGCGCTCCGACCCTGGCCGTGGGCATGGCCCACATCCTGTCGAACGTGGTCGGCGGCCAGGCCATGATGGCCTTCTGGTACCACTTCGCGATCCTGTTCGAGGCGCTGTTCATCCTGACCGCCGTCGACGCCGGCACCCGCGCGGGCCGCTTCATGCTGCAGGATCTGCTGGGCGCCTTTGCACCCTCGCTCAAGCGCACCGAGTCGCTGCCGGCCAACCTGCTGGCGACCGGCCTGTGCGTGGCGGCCTGGGGCTACTTCCTGTACCAGGGCGTGGTCGATCCGCTGGGCGGCATCAACACCCTGTGGCCGCTGTTCGGCATCGCCAACCAGATGCTGGCCGGTATCGCGCTGATGCTGGGCACCTGCGTGCTGTTCAAGATGAAGCGCGCGCAGTATGCGTGGATCACGGTCGTGCCGACCCTGTGGCTGCTGGCCTGCACGCTGACCGCCGGCTGGCAGAAGATTTTCGATGCCAACCCGAAGGTCGGCTTCATGGCCCACGCCAACAAGTTCCAGGCCGCGCACGACGCCGGCACGGTGCTGGCGCCGGCCAAGTCGCTCGACCAGATGGAGCGCATCATCTTCAACGATTACGTCAATGCGACGCTGGCCGGCTTCTTCATGTTCGTGGTGCTGGCGGTGCTGGTCTACGGTATCCGTACCGTCCTGGCCGCCCGTAACAACAATACCCCGACCGCGAAAGAAACCGCCTACGTCGCCATGCCTACCCCGCAGGTGCAGTGATGTTCAGCGACCTGGTAGATGCCGGCGTTCAGGCAACCAAGCAGGCCGGCAAATACCTGGGGCAGAGCATGCGCCTGATGGTCGGCCTGCCCGAGTACGACACCTATCTGGCGCACATGGAACGTACCCATCCGGACCAGACGCCGATGAGCTACGAAGAGTTTTTCCGCGAGCGCCAGGAGGCCAGGTACGGGGGGAAGCGGGCGACCTGTTGCTGATGCCTGCTGATTGATCGAAGAGAAGGGACGCCGAGGCGTCCTTTCTTTTTGCCGGCGCGCCCCCACACTTCACCTTCCCTATGTTGACTTCCGTCAACGCCCCCCTCCCCCCTTAAACGTATATTTTTTTCTTGCGGGAATTTGCATTCCGCAAAGGAGGTTCTGTTTCGTCCGAAGCAGGACCGCTCCGCCGTGCCTGCGGGATCAGAATGCCGAACTTCGAGCGCTCCAGCCTGAACCAGAAGCTGACCATCATCTCGCTGCTCTCGACGGCGACCGCGCTGCTGTGCGTGTTCGTTGCGTTTGCCGCGACCTCGGTGGCCAATCATCGCCAGACCGAGGCCATGCAGCTGGCGACCTTTGCCAAGGTGATCGGGGCCACCAGTGCCGACGACCTGCTGCTGCGCGACCGCAAGCGCGCCACCGCCGCCCTGGCCGCCCTTGGCGCCAAGCGCGAGATCTCGTCGGCCGTGCTCTACGACCGCCACGGCCAGCCCTTCGCCTGGTACCCGGTCGACAAGGACGCCAAACCGGGCGCCCTGGACGGCGTCGACAGCGCCGCCCTGGACGGCGCCAACGCGCAGGGCCAGCAGCTGGTGTCGCGCAAGCTCAGCCTGTACCAGCCGGTGCTCGACGGCGAGCTGCAGGTAGGCGTGATCATGATCGAGACCGACCTGGTCTCGACCTGGATCGACATCCTGGCCGGGCTGGCGATCATGGGCCTGGCCATGCTGGCGTCGCTGCTGGTGTCGATCGCGATGGCGGGCCGCTTCAAGCGCGCGATCGCCGAACCGGTGACCAAGCTGATCCAGGCGGCGCAGAAGGTCTCCACCAGCCAGAACTACAGCCTGCGCATCGCCCACCAGCGCACCGACGAGCTGGGCCAGCTGATCGACAGCTTCAACACCATGATGGCGCAAATCGAGGACCGCGGCGCGGCCCTGCTGCATCACCGCGACGAGCTCGAACGCCAGGTCGGCGTGCGCACCGAGCAGCTGGAAAAAGCGAAAAACGCCGCCGAAGCCGCGAGCCGCGCCAAGAGCGCTTTCCTCGCCACCATGAGCCACGAGATCCGCACCCCGATGAACGGCGTGCTGGGGATGACGGAAATGCTGCTCGCCACGCAGCTCACCGACGCCCAGCGCAACTACACCACCCTGGTCAAGCGCTCGGGCGAACATCTGCTCGTGATCATCAACGACATCCTGGACTTCTCGAAGATCGAGGCCGGCAAGCTGACCATCGAGTACATCAACTTCAACCTGTGGGACCTGCTGGACGACATCCACAACGTCTACACCCCGCAGGCGGCTTCCAAGGGCATCGGCTTCGACTTCGACATCGCCAACGACATTCCGGTGGCGATCTGCGGCGACCCGAACCGGCTGCGCCAGATCATGGCCAATTTGCTGGGCAACGCCATCAAGTTCACCGACCAGGGCCGGATTCTGGCGCGGGTGCGCGTGGCGGGCGAAGACACGCAGTCGGTGGTGCTGCGCTTCGAGGTACACGACACCGGCATCGGCATCTCGCGCGAAGCCCGCGCGCGCCTGTTCGAAGCCTTCTCGCAGGCCGACGATTCCACCACCCGGCGCTACGGCGGCACCGGCCTGGGGCTGGCGATTTCCAAGCAGCTGGTCGAGCTGATGAAAGGCGCCATCGGCGTCGACAACGCGCCCACGCGCGGCTCAATCTTCTGGTTCACGGTGAGCTTCGACAAGCGCCGCGTCGATCCGGACGCGCCCGGCCACCGCCAGCACACCCTGGAAAACCTGCGCGTGCTGATCGTCGACGAAGACGAATCGAGCCGTCTCGACGTGGTCCAGCAGCTGCAGGCCTGGCGCGCCACCGCCGACGGCGCGGCCACCGCGGCCGGGGCCTACGAGCGCCTGCTCAATGCTGCCAAGGCCGGGCGGCCCTACGACGCGGCCGTCCTCGACATGGAGCTGACGCACACCAGCGGCCTGGCGCTGGCCGCCTCGATCAAGGCCGAGGCGGCGGTGCGCGCCACCCACCTGGTGCTGATCAGCCCCGAGCGCCAGGCGGCCGACCCGGTGCAGCGGCGCAACGCCGGCGTGGCCTACCAGCTGGTCAAGCCGGCCAGAGGCGCCGACCTGTATGCCTGCCTGGCGGCCTGCGCGGCGCGCCTGAACGCGCCCTCGGCGCCGGCACCGGCCGAGGGGCCGGCCTGGTCGGTTGCGCCGGCCACCAGCGCGCACCTGCAGCGCGCGGCGCCGCTTGACGGCGCCGCGGCGCGCCCGGCCAAGCGCGCACGCGCGCGCCGCGTGCTGCTGGCCGAGGACAATCCGGTCAACGTCGAAGTGGCCAAGGCCATGCTCGAGAGCCTGGGCATGGAGGCGCATTGCGCGCGCAACGGCCAGGAAGCGCTGCAGGCGGTGCGCGACGCCAGCTGGGATGCGGTGCTGATGGATTGCCAGATGCCGGTCATGGACGGCTTTGCCGCCACTGCCGCGATCCGCCGCCACGAGCGCGAAGCGGGCCGCGCGCGCACGCTGCCGGTGATCGCGATCACGGCCAACGCCCTGCAGGGCGACCGCGAAGCCTGCCTGGCCGCCGGCATGGACGACTACCTGTCCAAGCCCTTCACCCAGCAGCAGCTGGCCGCCGTCATCGGCCGCTGGCTGGCGGTGCCGCTGGCCGCCACCACCCACCACGACGACCTCCCGCCGCGCCTGCCGCCGGAGAGCGTCGAGGTGATCCAGCGCGAAGCGGTCAACCGCGCGGCGCTGGAAAACATCCGGGCGCTGAGCCGCGACGGCGGCGATGCGCTGGTGCAGAAGGTGATTGCCGCCTACATGGGCGACACGCCGAGGCACCTGGCGACGCTGCGCCAGGCCGTCGCCGGGGATGACGCCGGCAGCGTGCGCCGCGTGGCCCATGGCCTGAAGTCGTCCAGCGCGAATATCGGCGCGGCGCGGCTGGCGACGCTGTGCAAGGAGCTCGAACAGCTCGGACGCGCCGAGACCGTCGATGGGGCCGACCGCATCCTCGCCGACATGGAGCACGAATTCCAGTCGGTACGCCATTCGCTTCACGCCATGCTTGAAAAGGAAACCTGAGATGCGATCCTCCTCTCCCCTGAAGCGCGGCACGGTACTGGTCGCAGACGACGATCCGGTCATGCGCCTGTTGATGCTCGAGATGCTGGCCCAGGTCGGGCTGGACGCGATCGAGGCGCCCGATGGCGTGGCGGCGGTCGAGCTGGCGCAAAGCCGCTCGCCCGACCTGATCCTGATGGACGTCGAGATGCCGCGCATGGACGGCTTTGCCGCCTGCGAAGCGATCCGCCGCATTGAGGCGGCCAGCGGCGGCGACAGCGCCAGCGTGCCGATCGTGATGGTCACCGGCGGCGACGACCTGGAAGCGGTCACGCGCGCCTACGAGATGGGCGCGACCGACTTCATCTCCAAGCCGATCAACTGGCCGATCCTGGGCCACCGCGTGCTGTACGTGCTGCGTGCGAGCGACGCCATCGCGCGCCTGCGCATTGCCGACGCCCAGAACCGCGCGGTGCTGGCCGCCATCCCCGACACCTTCTTCCGGTTGGATCGCGACGGCTTCTACCTCGATTACGAGCCGGGACAGGAGCAGCCCGGGCGCGGGCGCGCTCCCGCCCAGCAGCAGGCGCAGCACTGCATCGGCAAGCATATCGGCGACGTGCTGCCGGCCGATATCGCCACCCGGATGCTGGAGCAGATGCGCGCCGTGCTCACCACCCAGCAGGTGCGCTCGGTGGAATACGAACTCGAACACTGCGGCGAATCGCAGCATTTCGAGGCGCGGCTGGTGGCCACCAGCGCCTCGCAGGTACTGGGCCTGGTGCGCGACATCAGCGAGCGCAAGCGCGCCGAAGAACAGATCCGGCGCCTGGCCTATTGCGACAGCCTGACCGGCATTCCGAACCGCCAGGCTTTCCTGGAGACGCTCGAGCGCGAGCTGCAGCGCTCGAAGATCGGCAACAAGAAGTTCGCGGTGCTGTTCATGGACCTGGACGCCTTCAAGCGCATCAACGACACGCTCGGCCACAATGCGGGCGACGCGCTGCTCAAGATGGTGTCCGAACGCCTGCGCGAGACTACCCGCCCGAGCGACCTGGTGTCGCGCGGCGAAGGCGCGGCGAGCAGCGCCTCGAACCTGGCGCGCCTGGGCGGCGACGAGTTCACCATCCTGATCCCCGACCTGGAGCGGGTCGAGCATGCGCTGAACGTGGCTACCCGCGTCAAGGAGGCGATGCGTCGCTCCTTCCTCATCGAGGGCAACGAGATTTTCGTCACCGCCAGCATCGGCATCTCGCTGTTCCCGGAAGACGGCGACGATTGCGGCTCTCTTCTGAAGTTCGCCGACACCGCGATGTACCACGCCAAGAACTGCGGCAAGAACAACGCGAAGCTGTACAGCTCCTCGCTGACCATGCAGATCATGAGCCACGTGAAGCTCGAAGTGGGCCTGCGCCGCGCGCTGCAGAACGACGAGCTGTATCTGGTGTACCAGCCGCAACGCGACGTGCGCACGTCCGAGATCGTCGGCGTGGAAGCCCTGGTGCGCTGGCGCCATCCCGAGCGCGGGCTGGTGCCGCCGACCGAATTCATCCCGCTGGCCGAGGAGACCGGCCTGATCGTGCCGATCGGCGAATGGGTGCTGCGCACCGCCTGCCGTCAGGCGCGTACCTGGCAGCGCCTGTCCCAGCGCACGCTGCGCATGGCGGTGAATCTGTCGGCGCGCCAGTTCAAGGACGAGAATTTGTCGCAGATGGTGCATTCGGCCCTGCTCGACGCCGGGCTGGAACCGCGCCTGCTGGAGCTCGAACTCACCGAAGGCACGCTGATGGACGACGCGCGCGCCACCATGGTCACGCTGGAACGCCTGCGCGGCATCGGCGTCTACCTGTCGATCGACGACTTCGGCACCGGCTACTCGTCGATGAACTACCTGAAGCGCTTCGACGTGCGCGCCTTGAAAATCGACCGCAGCTTCATCAACGGCCTGCCGCAGGATTCGGAGAACGCCGCGATCACGCGCGCCATCATCGCGATGGCGCACGGGCTGAAGATGGTGGTGGTGGCCGAGGGGGTGGAGACCGGCGAGCAGCTGCTGATGCTGGAGCAGTATGGCTGCGATATGGTGCAGGGTTACTTCCTGGGTCATCCGTCGAATGCGGATGATATTACCGGAATGTTGAAGACGCCCTTGTTGCTGCCGGAGCGGCTGGCGCTGCCGGCGAAGTGATCTTGTAGGGTGGGCGGCTTCGCCGCCCGCGCGGTGATAGTCAGGATTTGAGCAGCCGCGCGGGCAGCAGCACCGTGATTTGAACGCGCGGCATAGCCGCCCACCCTACGGGGAAAGTCTGAGCGTGTACTGTGGCGTCCCCGGCAGCAGCGGCACCGGCTTCGCCTGCGCCCACTCCTTATGCCCCGCCAGGAAAAACGGCGACAGCGGATGCCCGCTCTGCCCACCCGGCATGTTGTACAAGCCCTCCTCTTCCCGCCCCGGCGACACCGTCATGCGCTCCGATTGCCCGAAGGTCGGCCCGGCCACGCGCGGCATGTTGGCGTCCCCCGCCAGCTGGTCGGCAGGCGCGGACAACCACGATTTCAGCGCCGGCACCGCCATCCCGATCGGATGCCCGATCGACGCCGTATTACGCGCTCCCCAGGTGGCCTGGGAGAGCGGCTTGCCGTCTTTGGTCAGGTCGCGGATCACCCGGTCCACCGCCGCCAGCTCCACCGCGCGCCAGTCGGCATACCCCGGCGGCAGCCAGCCGGCCGGCCGCGCCTCCAGCAGGCGTGCAATCACGTCCGGCCAGCGGCTCGATGCCGACACCGGCGTGACCGTCCGGCCGAGTTCACGCATCGCCTTGCCGGCGCCGCCGTAGAAAACGTCGTGCAGTCCCCACATATAGCCGCGCGCCAGGCGGAAGCCCACGGAATCGACGCTGGCGCGGCCATTCCAGCTGGTCTCCAGCAGGCGGCGAAATTCGGCGCGCGCCGGATGGCCTTCCAGCGCCTGCGCGTCCAGTGCCGCCAGCGCCCGGTCGCGCCAGCGCGCCACGAACAGGGCCCGGTCGTCGAGCGCCACGTCGAACACCTGGCGCACGCCGGTCCTGGGTCCGAGCGCGCGCAGGGCGTCAAGCAGCTGGCGGTTGCGGGCGCCGATGTCGAAGCCGCCGTCGCCGATCAGGGCCGCGCCCTCGTTCATCAGCTGGCGGCTGTTCGCGGTCGAGAGCTGGCCGTCGGCGGGGTTCACCACGCGCGGATAGCGTGCGGGCGGCAGCAAGGCATTCCAGGTCGCGACGGGTCCTTCCGCATTTAATGGAAAGGTGGTGGCTACCGGCGCGGTGGCGCGCTGCGGCAGCAGGCCGGCGATGGTCCAGCCGATGTTTCCCGCAGCGTCGCCAGCCACGAAATTCTGCGCCGGGATGCCGTCGCTGGCGGCGATCGACAGCGCCTCGTCGACATTCGCCGCGGTCTCGAGCTTCAGGTGGTTGAGGTTGAGCGCGGCCGGATCGTGGGCGATCCAGTGCAGCGCGTACTGGCGCGCGCCCACCTCGCGGATCGGGCCGAGCGAGGTGTCGCGCACCACGAAGCGATCCGCCGGCGCGCCCTTCACGGCGATCATCTCGACGTGGCTGACCGGGGTCTCCCATCCGCCTGGCGTGCGCACCTGGCCGGGACGCGAAGCATCGCTGCCCAATGCCACCAGGTCGACCAGGTCGGCATAGCTGTTGGTGAAGGCCCAGGCAACCTGCCCGTTGCTGCCGACGATGACCGCCGGCGGCGCGCCCGCCAGGCTGACGCCGACGATGCGGCGCTGCCTGCCCTGGGCATCCGGGTAGCGCAGCGCGACGCGATACCAGATATTGGGCAGCTGCAGGCCCAGGTGCATGTCGTCGGACACGATGGCCGCGCCGCTGGCGCTGCGGCTGCCGGACACCGCATAGTTGTTGCTGCCGACAGAGTCCACATAGGTGGCGCCGGCGAGCTGCTGCGATGCGTCCGGGGCTACGGCCTTTCCCCACCAGGCAGGGGCGCGGGCGGGAATCGGGGCCGGCGCGGGCGCCGCGCCGCCGTCGAGCGTGGCGTCCCAGCTGCTGGCCTCGGGCAGCAGGAAGGCCAGCTGGGCGGCATCGCTGTGCTCGCGCAGCCAGCCGCGCGCCAGCTCGCGCGGCTCCTGGTTGTTCTGCAGGTCGAGATACATCGCCCACACGACCAGGAGTGAATCGGCCGCGCTCCACGGGCGCAGCTCGGCGCCGGTCAGGGCGTATTCGAAAGGTTGGGCGCCCAGCGCCTTCACACCGTCATTGATGCCGGCGACATAGCGTTCCAGCAAAGCGCGTTCGGCTGCCGGCAGGCGGGCCAAGGCGAGCTGCGCGCGGGCGCGGAAGCGGTGCAGGCGGTGACCGCGGTCCATCGGCAGCGCGCGCGGGCCGAACAGCTCGGCCAGTTCGCCGGCCGCGGTACGGCGCAGCAAGTCCATCTGGAAGAAGCGTTCCTGGGCATGCACGAAGCCGGTGGCATAGGCGACGTCCGCGCGGCTCGACCCGCTGATCAAGGGCACGCCGGCGGCGTCGCGCGCGACCGTCACCTGGGCGGACAAGCCGGGTGCACGGTGCTCGCCCTCCAGCTGCGCCAGGCTGGCGCGCAGGTAGAGCCAGGCGCCGGCGGCCGCGAGCAGCGCGAGCAGCAGGAGGCCGGCCAGGGTGCGCAGGGTCCAGGTCTTCCAGCGGCGCTGACGCATGCGTGTTCTCCGTGTTTTTAGGGGGAATATCTTGCCAGAAAATTCCTTGTCCGGGCGGACAGAGAGCGTTACAAAGGCCGTGCACGATTGATTTACCCGCGACGGGTCAGGGCCCGCAGCCCTATACTTGATTCGCGACGCCAGGACGGCGGGCACAGGAGGCAATCATGCGATTTTCGACAATCCCGGTATTGGCTTTGACGCTTGCGTTGGCGGCATGCACCACGCCGCAACAGCGTGCCGAGCGCATGCAGGCGGAGATGGCCCAGATGATGGCAATCTACGGTCCGGCCTGTACAGGCCTGGGCTACACGTCCGGCAGCGACCCATGGCGCCAGTGCGTGCTGCAGCTCAGTACGCGCGAGGAGCTGCGCCAGATCGGCAATAGTCCGTCCTTCTATGGCGGATGGGGCTCGCGTCACTGGCGGGGCGGTGGCTATTGGGGACCGTGGTAAATAGACTCTGGGCGAAAGCAGCCTTGGTCATGGCGGATCGCGTCGCCAGCAGGCGCGCGACCGTGGCCTGGGCATGGCGCAGCAGGCGCGGATAGCGCAGGTCCGGCGGATGCAGGCCGAGGCGGATCAGCGGCTGCGTGTCCAGCGCGAAGGCCAGCAGGTCGGCCAGCACGGGCGAGGCCAGGCGCCCGCTGCGGTTGCGCGCGGCGTAGACCAGCGAAGGGGATAGCACGGAGGGTGGCGCCGATAATCGTGGTGCATCCGATTGCCCGGCCACCCAGGCGCCTTCCGGCGGGCGCTGCAGCAGGTGGAAACTCCGGAAAGTGGTCGTGTAATCGAAATCGAAGCCGCGCAGGGCTTCCCAGGCGCCCTCCCCGATCAGCCAGGCCGGCGGCACGAAGCCGCGCACCGGCCAGCCGCGCTCGGCGAACCAGTCCAGGCCCAGCCCGATGCGGCGCGCGGCTTCACCGGCGTCGAGCGCCGCGAACTCGCCTTCGTGGGTATAGGCGCCGCGGAAAAACCGTTCGGCCACGCCACGGCCGCGCGGCGCCGTGTCGAGATGGGTATAGCCGTGCAGCGCCAGTTCGTCGCCCGCTGCCAGCATGCGTTCCAGTCCCGCCTCCATGCGCGCAAGGTCGCCGCCGGCGCGGTGGTAATGCGGCACCACCAGCCAGGTCAGCGGGATGCCGGCGACCTCGCGGATGGCGCCGGCCAGGCGGGCGCACTCGTCCCAGGTCGCCGGGGCCACATCGTGGATCGACACGCACAGCGCCCGCCGGCCGGCGCCACCGGCCGCATGGATATGCGCAGATGCATAGATGGCGGCAATCCCCTGCGGATGACGGCTTTCAGTCGCTGACACAGAAGCGCTCCACGGCCCGCGGCGCACCCGGACGCGCCGCCAGCAAACTGCCGTAGCGGTGCATCAGTTGCGGGAAGATCTGTTTCCAGTCGTAGTGTTCGTGCGCCTTGCGCCTTGCATTGGCGCCGAGGCGCGCCATGTCGCGGCCGTAGATGGCTTCGATCGCGCCGGCCAGGCTGTCGGCGTCGTTGGGGCGCGCCAGGATGCCGGTGTCGTCATCGACCAGCTCGGCGACCCCGCCCGCCCTGGTGCCCACCACCGGCAGGCCGCAGGCCATGGCCTCGAGCACGATCAGGCCGAAGGTTTCGCAGTCGCCCGGATGCACCAGGAGGTCACAGCTGGCCAGCACCCGCGCCAGCGCACGCTGGTCGCGCTTGAAGGGCAGGATGCTCAGCTGCGGATGCGCCGGCAGCGGCGCCCCGCCCCCGACCAGCAGCAGGTGGTAAGGCGGGCCGAGCTTGCCCACGGCCTCGACCAGCAGCGGCAGCTTCTTGTCGGCGGTGAAGCGCCCCGCGTAGACCAGCAGCCGCGTGTCGTGGGACAGGCCGAGTTCGGCGCGCAGGGTCTGGCTGCGGCGCTTCGGGTGGAAGATCTCGCTGTCGATGCCCAGCGGCTGGTGCAGCGCGTGGGTCACGCCCATGTCGGCCAGCTGGTGCACCATCAGCAGGCTCGGGGCGAGCACAGTGTCGAACTCGCGGTAGAGGTGGGCCAGGTATTTGCAGCTGCCCTGAGAAATAGCGTCGCCGAAACGGTTTTGCATCAGGCGCGGCAGGTCGGAATGGTAGAAGGCGATCGCCGGGATGCCGAGTTCCTGGCGCAGGCGCAGCGCCGCCCAGGCACTGTGGCCGGCGTCGCCCGCCTCGATCAGGTCTGGCCGGGCCGCGCGCAGGCGCCGCGCCGCGGACGCCACCGATACGGGCATGCGGTAGCCGTTGATGCCGGGCAGCGACACCGCCGGCACCCGCACCAGCCTGGGCAGGCCGCAGCCGTCTTCGTCATCGGTGACGTTGGGACTGCAGATGGTATGGCGCGCCCAGCCATAGCGCGCCAGCCAGCGGGCCTTGGCGTTCAGGTAGGTGCTGACGCCGCCGCCTTCGGCCGCGTAGAACATCGTGATGTCGACGAGATGCATGGTGGGTCCGCTGAAAATCCCAAGATAGCAGCGGTCCGATCGCCAGGCTTGCGCGCACGCAGGCACACAGTCAGGCTACCCAGGTGCGGCATGCAGGCAAGGTTCAGCGGTCCCTGCTACCGGGTCTCATGCAGTGGATTATGCGCTGCGGCGATCGAGCATGGCGCGCGCTATCGTGCCGGCGTCGACATACTCGAGCTCGCCGCCGACGGGCACGCCGCGGGCAAGGCGGCTGACCTTCAGGCCGCGCGCCTTGAGCATCTCGCTGATGTAGTGGGCGGTCGCTTCGCCCTCGTTGGTGAAGTTCGTGGCCAGCACGACTTCCGCGACGACGCCGTCCGTGGCGCGCCCGACCAGCTTGTCGAGGTGCAGGTCGCGCGGACCGATGCCGTCGAGCGGCGAGAGCCGTCCCATCAGCACGAAGTACAGGCCCTTGAAGGTCATGGTCTGCTCGATCATCAATTGATCGGCAGGGGTTTCGACGACGCACAGCAGCGCACGGTCGCGCGCTTCGTCGGCGCACAGGTCGCACACTTCGGTGTCGGAGAAGGTATTGCACATGGCGCAGTGGTGCACGGTGTCCACTGCCTGGTAGAGCGCGCGCGAGAGCATGGCCGCGCCTTCGCGGTCATGCTGCAGCAGGTGGAAAGCCATGCGCTGCGCCGACTTCGGACCGATGCCCGGCAGGCGCCGCAATGCCTCGGTCAGGAAGTCGAGCGACTTGGACATGGCGTCTCTTGCCCGCTCAGAACGGCATCTTGAAGCCCGGCGGCATCGGCATGCCGGCGGTCAGGCCGCTCATCTTTTCGGCGGAGGTTGCCTCGGCCTTGCGCACCGCGTCGTTGAAGGCGGCCGCGACCAGGTCTTCCAGCATGTCGCGGTCGTCGCCCAGCAGCGACGGGTCGATGGTGACGCGCTTGACGTCGTTCTTGCAGGTCATGACGACCTTTACCAGGCCGGCGCCCGACTGGCCTTCGACTTCGACCAGGGCGAGCTGCTCCTGGGCTTTCTTCATGTTGTCCTGCATGGCTTGCGCCTGTTTCATCAAGCCTGCGAGCTGGTTTTTCATCATGGTCTGGGTCTCCAAAAGTTCCGTTGAATGGGGTGGGTCTGAATGCGGATCAGGCTGCGGGCGCGGCCGGCTTCACCGAGCCGGGCACGACGAAGGCGCCGAAGCTTTGTTCCATGGCCTGCACGAAGGGCTCGGCGGCGACGATGGCTTCGGCCTGGCGCTGGCGCTCCTCGCGGTCGGCCTTGGCTTCGGCCGCGGCCGTGTACCAGGTCGGGCCGATCTCGGTATCGATCGCCACGCGCACTGACGGGAAATGTTCCTGCAGCGCGGCGGTCAGCTTTTCGCTGTTGCCGCTGGCGCGCAGGGTGTCGACCGGCACGCGCAGGCGGAAGGTCGCCGCGTTGTCGTGGGTGACGCATTCGATCAGCTCGGTCTGCAGCGCCAGCTGCTGCGAGACGCCGCGCAGCGGCAGGCTGGCGGCCAGGGCCGGCCAGTTGCCGTCCCAGCCGATCGCCGGGACCGGGGTGACGACATAGGCGTGCGGCGGCCTGGCCGGGGCGCGCACCGGCGCGGCCGACTGCACGGGCGCGGCAGTGACTGCCGGCGCATCGGCGGCCAGCGCCGTATCGTCGGAAAATTCGGTGACCCAGGACGGCGGCTCGTCTTCGGCGGGCGCGGCGCCCATGCGCGCCTGCGGCTGCGCTGGTGCGGCAGCTTGCGGCTGGCCGCTGTCCCAAGGTGGCGCGGCCGCCGGGACCGCGCTCGCGGCCGGGGCCTGCGGCATGATTGCCGACGGGCCGGGTGCGGAGGGCGGCGCGGCTGGGGCCGGCGCCGGTGCTTCCGGCGCGGGACGACGCGCGCCGCCACCGCCACCGGGACGCCCGGAGGCGGCGCGGGCCGCTTCCAGCGCCGCGTTGATCGCGGCGCGGGCCGAGGTCATGGCCGGCGCCGGGCTGGCGCCTGGCGTGGCAGGCGGCGCCGATTGGACTGGCGGCGCTGGACGAACCGGCGCAGGAGCAGGCGACGCAGGCGGGGCGAACGAAGCCGGAGCCGGTCGCGCCGGCGCCACCGCCGCGTGGCTGGCAGCGGCCACCGCCGCGGCGCGCGCCGCCGGGGCCGGAGCAGGTGCCGCCACCGCAGGCGGTTCCCCACCGCCCTGCCCCGGACGGAAGGCCAGCATGCGCAGCAGCGTCATGGTAAAGCCCGCGTATTCGTCCGGCGCCAGGCCGATCTCGTTGCGGCCGTGGACGGCGATCTGGTAATACAGCTGCACTTCCTGGGCATCAAAACTGCCCGCCAGGCGCAGGATGTCGGGGAGCTCCGGCAGGTCTTGCGGCACGGCCGCCGGCACCGATTGGGCCAGCGCGATCCGGTGCAGCAGGGTGCCGAGGTCTTGCAGCGCGCCGTTGTACGACAGGCTGCGGCTGGCCATTTCGTCGGCCACCGCCATCAGGTCGGCGCCGTCCTGCGCCAGCAGCGCATCGAGCAGGCGCACCAGGTAGGATTGGTCGAGCGCCCCTAACATGCCCTGCACCGCTTCCAGCGTGACCTGGCCGGCGGCGTAGGCAATGGCCTGGTCGGTCAGCGAGAGCGCGTCGCGCATCGAGCCGTGCGCGCCTTGCGCCAGCAGGCGCAGGGCCGGCTGCTCGAACGTCACGCCTTCCTGCCCGAGGATGTTCTCGAGGTGGCCGACGATATGGCCGGGGGGCATCTGCTTGAGGTTGAACTGGAGGCAGCGCGACAGCACCGTGACCGGGATCTTCTGCGGGTCGGTGGTGGCCAGGATGAATTTGACGTGCGGCGGCGGTTCCTCGAGCGTCTTCAGCATCGAATTGAACGCGTGGTTGGTGAGCATGTGCACCTCGTCGATCATATAGACCTTGAAGCGCGCATTGCTCGGCGCGTACACCGCCTGTTCCAGCAGTTGCGCCATCTCGTCGACGCCGCGGTTGGAGGCCGCGTCCATCTCGATATAGTCCACGAAGCGCCCGGCGTCGATCGCTCGGCAGGCTTCGCACACGCCGCAGGGCTCGGGCGTGATGCCGCCCTGCCCGTCCGGGCCGACGCAATTGAGCGACTTGGCCAGGATGCGCGACAGCGTGGTCTTGCCGACCCCGCGCGTGCCCGTGAACAGGTAGGCATGGTGCAGGCGGCCGGTTTTCAACGCATGGGTCAGGGCACGGACGACGTGCTCCTGGCCAACCAGCGTGTCGAAGTTCTTGGGACGGTATTTGCGGGCGAGGACTTGATAGGACATGCCGGGATTTTACCGCAGTTGGCGGCCGCCGCGGACAATCCGCGGCGTGCCCGGCAACAACTTCAAGGCTGCTTCAGCGGATCGCCAGTGCCGCACTGGCGTCCAGCCCATTCAGGCGGAAGACGCTGACCACCTCGGCCAGGTGGCGCGCCTGCTCTTCCAGCGAATCGGCCGAGCTGGCGGCCTGCTCGACCAGGCGCGCATTGTCGCGGGTCGAGGCATCCATCGCATTGATGGCCTCGCCGATCGCGGCGATCCCGCCGGCCTGCTCGCGGCTGGCGTTGCTGATGCCGGCGATCAGGGCCGACACCTGGCGCACGCTGCCCACCACCTGTTCCATGGTGGCGCCGGCCTGGCGTACCAGCTTGCTGCCGGACTCGACCTCGGACACCGATTCGCCGATCAAGGCCTTGATTTCGCGCGCAGCAAGGGCCGAGCGCTGCGCCAGGTTGCGCACTTCGCTGGCGACGACGGCAAAGCCGCGTCCCTGCTCCCCGGCGCGGGCGGCCTCGACGGCGGCGTTCAGGGCCAGGATATTGGTCTGGAAGGCAATGCCGTCGATGACCGCGATGATGTCGGCGATCTTGCGCGAGGATGCGTCGATGGCCGCCATGCGTTCCACGGCGCGCGAGACGACGTCGCCGCCCTGCGCGGCCACCGTGGCGGCGGCCCCGGCCAGTTCGTTCGCCGCCAGGGCGCGGTCGGCGTTCTCGCGCACGGTGCCGGTCAGCTCGGCCATGGAGCGGACGGTCGCATGGATGGACGCGGCCTGGGCCGTCGTTCGTTGCGCCAGCTCGGCATTGCCTGCGGCGATCTCGACCGATGCCGCGGCGGTCGTCCGGACACTGTGCTGAACGCTCGACATTGCCCTCTCGAGCAGGCCGACGACGTCGCGCAGAGCGCGTCCGCTGTCGCTGGCCGCCGGCAGCGCGCTTGGCCGCAGGTCGATCTTTCCGCCTGCATTCGACATGGCGGCCACGCTGACCCGCAGCTCGGCCGATTGCAACGCCTCGCGCTGGAGCACCAGGGCCAGGAAACACAGCGCCGCGCTCTCGGCAACGACGTAGGCGGCATGCGCGAGCACCATGCCGAAGCCGGGCTCGCTCAAGCAAAGGACGCCGAAACCGAGCTCTTGCAGGTAATTAAAGGAGACGTGGTGGACGGCGATGGTCGCGGCGGCGACCACGATGACCGTCCAGTCGCGGTAGCACAGCAGGAAAGCGAGCAGCACGAAAATCCCGAAATGCAGCTCGGTGCGTCCGGCCGCCTGGTGGATGTGCAGCGCGCAAAACACCATCATCGCCACCGCCACCGCGATGCGCGACAGCCGCGAGCCGCCATGCAGCACGATGACCAGCGTCGGAAGCAGCGCCGCCGGCAAGCCCACGAGCAGCGCCCACTGCATGGTGCCATGCATGCCGGACATGCCGAGGGCCAGGGCAAACAGCGCCCATAGGATGCCGCACATGAAGCGGTCCGCACGGCGGTAACCCGCCTTCAGTACCTGCCCGACGCTGTGTTCTTGCACGTTCGTCTCCTGATGAAATCGCAAAGATGCGTATTCAATCAGATTCGGCAATTTCCATGTGGAAATCTATTGAAATTGTCGAAACAAACCCGGTTCGCGACGTCGAAGCACAATGGGCGTTGCTGCAGTTTTGAGAGCGACGTGGGCACCGCTTGGGCGGAAAAGCCGGGCGCATGCAAAAGGAGAGGGTCGAGCAGGAAGAAAGGGAAAGAGGCGAGCCTGATCTGCGGCACTTGCGGTGAACGGCTTTGGCTGCTTCGTTCCCGACCTGACCAGGTTAACCATGCCACAATGCGCAGGGGCCCGCCAGCCGCAATTATACCCCACGGCGGCAATGTTGGGGGGACCTTGCCTTTGTAGGGCGGGCGGGTCTTCCCGCCCGCGCGTTCAACCACCGGACGCACAGTGGCAGAACATGCTCTTGTTGAACGCGCGGTCGGCATAGCCGACCACCCTAGGTCAGATCCCGAGTTCTCCCCACAACCCATCGATGCGCGCCTTCACCTCCGGCGTCATCACGATCGGCGTGCCCCACTCGCGGTTGGTCTCGCCCGGCCACTTGTTGGTGGCGTCGATCCCCATCTTGCTGCCCAGCCCGCTGATCGGCGAGGCGAAGTCGAGGTAGTCGATCGGGGTGTTGTCGACCATGACCGTATCGCGGGTCGGGTCGACCCGGGTCGTGATGGCCCAGATGACTTCCTTCCAGTCGCGCACGTCCACGTCCTCGTCGACCACCACAATGAACTTCGTATACATGAACTGGCGCAGGAAGCTCCAGACCCCGAACATGACGCGCTTGGCGTGGCCGGCGTACTGCTTCTTCATCTGCACCACCGCCATGCGGTAGCTGCAGCCTTCCGGCGGCAAATAGAAGTCGGTGATCTCGCTGAACTGCTTCTGCAGCAGCGGAATGAAGACTTCGTTCAGCGCCACGCCCAGCACGGCCGGTTCGTCCGGCGGCTTGCCGGTATAGGTCGAGTGGTAGATCGGATCGCGCCGCATCGTGATCCGGTCGACCGTAAACACCGGGAAGCTGTCCTGCTCGTTGTAATAGCCGGTGTGGTCGCCATAAGGGCCTTCGAGCGCATGCTCGAAGCCCGACGGGTGGTTCGCATCCGGATAGATATGCCCTTCCAGTACGATCTCGGCGGATGCGGGCACGCGCAGCTCGCTGCCGATGGCCTTGGTCAGCACGGTGCGCTGGCCGCGCAGCAGGCCGGCGAACTGGTATTCGGACAAGGAGTCCGGCACCGGCGTGACCGCGCCCAGGATGGTGGCCGGGTCGGCGCCCAGGGCGACTGCCACCGGATACGGCTGGCCCGGATTGGCCAGCGCATGCTCGCGGAAGTCGAGCGCGCCGCCGCGGTGGGCCAGCCAGCGCATGATCAGCTTGTTCGGCCCCAGCACCTGCTGGCGGTAGATGCCCAGGTTCTGGCGCTTCTTGTGCGGCCCCTTGGTGATCACCAGGCCCCAGGTAATGAGCGGGGCGATGTCGCCCGGCCAGCAATGCTGGATCGGCAACCTGGCGAGGTCGACGTCCTGCCCTTCCCAGACGATGTCATGGCAGGGGGCGCCGCGCACTTCTTTCGGCGCCATGTCCCACACCGCTTTCACGAGCGAGCCCATGCCCATGATGTCCTTGAAGCCCTTGGGCGGCTCGGGTTCCTTCAGGCGCGCCAGCACGTGGCCGATCTTGCGCAGCTCGCCGACGTCGTCGGCACCCATGCCCAGCGCCACCCGGCCGGGCGTGCCGAACAGGTTGCCCAGTACGGGAATCGTGTGCCCGGTGGGTTTTTCGAACAGCAGCGCAGGCCCGCCGGCACGCAGCGTGCGGTCGCAAACCTCGGTCATCTCGAGATGGGGCGATACCGGAATGCCAACACGCTTGAGCTCGCCCATTTTCTCGAGCTGAGCCATAAAGTCCCGCAAATCTGAATATTTCATCAAGTTTTGATCGTTATCTCGACCGTATAAGGTTGTTCAAGGCACCATCACAAGTGACTGATTTGACAAGCATTTTCAAAATTTCGGCTAGACAATCAGATCTAAAAGTAATAAGAGCGGATCGTGCTAGGGTTGACTTGGTATAAGCGAGCCCCTACAATCCGTCCTACTTGATGAGGCAGGCAAAACGTTTCGACATGATTTTAGCTTGTTCTCATGCATTCACGGGGTCGGGGCCCCACATGACATTTTAAGGAGTGTTCTCACTGGGCGTCTGCCCAACCCCCGAGACAGTTGTTGAGCCACTGGATCTGCCACCCCCCTTTGGGCCTGGCGACCAGCTGAAGCAAAGCAATGACGGCGTTAGTCGGCCGCTAGGCGGCGACCTACGATATTTCTGATGCACGGCAATCAGTCCAGACACAGCGCGAATTTCCATGAGCGCCGTGACGGGAATCTTTTTGCCGCGACAAGGGGAATTCGATGATCCATCGTTTCATCACGAGCGCAAGGCTCGTGCAATCCATGGCCACCCAGCCAGTGAGCTGGTCTTCCATGGGCAAAGCAGTACGCGGCGCAGCAAATGCCGCACGTAACACCCTGACCGTATTCGGTCTCTCGGCAATCGCGATGCTCGCGCTGCTCTATACCAACGACGGCGTGGCCAAGCACGTCTCGGACGTGCTGGATCCCCAGCCTGAAATCGTTGCCATCGCGCCTGCCGCGCCGATCGCGGCGACAGTCGCCGAAGCCGGAGCCGAAGCAACTGCCCCGGCCAGCGCCAAGACCGCGGCCCGCAACAGCAAGCAGCAGCAATTTGTCACCTCCTGGCTGAGCAAGCGCTACCGTGTTGCCAGCGATGCCGCCAACATGCTGGTCTCGACCGCCTACACGACGGCGCACGAGGTCAAGATCGACCCTCTGCTGATCCTGGCGGTGATGGCGATCGAATCGGGCCTGAATCCGTTCGCGGAGAGCCCGGTGGGCGCCAAGGGCCTGATGCAGGTCATGGCCAAAGTCCACCACGACAAGTTCGAGCAGGTCGGCGGCCAGAAGGCAGCGCTGGACCCGGCCGCCAACATCCGTGTCGGCGCCCTGATCCTGAAGGATTACGTCAAGCGCACCGGTTCGGTCGAAGGCGGCCTCAAGACCTATGTCGGCGCCGCCGACATGGAGAGCGACCAGGGCTACGGCTCGAAAGTGCTGGCCGAGTACCACCGCCTCAAGCAGGTTGCGCGCGGCCAGAATGTGCCGACCCGCACTCCGCCTGCCCTGCCCGCGCCGATCATGGTGAAGCAGGCTCCGGCCAGCGCGCCGACGGCCGCTCCGGTGGAAGCGCCGGCTGCCGCGCCGGCCGCGCCCGAGAGCCACACGGCGGAGACGCTGGCGACGCTGTAAGTTGTTTGGATGAATGGATGGATCGAGAAACCACTGCTGCTGCGGTGGTTTTTTTATGGGCGGCTATGCACGCGCCAACAAAAAAGCCACCGGGACAAGGCCCCGGTGGCTTCTCTCTACTATATATAGAGGGATGTAACGATCAACGCCGCGTATCGGCCCCGACTTCATCCGGCCGCATGCTCGAGGCCAGCTTGTCCAGCACGCCATTCACGTACTTGTGGCCGTCGATGCCGCCGAAGGACTTGGTCAGCTCGACCGCTTCGTTGATCACGACGCGGTACGGGATTTCCGGGTGGTTCTTCAGCTCGTAGGCGCCCAGCAGCAGCACGCCGTGCTCGATCGGCGACAGGTCGGCGACGTTGCGGTCGATCAGCGGGGAGATCGATTCGCGCAGCTCGACCGAGGTGCTGATGGCGCCGTTGAGCAGGTCGGCGAAATACTCGCCGTCGGCCTTCTCGAAGCCATGCGCGCCGCGGATATTGGTGACGATGGTGCGGGCCGCTTCATTGTTGAGCAGCCACTGGTACAGGCCCTGCAGCGCGAACTCGCGCGCGCGGTGGCGTGGGGTGCGGTTCTTGCTCGGGTTGGCGTGCGAAGTCTTGTCGTTCATGTGCGTGTTTCCTTATTCTTCTTCAGCCTGCAGCTCTTCCAGCGCGAACAGCAGGTTCGCCATCTCGACCGCCGCGCGCGCCGCTTCCAGGCCCTTCTCGGCCATGCGGGCTTCGGCCTGCTCGTCGTTCTCGGTGGTGAGCACGGCATTGGCCACGGGGATGCCGTAGTCCAGGCCGATGCGGGTGATGCCGGCGCCCGACTCGTTCGAGACCAGCTCGAAGTGGTAGGTCTCGCCGCGGATCACGGCGCCCAGGGCGACCAGCGCGTCGAACTGCTGGGTCTCGGCCATCTTCTGCAGGGCCAGCGGGATTTCCAGCGCACCCGGCACGGTGATGTGGAGGATGTCTTCATCCGCCACGCCCAGGCGCTTGAGTTCGGCCAGGCACGAGGACAGCAGGCCGTGGCCGACGTCGGCGTTGAAGCGTGCCTGCACGATGCCGATGCGCAGGCCTTCACCTGCCATATTGCTTTCAAAAGTTCCTACCGTCATGGCTGACCTCTTTTCTCTTTGTATGGTTCTATATTAGTGTGTGTTCGGTTCGGGCGGCGCGCTACGCAACGCGCTATGCGACGCGCTCGCCGGCCGGCTGCGGCAGGTAGCCCGTGACTTCCAGGTCGAAGCCCGTCATCGACGGCATCTTGCGCGGATTGGTCAGCAGCTGCATCTTGCCCACGCCCAGGTTGCGCAGGATCTGCGCGCCGATGCCGTAGGTGCGCAGGTCCATCGAGGCGGCGCGCGCGCTGCGTGGACTGGCGTCGCGCGGGGCGAACTGCGCGAACAGTTCGTCGGCGGTCTCGCCGGCATTGAGCAGCACGATCACGCCGCAGTCGCTGCTGCGGATCGCCTTCATGGCCGAGGCCAGGTCCCAGGAGTGGGTCGAGGCGCAGTTGCCGAGCACGTCGAGGATCGAGACCGGCTGGTGCACGCGCACCAGGGCTTCGCGCTCGCGCGCCAGCTCGCCGTGCACCAGCGCCAGGTGGGCGGCGCCGCTCGGCTTGTCGCGGAAGGCGACCAGCTTGAACTCGCCGTACGGCGTGGACAACGGGCGCTCGGCCACGCGCTCGACCAGGCTTTCGTTCTGGCTGCGGTAATGGATCAGGTCGGCGATGGTGCCGATCTTGAGATTGTGTTCTTGCGCGAACTCGATCAGGTCCGGCAGGCGCGCCATGGTGCCGTCTTCCTTGATGATCTCGCAGATCACCGACGCCGGGCTCAGGCCCGCCATCGCGGTCAGGTCGCAGCCTGCTTCTGTGTGCCCGGCGCGCATCAGGACGCCGCCGTTCTGGGCGCGCAGCGGGAAGATATGGCCCGGCTGCACCAGGTCGTCCGGGGTCGTGCCCTTGTTCACGGCCACCTGGATGGTGCGGGCGCGGTCGGCCGCCGAGATGCCGGTGGTCACGCCCTCGGCCGCTTCGATCGAGACCGTGAAATTGGTGCCGAAGGAGGTGCCGTTCTTCGAGGTCATCATCGGCAGCGCCAGCTCGTCGCAACGCTCTTCGGTCAGCGTCAGGCAGACCAGGCCGCGCGCGTGGCGGATCATGAAATTGATCGCTTCCGGGGTGACGAAGTCGGCGGCAAGCACCAGGTCGCCCTCGTTCTCGCGATCTTCTTCGTCGACGAGAATGACCATGCGCCCGGCGCGCAATTCGGCAACGATTTCTTCGGTGCTGGAAATAGACATGCGGATTCCTTGAAACGGGAGGAGTTTTGCGTAATCCGTTATTTTAAAGGATTTACCGCCTTTCAACCTGACTCCCTCTGCCTGCCCATCAGCGGGCACGGTGCTGCGATTTCGTCAACGCACGTTGCCGAACAGCAACAAGCAATAATTCGCGTACATTTGTGTCCCCAGGATTGTTAAGCTTCACAATCCTGCACGCAACAAGATGGCATGTCCACGCTCGACTAGATTATGATTAATACATTGCGGCCAAAAATGTCGCCGAGGGCGCTCCCCGGCAACGCCGGTCCCCTTCGCGGAGTTGCCATGGCGGTAGTGCCATCATCTTGCAGTCGCTGCAGCGCTTCGCCAGGGGAGCGCTGCTGATGGCCACGATCCTGATCGTCGACGACCGGCCCAGCAACCGCGCCTTCCTCCATGCCCTGCTCGGCTATACCGGCCACCGCCTGCTCGAAGCCGAAGACGGCGCCCAGGCCCTGGGCCTGACCCGCACCCACCATCCCGAGCTGGTCATCACCGACATCCTGATGCCGATCATGGACGGCTACGAGCTGGTCCAGCAGATCCGCCAGGACCCCGAACTGCAGGCCACCCGCATCATCTTCTTCTCGGCCGTCTACGCCGAGCGCGAGATCCAGGCCATGGCGGCGCGCTGCGGTGTGGCCACCGTGCTGCCCAAGCCTTCCGACCCGCACCAGATCCTCGAAGCCGTCAACGCCGAACTCGGCGTCATCGAAGGCAACCCGCCGGCGCCGCCGGTCGCGCTTGCAGAACGCGACCGTGGATTGCCCTTCGACCTGTGCGCGCGCCTGACGGAACTGGAGCGCATGTGCCTGTCCCTGATCGGCGAGCGCCGGGTCGAGACCCTGGCCGCTTCCTTCCTCGACGCCGCCCGCCGCGTGCTGCACGCCGACTGCGCCGCGCTCTGCCTGCTCGACCGCGACGAGCGCAACGTGCGCCACCTCGCCGCCTGGGCGCTCGACCCGGACCTGCTGGCCGGCCACGCCCAGGACGAAACCCGGCTGCCCGGCATGCTGCTGCGCGCGCGCGCCCCGCTGCGCCTGGTCGAGGGCGACGCCTACCTGGGCACCCTGCCGTCCTGCCACCCCGGCCTGGGCAGCTTCCTCGGCCTGCAGGTGCACGACCTGCAGCACCCGCACGGCTGGCTGTACTGCGCCCGCCATCCGGGCGCGCCGGCCTTTACCGAAGAAGAAGAGCGCTGGGCCACGGCCCTGGCCGCCCAGCTGGCGGTGGCCTGTGAAAACCTGAACCTGTACGACGTGGTGCAGCGCCACGCGGCCCAGCTCCAGCTCGAAGCCCTGGCCCGCGCCGATGCCGACGTCGCCCTGCGCGAGAGCCAGCACCGGCTCGAGCTGAACCGCCAGGTCTTCGACAGCACCCAGGAAGGCATCATGATGACCGATGCCGAGGCGAATATCGTGGCCGTGAACCCGGCCTTCGAGCAGATCACGGGTTACCGCGAAGCCGACGTGCTGGGCCTGAACCCGCGCATCCTGCGCTCGGGGCGGCACGATTGCGCCTTCTACGGCAGCATGTGGCATTGCCTGGAACGCGATGGCCAGTGGCGCGGCGAGATCTGGAACCGCCGCAAGAACGGCGAAGTCTACCCCGAGCGCACCAGCATCAGCGCGGTACGCGACGAGGCCGGCAAACTCACCGCCTACGTGTCCGTCTCCACCGACCTGTCGGCCCTGAAGGCGGCGCACCACAAGCTCGACTTCCTGTCCAACCACGACGCCCTGACCCTGCTGCCGAACCGCTCGCTGTTCAACGACCGCCTGCAGCAGGCGATCGCCGCGGCGCGCCAGGGCGACGGCCAGCTGGCCCTGCTGCTGTTCAACGTCGACCGCCTCTCGCGCATCAACGACAGCCTGGGCCACGGCGCCGGCGACGCCGTGCTGCGCGAAGTGGCGCGCCGGGTCGGCGCCATCGCCGGCCCCACCGATACGCTGGCGCGGCTGTCGGGCGACGAATTCGTCCTGCTGCTCACCGCCTGCCACGACAACGAAGACATCATCCTGGCCGCGCGCCGCCTGATCGACGCCATCGCCCAGCCGCACGAGGTGGGCGGGCACGACGTGGTGGTCACCGGCAGCGTGGGCATCAGCATCTTCCCGCGCGACGGCAACGCGGCGGGCGACCTGCTCAAGTCGGCCGACGCGGCCCTGACCGACATGAAGCAGTCGGGACGCAACGGCTTCCGCTTCTTCAAGGGCGAGATGAATGCCCAGGCGCTGCGCTGGCTGGCGCTGGAGAGCCGGCTGCGGCGCGCCATCGAGCGCAGCGAGCTGGCCCTGCACTACCAGCCGCAGATCTCGCGCCTGGACGGCAGCGTGGTCGGCATGGAAGCGCTGCTGCGCTGGCGCAGCGAGGAAATCGGCATGGTGCCGCCGGGCGACTTCATCCCGCTGGCCGAAGATACCGGCCTGATCCACCCGATCGGCGAATGGGTGATCCGCCAGGCCTGCTTCCAGAACAAGACCTGGCAAAACGCCGGCCTCCCACCGGTGCGGGTCGCGGTGAACGTCTCGGCCAACCAGTTCAAGGCCGGCTCGGTCAGCGGCATCGTGCGCGCCGCGCTGGAAGAAAGCGGGTTGGCGCCGCGCTACCTGGAAGTCGAACTGACCGAAAGCGTCATGATGGGCGACAGCGCGGTGGCCGAGGCGCAGATGGCCGAATTGCGCGCGATGGGCGTGTCGCTGTCGCTGGACGACTTCGGCACCGGCTATTCGTCGCTGGGCTACCTGTCGCGCTTCCCGCTCGACAAGCTCAAGATCGACCAGACGTTTGTGCGCAACATCACCACCGAGCAGCGCAGCGCGGCCATTGCCCAGGCCACCATCGCGCTGGCCCAGGGCCTGTCGCTGTCGGTCGTGGCCGAAGGCGTGGAAACGGTCGGCCAGCGCGACTTCCTGGGCCTGATCGGCTGCGACGTCATGCAGGGCTATTTGTACAGCCGGCCCCTGCCCGTGCACGACATGGCGCAATTGCTGGCCAAGGGACGCGTTGCCATCTAAATATTGCTGCCTGTACGCAACACGCACCGGGTCAACACTGGCCCAGGCGATATTTCGCCGGGCGCGCGCGGTAGAATGCGTGCTCTTCTATAGAAAAGTTCCCTAAATGAGCAACAATTTCGTGCGCGGCCTGCTCCTGGTCGCCGTACTGTGCGCGCACTTGCCTGCGAATGTTGCGCATGCGGCTGCTGCGGCGACCGCGTCCCGGGACGCCGGCGCGCTGCGCCTGGATGCGCCGATCCCGGTCGGCCCGCAGGTCAAGGTCGGCAAGCTGGCCAACGGCCTCACCTATTACATCCAGCGCAATGCCCGCCCCGAACGCAAGCTCGAGCTGCGCCTGGTGGTCAAGGCCGGCTCGATCCTGGAAGACGACGACCAGCGCGGCCTGGCCCACTTCGTCGAGCACATGGCCTTCAATGGCTCGACCCATTTCCGCAAGCACGAACTGGTGTCCTATTTGCAGTCGATCGGCGTGGGCTTCGGCGCCGACCTGAACGCCTATACGGCCTTCGACGAGACCGTCTACATCCTGCCGATCCCGACCGACAAGCCGGAGCACGTCGGCAAGGCCTTCCAGGTGCTGGAAGACTGGGCCCACGGCGTCAGCTTCGATCCGGCCGACATCGACAAGGAACGCGGCATCATCCTGGAAGAGCTGCGCCTGGGCAAAGGCGCCTCGGACCGCATGAGCAAGCAGATCATGCCGAAGATCTTCAACGGCTCGAAATATGCCGAGCGCCTCCCGATCGGCACCGAAGAGGTACTGCGCAATTTCACGCCCGAGGCGCTGCGCCGCTTCTACCGCGACTGGTACCGCCCCGACCTGATGGCGGTGGTCGTGGTCGGCGACATCGACCCGGCGCGCGCCGAGCAACTGGTCAAGCAGCATTTCGCCAAGCTGAAGAATCCGCAGCCATCGCGGCCACGGGCTTACGCCGAGATCCCGGCGCGCCAGGCCACCAAGGCGCTGGTCGTCACGGACCAGGAAGCCACCGGCAACGCCATCCTGATCCGCTACCCGGTGCAGCCGGTGCATGAGGCCGGCACAATCCGCGCCTACCGCGACGACCTGGTGCAGGCGCTGTTTTCCGCCATGCTCAACCAGCGCCTGCAGGAACTGGCCCAATTGCCCGAACCGCCCTTCATGGGCGCGAACAGCTCGCTCGGCAAGCTGACCCCGCGCTACCGCTCGTACAACGCCTCGGCCGCGCTGGGACCGCGCGGGGCGGACGCCGCCCTCACCGCCCTGGTCGAGGAAAACGAGCGTGCGCGCCGCCACGGCTTCGGTGCGACCGAGCTCGAGCAGATGAAGAAGAACATGATGCGCACCTACGAAGCCGCCTGGAACGAGCGCGCCAAGAGCGATTCCGGCACCTATGCAGCCGAATACATCCGCGCTTTCCTGCAGCAGGAAGCCATACCCGGGATCGACACCGAATACCGCTACGTCAAACAGCTGGTGCCCGGCATCACGCTGGAAGAAATGAATGCCTATGCGCGCCGCACCATTCCGGCCGACTCGGGCAAGCTGGTGCTGTACACGGGCGTGACCCGCCCCGACACCCCGCGCGGCGAGCAGTTGCTGGCCACGGTGGCGGCGGCCCAGCGCGCCGAGGTGAGCGCGCGCGACGAAAAGACCCTGGCCGCGCGCCTGATGGAGCGCCCAACCAAGCCTGGCACGATCGTGTCCCAGGCCCAGGACAAGGCGCTGGGCCTGACCCGCTTGACCCTGTCGAACGGCGTCAAGGTGATCCTGAAACCCACCGATTTCCGCAACGACCAGGTGATGATGAGCGCGGCCCGCTTCGGCGGCCAGAGCCTGTTCCCGGACAAGGACGTGCTCAATGCGCGCTTTGCCAATGCCATCGTGGCCAGCATGGGCGTGAAGGATTTCACCCCGCTGGACATCAACAAGATCCTCGCCGGCAAGGCGGCCCAAGTCAACGTCGGCCTGGCCAACTACACGGACGTGGTGGTCGGCGCCTCGGGCGCGACCGATATCGAAACCATGCTGCAACTGACCTGGCTGAAATTCCACGGCGTGCGCCGCGACGAAGCCTTGTTCCGCTCCTATGTCGGCAAGCAGGCCGAGCAGGCACGCAACCAGACCTCGCAGCCCGGCGTGCACTTCGGCGACGCCGTGATGGCCGCGCTCTACAACAACCACCCGCGCGCGCCGCGCACCCTGCGTCCCGAAGAATACGAGCAGATCGACCTCGACCGCAGCATCGACATCTTCCAGCAGCGCTTCTCGAGCGCGAAGGACCTGACCTTCATCCTGGTCGGCAGTTTCGACCTGCACACCATCAAGCCGCTGCTGGCCGCCTACCTCGGCAGCCTGCCGACGCCGGACCTGCCGGTCGCCTACCGCGACGTCGGCATGCGACCCAGCACGGGCGTGGTCAAGCGCGAAGTGCGCAGCGGCTCGGAGCCGAAGAGCACGATCTCGCTGACCTTCACGGGTCCGGCGGAATTCACCGAAGCCGAGCAGCTGCGCCTGTCGGCCCTGCTGGAAGTGACCAACCTGCGCATCATCGACGTGCTGCGCGAGCAGATGGCCCTGATCTACGGCGGCGGCGCCAACGGCGTGCTGAGCAAGATCCCGTACGGGAATTACTCGATCGGCGTGACCCTGCCGACCGGACCCGAGCACGTGGACAAGGTGATCGCCACCACGTTTGCCGAAATCCGCCGCCTGCAAACCCAGGGGCCGGACGCGGCCGACCTGGACAAAGTCAAGAGCAACTGGATCCAGAACCACCGCCGCTCGCTGCGCGAGAACGGCTACTGGCTGGGACACCTGCAGACGGCGCTGAGCGAAGGCACCGACCCGGCCTCGATCCTGGAGATCGAAAAGCAGGTCGCGGCGCTGACCGCGGACGAGATCCGCACGGCGGCGAAGCGCTATTTCAACGACCAGAATTATGTGCAGGTGGTGCTCAATCCGGAGACGCAGGCGCCGGGTACGGTGGCGGCCTCCGGCAGGCAGGCGGTGGCGCCAGGGGGCTGATCGAGGTCGCCGGAAAGCAACTTCGGGGTCAGGTCTGACATTCGGACACGAGCTTAGCCTTACCCTGGTTGAGCCCGTGTCTAAAAGTCAGACCTGAGGTGGTCCGGATATTCTGGACAAGTTATTTAGGTACAGCGAAATGCTGCATCGACGGCGACGGGCGTTTGGTAGCCCAAGGTTTGATGTAAGCGCTGCCGATTGTAATACACCTCAATGTAGTTGCTGACCGCTGCTTTCGCTTCGTCCCTTGATCCGAACAATCGATCGTGCATGACTTCGTTCTTCAGGTTCGAAAAGAAGCTTTCCGCGACAGCATTGTCGTGGCAGTTTCCTTTGCGGCTCATGCTGGGTAGAACGCCATGCGCTTGGAGCAAGCCACGATAATCATGCGATGCGTAGACCGTTCCCTGGTCGCTGTGGAAGATCAGGCCGGCATTGGGTTTTCGCTGCGCCAGGGCCATGTTCAACGCCGCCATCGGCAGTGTCGTAGCCTGCGTCGTATCCAACGACCAGCCCACGACACGCCGCGCATACAAGTCCAGCACGATGGCCAGATGAAGCCAGCCTTCCTTGGTACGCAGCGCCGTCATGTCGCCTACCCAAATCGTGTTTGGAGCGTTGACCTTGAAACCCCGCTTAACCAGGTCAGGCGCCGGCGGCTGCACACGCTCCATCGCTTGCATGACACGGAATCGCCTGGTGCGGGTCGTCTGGATATTCTCCAGCTTGCGCAGCCTTCTTACGCGGTGTTTGCCGCATTTGAGACCTTCTGCTCGCAGCAGATGCCACATCTTCACCGTTCCAGGCGCCCAGCGATGCAGCGCGTTGATCCTGACGATCTGCGCACGCATGGCCAAGTCTTCCTGACTACGCAAGCTC